>NZ_JACTAH010000002.1:732326-1098490 GCF_014489115.1 Thauera sedimentorum | reverse complement strand
CGCGTCCTGCACGCTCTGGATCGTCAGCGTGTCGCCTTCCGGATCCGTGTCGTTGGCCAGCAGCACCGACGGGGCAATGGTCAGCGCGGTGTCTTCCGCGGTGGTCAGTGCGTCGTCGGCCGCTTCGGTGGCGTTGTCGTCGCCGGCGTCCGGGGCGTCATTGACCGGGGTCACCCGCACGCGCACCGTCGCGGTGTCCGTGCCGCCATTGCCGTCGCTCACCGTGTAGGTGAAGCTCGCGTTGCCGGTGAAGTCCGCCGCCGGGGTGAACACCACCTGGCCACCGACCAGCGAGACCGTGCCGTTGACCGCGTCCTGCACGCTCTGGATCGTCAGCGTGTCGCCTTCCGGATCCGTGTCGTTGGCCAGCAGCACCGACGGGGCAATGGTCAGCGCGGTGTCTTCCGCGGTGGTCAGTGCGTCGTCGGCCGCTTCGAGCGAAGGCTCGGGCTGAGGCTCTGGTTCCGGCTCGGGCTCGGGTTCCGGCTCGGGCTGCGGTTCCGGCTCGGGCTGAGGCGCCGGTTCCGGTTCGGTCTGGCTATCTGCAATCAGTGCGGCTTCGGCCAGCGTAGACTGGGCCAACGGCACTTCATTCGTCTCACTCCCTCCGAACTCGAACTCCAGCGAATCCACACCCTCGCTGATCCGCAGCAGGCGCACGAAGTTGCTGCCTTCGCCGCCGCCACCGCCGGCCAGACCGGCCGCGGGGGCTTCGAGCAGGTCGTCGAGGTTGGCGCCCTGGTCGAGGGCCTGGAGGATCTGCTGGATGGTGCCGTCGGCCAGGGCCGCATCGGCCGCTGCGGGACGGGTTTCCTCGGACATCTCCGCGGAAACGGCGACGGTCTGGTTCTCGTCGATGCCGATCAGGGCGCCTTCCAGGCTGGCCAGCTCGACCCGGCCGCCGGCCGAGGTGACGACGATCTCGCCTTCGTGCAGGACGTCGCCGGCCTTCAGCGGGCGGAGGTTGCCCTCGGAATCTCGGGCGAAGGCATTGCCGGTGACGGCGACGACGGTTGCGACGGGCTGGTTGGCCATGTGGGATCTCCTGGTTGATTCGGGCGGCCGGGACGCGGAGGCACCCGGCGGACATATTCGATGACAGCAGGGAGCCTATCCGCCCGGCGGCGGCGGAAAAATTGGACCGATGGACAGGGTGTGAGAAAAATCACGCCCCCGCGGGCCGCTCCGGCGAGCGGAACGCCGCGCCTCAGGCGCTGACGCGCAGGGCGAGCTGCAGGCGGTCGCGCACGCCCAGCTTCTCGAATACGGTGCCGAGATGGGCCTTGACGGTGCGCTCGGTGATGCCGAGCAGACGGGCGATTTCCTTGTTGCTGTGCCCTGCGGCCACGGCGCGGGCCACTTCCTGCTCGCGCGGGGAGAGCCGGATCAGCACATCGGCGGCGGCCTGCGCCGGCTCGGCCGGCAGCGACTTGCGGAAGGCGCCGATGACCCGTCCCATGAGCTCGGGGCCGATCCACAGCCCGCCGTGGCTGACCACCACGGCAATCTCGCGCAGCAGCAGCGGCGCGGCGTAGGCGTGGCAGTAGCCCTGCGCGCCGCAGTCGAGCGCGAGCAAGGCCTCGTCCTGGGTCGGCTGCGGCGAGAGCACCACCACCGAGGGGGTCGCCGGGGCGCCGGTGAGGCGTGCCAGCCTGGCCTCCCAGTCCGGCAGGGAGGCCGACAGCCAGACGATGTCGGCCGGCGGCACAGCCGTGTGCGCGGCCTCCGGCGTGCAGCACACGGCGTCCGGGAAAGCGTCGCGCCAGCGCGCCATCGTGCTGTCGCCGGCAGCGATGAATACGTGTCTGGTCATCTTTCGGTCAACGCATTGGCCCTGGCCCGCAGCACGGGCTTGAGCAGGTAGGACAGGATGGTCTTCTTGCCGGTGAGGATGTCCACCTGGGCGACCATGCCGGGGATGATCGGCAGGCCCTCGCCCAGGCTGGCCTCGCGGGTGCGCACGCGGACCACGTAGAAGGCGTTGCCCTCATCGTCGGTCACGGTGTCCGCGCTGATCTGCTCCACCTCGGCCTCCAGGCCGCCATAGATGGCGAAGTCGTAGGCGGTGAACTTGACCACGGCCTCCTGGGCGGGGCGCAGGAAGGCGATGTCCTTGGGCAGCACCTTGGCCTCCAGGATCAGCGCGTCGTCCAGCGGCACGATCTCGACCACCTCCTTGCCCGGCTGCACCACGGCCCCGACGGTGTTGACCAGCAGGCGCGACACCGTGCCGCGCACCGGCGCACGCACTTCGGCGTGCTTGACGCGGTCGGCCAGGGCACGGCTGCCTTCGGAGAGACTGGCGAGCTTGCCCAGGGTGTCGGAGAGCTCGTTGCGCAACTGGTTGCGCACGTTGAGCTCCACCTCCTGGATCTTGGCCGTGGCCTCGGCAATGGCGGCCTGCACCCGGGAGATCTGCGAACCGGCCTGGTCGCGTTCGCCGCGCAGGCGGGCGACGTCGCGCTCCAGACGCAGCAGTTCGACCTCGGACACCGCGCCGGAATCGATCAGCGGGCGGGTCACCTCGAGTTCCTGGCTGACCAGCTCGAAAGCGCGGCCGGCCTGCTCGCGGCGCGAGCGCGCTTCATTGAGTTCCTGCTGGCGCTGGGCGAGTTGGTCGCGCGCGATCGACAGCTGTGCGTCCATGCCCTGGCGGCTGGAGAGGTAGAGTCGCTGTTCGTGCGCGGCAATCTCCGGCGCATCGCGCAGCACTTCATCCGGGAAGACGAGCTCGGTGCCGCCGGTCAGCGCCTCCAGCCGGGCAGCCTTGGCCTGCAGCGCCAGGTACTGGGCGCGGTTCTCGAGCAGGGAAGAGACGAAACGGGTGGGATCGACGCGCAGCAGCAGGTCGCCGGCATCGACCACCTGGCCTTCGCGCACCAGCATCTCTTCGACCACGCCGCCGTCCACCGTCTGCACCACCTGCAGTTGCGTGGACGGGATGACCTTGCCTTCGCCGCGGGTGACCTCGTCGACCTCGGCCACGGCCGCCCAGAGCACCAGCAGCACGAAGACCAACAGGGCAACGCGCAGCAGCGCGCGAGCACGCAGCGGCTCCTGCTGCAGGCGCGCCCAATCGGCGTCGCCCGCCCAGTCGAGACTGTCGGACTGCGCCGGCGGCAGGATGCGGGAGAACAGGCGGTCGATCAGCGGACGGGCCGTACCGGACAGGCGGTTGCTGGCGCGTCCGACCGCGTCGAACAGGCGGCGCTGGGCGGAAGCCTGCGTCATCAGCCGGCCCTCCCGATGCGCCCCTGGCGCAGCGCCTCGACCACCTGCGCCTTGGGACCGTCGGCCACCACGCGGCCGGCGTCGATGACGATGATGCGATCGATCAGGTCGAGCAGCGAGGTACGGTGGGTGACGACGATCATCGTACGCCCGCGGGCGTATTCGCCCAGGCGGCGCTTGATGTCCTCTTCCGACGAGTGGTCCATCGACGAGGTCGGCTCGTCGAGCAGCAGCACCGGCGGGTCGTTGATCAGCGCGCGGGCAATTGCCACGCCCTGGCGCTGTCCGCCCGAGAGCGACTCGCCGCGCTCGCCCACCAGCATGTCGAAGCCCTGCGGGTGGTTGTTGACGAACTCCAGGATGCCGGCGGTCTCGGCTGCGCGCAGCACCGCGGCATCGTCGGCCAGCGGGGCGGACAGGGCGATGTTCTCGCGCAGCGTGCCGTAGAACAGGGTGACGTCCTGCGCCACGTAGCCGACGTTGCGCCGCAGTTCGGCCGGATCGAGCTGGCGCACATCCACGCCGTCCACCAGCACCGCGCCGCCGGTTGGACGGTACAGGCCGAGGATCAGCTTCTCCAGCGTGGTCTTGCCCGAACCCACCCGGCCCAGGATGGCCACCCGCTCGCCGGGCTGGATGCGCAAGGAGACGTTGCGCAGGGCCAGCGTCTCCTGTCCGGGGTAATGGAAGCTCACGTCGCGGAACTCGATGGCGCCGCGCAGGCTGGGCCGGCTGACGAAATTCGACTCCTCGGGGCGCTCGACCTCCTGCGCCATCAGGGTATCGAGCGAGGCCAGCGCGGTGGCCGCGTTGTGGTACTGCACCAGCAGCCCGGCGACCTGGCCGATCGGCGCCATCGCCCGCGAGGACAGCATGTAGCAGGCGATCAGCCCGCCCATGGTGAGCTCCCCTTCGCCGATCAGGTACACGCCCAGGACGATCATCGCCACGCTCACCGCCTGCTGCACCCACATCGCGCCGTTGGTGGCCGAGGCCGACAGCAGGCGCAGCTGCGCGCCGACCCGCGCCAGCAGCGCCGCGCTGCGCTCCCACTTGCGCTGCACCGGTGCCTCGGCGCCCAGCGCCTTGATCGCCTCGATGCCCACCAGCCCTTCGATCAGCGTGGCATTGCGCTGCGCGCCGGCGCGATAGGTGGTTTCGGTGAGTTCGTGCATCTTGCCCTGCACCGCCATCGCGTAGAGCAGCAGCAGCGCGACGCCGACCACGAAGGGCAGCGCCAGCGGCCAGGCGATCCAGCCGATCACCAGCAGGAACAGCGCGGCGAAGGGCACGTCGATGAAGGCGATGACGGTGGCCGAGCTGATGAAGTCGCGCACCGATTCGAAGGCGCGCAGGTTGGCGGCGAAGGAGCCGGCCGATGCGGGGCGCTCTTCGAGCCGCAGCCCGAGCACGCGCTCCATGATGCGCGCGGAGAGCTTCACGTCGATGCGTCCGCCCGCGAGATCGACGAAGTGCCCGCGCATGGTGCGCAGCACCAGGTCGCCCACCAAGACCACCAGCACGCCGGCGGCCAGCACCCAGAGCGTCTCGATCGCGTTATTGGGCACCACGCGGTCGTACACGTTCATGACGAACAGCGGCATGGCCAGCGCGAACAGGTTGATCAGCAGGGCAGCGATCAGCACGTCGCGGTAGAGCGCGCGGTTCTCGGCGATCACACCCCAGAACCAGTGCTGCGCGCGCGCCGGGCGCACCATCGGGCTGCGCGCGTCGAAGCGGAAGCGCGGCCGCAGGTAGATGGCCCGCCCCGAGTAGCGGGCGGCGAGCTCGGCCACCGGCATGTCCACCGCTGCTTCGCCCAGTTCGGGAAACACCACGCGGGCCACGCTGCGCGTGTCATCCCAGCCGGCGAGTACGCAGGCACGGTCGTCGCCGAGCAGCAGGATGGTGGGGGCGAGCGCGTCGTTGAGCCCTTCCAGCGGGCAGGCCACCACCTTGCTGGTCATGCCGGCGCGCTGCGCCGCACGCTCGAACAGGGACGGCGTCAGCCCGGCCGCATCCACCGGCAGGCCGGCCAGCGCAGTCTCGCGGGTCAGAGTGCCGCCGTGCGCCCGGGTGACCAGAATCAGGCATTCGAGCAGGGCATCAGGCCTGGCAACGGCGACGGCGACCTCCGCTGAGCCGGGGGTCGCACTCTCCATTTCGGTCAGGCTGTGCGCTTCTGCCACGTCGTCGATTTCACAGGTCGAGGTACAGCGGCGCATTGTGCGGCTAGACCAATAATGGTCCAAGAGAAACCGCAAAAATGTTGCGGATTTTTGCACGCGCGCCGCCCATCGGATTCGCGCCGCGGCCGGAACCGGTCCCAGACCCTTGTCCGCAACGCCCGATGAGGACCACAATGAGCGCGGCGCGAACCCCGCGCCGAAGGACTGCGCAAGCGAGGTCAGCGGCATGCACACCCCCGAACACCGCCAGTTTTCCCGCGTCGGCTTCCACGGCGACGCACGCCTGTCGATCGACGACCGGGAGGCGTCCTGCCAGGTCCTCGATCTGTCCCTCAAAGGCGCGCTGCTGCAACTGCACGGTCCGCTCGACCTGCACACCGGCGAACGCTGCCTGCTCGAACTGACGCTGGACGATGGCGCTGCCGTGGTGCGCATGGAGGGCGACATCGCCCACCGCGAGGATGCTCGCGTCGGCCTGGTGTGCCGCGAGATCGACCTCGACAGCATCACCCACCTGCGGCGCCTGCTGGAGCTCAACCTCGGAGACGCGGAGTTGCTGCACCGCGAGTTCTCCGCGCTGATCGCCGACTGAGCACCGACTGAGCATATCGACCGCCGTATCGGCCGCAGCGCCGTGTTGCGGTCGCGGGCGCGAGCGGCACGCCCGATTCAATTCCATTGGCATTGCTCCTGAAGCCTGCGTTACATTGCAGGGCATCCCGTCCGCGGGGCTGCCGACAGTAACCGGGGAAATCCAGGAGATGAGCGACCGCGAGCACACGATCCACCCCGAGGAGCTCGAAGACTTCGTCCGCGAAACCCAGGCCGACGACCTGCTCTACGTCATGGGCGACGATGAAGGCGCCGCCGGCCTGTGCCCCTACATCACCTTCTACATGCGCCATGCGGCGGAGCGCGCCACGCCGCTTGCGCAGGACATGGTCGCGCTGTGCCGGGCATTCGCGGCACTCGCACCCCCCTCCTTCCGGCTGGTGCGCGAAGACGACGGGCGCGGCTGGCGTACCTGCCGCGGCGGTCGACTGCCCGCCCGGGTGGACACCGCCGCCCGCCGGGCCATCCGCCAGGGCAGGGGCTACCTGCTCGAGGCCACCGACAAGGCGCTCGGCTGCGACAGCGCGCGCTGGGCCATCGCCCTGCACGTCGATCGCGACCCCACCCGCTACAGCTACCTGAAGCTGACCTTCCGTCAGCACTGGTACCTGCGCAACCGCGAAACCTGGCACGGCTTCGTGCGCGAAGCCATCGCCCGTCTGCAACCCGTACAGTGCTACAGCGGCTTCGAGATCGGCAACGGCGGTTTTGCCCTGCCATTGCCGCGCTGGCACCGGATGCTGGAACGGGTCTGCGCCACGCGCTTGCTGGGGATGGACATCGACCACCCCGCCAGGATGGCCGAACACGGTCTGCGGCAGAGCGACGGCAGCATCCGCCCGGTCGGCCTCGGCAGCGGCCTGCGCCCGCCGACCTGGTGCTTCCTGCTCTCGCCACACTGGCTGGCCCGCCTCGACCGCAGGCCGCAGGAAGTGGCCGCGGCGCTCGCCCACCCCGAGATCGCCATCGACACCATCCCCTACGCAAGCGGGGGCGATACGGCCGGACAGGTCGCGCTGTGGATTCGCCTGGGCCAGCTCGACGCCTACCCGGCCGACGGTCCGCCGCCGCTGCTGCCCGGACTCGCCGCCCGGCTGCTGCGCCCGCTGCTGCTCAGTGGCCCTGAGCCATTCCTCAGCGAAGCCGGCGGCAGCCTGGACGCAACCGAAGCCACGCGCTGGCTGTACCGCTTCGACACCTACGGGGAAGGCTGAACCCGGCCCGTCACGCCGGAATCGCGCCGTAACCGGACCGGCCAGCCGCCTCAGGCGCGCCGGCGCGCAGCGGCCCCTTTCGAAGCCGCGCAGGATCTCCCGGCCTTGCCGCCGGCCGGCTTGCCGGGCGCCGTCCGTCGGCCGCCCGGTGCGCGTGCTCCCGCCTGGCCTGCCTGCGCCACCGGCTGCTGCCAGGGCACCAGCTGGTCCGGCCGGTTGCCGATCAGGTCGCGCCGGCCCATGGCCTGCAGGGCTTCGCGGATCAGCGGCCAGTTCTCCGGGTCGTGCCAGCGCAGCAGGGCCTTGTGCAGCTTGCGCGAACGGCCGGCGCGCGCGGTCTCCACGTTTTCCGAATCCGCCGAGACCTTCTTCAGCGGGTTGCGGCGGCTGTGGTACATGGTGGTGGCGAGCGCCATCGGCGTGGGCAGGAAGGTCTGCACCTGGTCGGGGCGGAAGCCGTTCTTCTTCAGCCACAGGGCGAGATTGACCATGTCCTCGTCGGTGGTGCCGGGGTGGGCAGCGATGAAGTAGGGCACCAGATGCTGCTTTTTGCCCGCCTCTTTCGAGTACTTGTCGAAGAGTTCGCGGAATTTCTCGTAGGTGCCGATGCCCGGCTTCATCATCTTGGAGAGCGGGCCGGATTCGGTGTGCTCCGGGGCGATCTTGAGCAGGCCGCTCACATGATGGGTGACCAGCTCCTTGACGTACTCGGGCGAGCGCACCGCGAGGTCGTAGCGCAGCCCCGAGCCCACGGTGACCCGCTTCACGCCGGGAATCGCGCGCGCCTTGCGGTAGAGCGAGATCAGCGGGGCATGGTCGGTGCCGAGGTTTTCGCAGATGCCCGGGTAGACGCAGGACAGCCGGCGGCAGGAGGACTCGATCTGCGGGTCCTTGCAGGCCATGCGGTACATGTTGGCGGTGGGACCGCCCAGATCGGTGATGTGGCCGCGAAAATCCGGCATCTTGTCGCGGATGTCCTCTATCTCGCGCAGGATGGAGGCTTCCGAGCGGCTCTGGATGATGCGCCCCTCGTGCTCGGTGATCGAGCAGAAGGTACAGCCGCCGAAGCAGCCGCGCATGATGTTGATCGAGAACTTGATCATGTCCCAGGCCGGGATGCGCGCCCCGCCGTAGGACGGGTGAGGCGCTCGGGCGTAGGGCAGACCGTAGACGAAGTCCATCTCCGGGGTGCTCAGCGGCACCGGCGGCGGGTTGATCCACACGTCGCGCCGCCCCGCCCCTTCGCCGTGCGCCTGGCGCAGCGCGCGCGCGTTGCCCGGGTTGGACTCCAGGTGGAAGACGCGCGAGGCGTGGGCGTAGAGCACCGGGTCGGCGCTCACTTCTTCATACGACGGCAGGCGCACCACGGTATGGGCGCGCTGCGCGCGGCGCTCGGACAGCCTTGCGCTGCGGCTGACGATGCGCACCGGCTGGGCGCCGTCCGCCGTAGCCGGGGCCGCCGCGGCGGGCTCCATGGCGTAAGGGTCGGGATGCGGATCGACACGACCCGGGCGGTCGAGCGCCAGCGAGTCGATCTCCTGCCACGCATCGCCGGGCAACCAGTCGGCGCGCACCATGAAGGCGGTGCCGCGCAGGTCGCGGATCTCGCCGATCGCTTCGCCGGCCGCCAGGCGCTGGGCGAGGGCCACCAGCGCGCGCTCGGCGTTGCCGAACAGCAGCAGGTCGGCCTTGGAATCGGCCAGCACCGAGCGGCGCACCTTGTCCGACCAGTAGTCGTAGTGCGCGATGCGGCGCAGCGAGGCCTCGATGCTGCCGATCACCACCGTGGCGTCCGGGAAGGCCTCGCGCGCGCGCTGCGCGTACACCGTGACCGCGCGGTCGGGCCGCCGGCCGGCCGCGGCGTCGGGTGTGTAGGCGTCCTCGGAGCGGATCTTGCGGTCCGAGGTATAGCGGTTCACCAGCGAGTCCATGTTGCCCGCGGTGATGCCGAAGAACAGGCGCGGGCGACCGAGCGCGCGGAAAGGCTCGGCGCTGGTCCAGTCGGGCTGGCTGATGATGCCGACGCGCAGGCCGTGCGCCTCCAGCAGGCGGCCGACCAGGGCCATGCCGAAGCTGGGGTGGTCGATGTAGGCGTCGCCGGTGACCAGAATGACGTCGCAGGCATCCCAGCCCAGCGCGGCCATTTCGGCACGCGACATCGGCAGGAAGGGCGCAGCCTGCTGCGGCGCGCGCGCGCCGGCGAAGATCGGCGCAGGGGTGGAGCTATCGGGGGACACGGGGAGGGCCTGCTGCGGGGTAAGGGCGTGATTCTACTCGGATTGTCCGGGCGCCGGCCGGTTCCCTCGGCGATGCCCGGACCGTAGGTAGGAGCGGCCTTGGCCGCGATTGCTGCGGAGGTTTCGCCGACAGACGGATCGCGGCCAAGGCCGCTCCTACAGCCGGGTCGGGGGGCTGTCGGCCACGTCGGCGCGGCGGCGGCGCCAGGCCCACAGGTAGATCGCCACGTTCAACGCCAATACGAACAGCCCGAGCCCGACCTGCAACTCGCGGGTGAGGCCGGCCGGGTAGATCAGCGGCCACAGGTAGTGCTCGATGAACCCGCCCTCGATGCCCGCCTGCCCGGCCAGGCGCCGGTAGTGATCCTCCAGCGGGGTGAGCGGGCAGATGAAGCCGCCCAGTTCCACCGCCGCCCCCCAGGCCGCGGCCGGCAGGTGCATCCACGCCGCGCGCGGCCAGCGCAGCGCCAGCAGGCCTCCCAGCACGACAAAGACGATGAAGGCCAGATGCAGCACCAGCAGCGCATCGGCAAGCAGGCGCGGGTCCATGCCGCCCGCCGTTCAGGCCGCCGCGGTGGCGCGCCGCCGGCCCATCGCCAGGCGGTAGATCAGCGGGATGGCGAACAGGGTCAGCACGGTGGAGAAGCCCAGCCCCCAGACGATGCTGGCGGCCACCGGCCCCCACATCAGCGACTTGCCGCCCAGGCCCACCGCCAGCGAGAACAGCCCGCCGATGGTGGTGATCGAGGTGATCAGTATGGGCACCACGCGCCGGCGCGCGGCGTAGATCGCCGCGTGCTGCACGCTCATGCCCGCGGCGAGGCGCTCGTTGGCCGCATCGATCAGCACGATGGCCGAGTTCACCGCGATGCCGGTGAGTGCGATCACCCCGTACAGGGTGTACAGCGACAGCGGATTGCCCGACACCAGCAGGCCGAGCACCACGCCGGTGAAGGCCAGCGGCACGGTGGTGAGGATCAGCAGCGGCTGGAAGTAGCTGCGGAACTGGGTGGCGAGGATCAGGTAGATCAGCCCGACGCCGAAGGCGAACAGGCGGGCCATCGAATCCAGGCTCTCCTGGATGTCGTCGAGCTCGCCGGAGAAATCCAGCGCCACGTTGGGGTAGGCGGCCTGCCGCCCGGCCCAGGCGGCCTTGAGGCGGTTGTTGGCCTCCAGCGTGTCGATGGTTTCGCGGTCGAGTTCGGCCTCCACGGTGATCGCGCGCTTGAACTGGTAGTGGCGGATGTAACCCTTGGAGACGCGGGTTTCGGCATCGACCAGCTCGCCCAGCTGCACGCTGCGCCCGTCGGCCAGCGGCACCGGGCGCTGCAGCAGCTCGGTGACGTCGACCATCGCTTCGGGGCGCGCGCGCACCACCACTTCCATCTTCTCGCCCTGGTCGCGGGTCACGCCGACCACCTCGCCCTCGCCGTAGAGGCGCAGCAGGCGGGCCACCTCGCCGGCCGAGATGCCTGCGCGCGCGAGCTTCTCGCGGTTGGGCACCAGGCGCAGCTCGCTGCGCCCGGCCACGTCGTCGTCGGTGATGTCGCGGGTACCGGGGATGCGCGCCACCTCGGCGAGCAGTGCATCGGCCGCGGCACGCAGTTCGGTGTAGTCGTCGGCCTTGAGCTTGATGCTGATCGGCTTGGCCGTCGGCGGACCACCCTTGAGTTCGAGGAAAGCCGGCTTGCCCTCGCCGCCGAGCGCCAGGATGTGCGGGCGCAGGCGTTCGATGATCTCCGCGGTGTCGGCCATGTCGCCGCGGCGCGGTTCGAGCGAGACGAGCACCTGGCCGTACTGGTCGCCATACAGCGGTTCGGTATCGGTGAACTTGAACCCGGCCGAGGACGACACCGAGCGCAGCTCGTCCGGACCCACCTGCTCGCGCACCACCTGCGCGGCGCGCTCGGTTTCTTCCAGCGTACGCGCCAGGGTCACCCCTGCGGGCATGTCGACGTGAATGTAGAACAGGCGGAGCGAGTCGAACGCGAAGAACTGCGTGCGCACCACCTCGGCGCCGATAGCGCCCAACGCACCGACGAAGGTCATCACCACCATCGCCAGCGCCAGCCGCGGATAGCGCATGACCGCGATCAACATGCGGGAGTAACGCACCCGCACCCTATGAGTGAAGCGCTCGCGCATCAACTGGGCGCGGCTGGGTGCGCGCCGGTAGTCGGGGCGGATCGCCAGCACGTGCGCAGGCAGGATCCAGAAGGCCTCGAACAGGCTGATGGCCAGCGCCACGGTGACCACGAAGGGCACCACGAACATGAACTTGCCGAGGATGCCCGGCAGCAACATCAACGGCAGAAAGGCGGCCATGGTGGTCAGCACCGAGGAGAGCACCGGCGCGCCGACCTCGGCCACCCCGCCCACTACCGCTTCCAGCGGCGGCTCGCCGCGCTGCAGGCGGTAGTAGATGGCCTCAACCACCACCACCGCGTCGTCCACCACCATGCCGAGCACGATCACCACGCCGAGCAGCACGGTGAGGTTGAGCGTGGAGCCGATGCCATCGACCACCAGGAAGGCGCCGGCCAGCGAGAACGGGATGCCGAGCGCCACCAGCACCGCCATGCGGGTGCCGAGGAACAGCCAGCACATGCCGAGCACCGCCAGCAGGCCGATCAGCGCGTTGGACTCCATCACCGCGATCGCGCTGCGGGTCTGGTAGGTCTGGTCGTCAAGCACGGTCAGCTGCACGCCCTGGCCGCGCAGCAGCGGATTTCGCTCGGCGGCGAAATCGGCCAGGCGGCCGACCAGTTCCAGCGTATTGGCGTCCGGCTGCTTGGTCACCGACAGCATGATCGCCGGCATGCCGTTGTAGGCCACCGTCTGCGTGGTGCGCTCGTGGCCGCGCGCCACCCGCCCGAGCTCGTCGAGCGCCACCCTGCCTTCAGGCGTGACGATGGCGGCCTGGGCGAGCACCTGCGGATCGGTGGTCTTGCCTTCCAGGCGCACCAGCCACTCGCGGTCGGCCACCTGCACCCGGCCGCCCAGCGTGTTGCGGAACCAGCCGGCCACGCCGTCGGCGACCTGGATCGGCGACAGGCCGGCGGCGGCCACCCGCTCGGGGTCGAAGTCGACATGCAGCTCGGGTTCGTCCAGGCCCAGCGCCAGCACCTGGTCCACCCCGGCGATCTGTTCGATGTCCTTCTTCAGGCCGAATGCGGCGCGGCGCAGTGCCTCGCCGCCGCCGGGCGCGTACACCGCGAGGATGGCCGAGGGGAAGCCGTTGGAGGAAGTGACCTCGATCACTTCCGGGTCGGTGGCGTCGAAGGGCAGCTCGGCCGCCGCCTTGTTCTGGATCTCGCGGCGCAGGTCGTTGATGCGCTTGTCGAAGAGTTGCTCGGAGATCTCCTCGAAGCGCACCAGGATGGACGACACGCCCTCGCGGCTGGACGAGGACACGAACTTGATGTCCTTCACCTTGGCGAGCGCATCTTCCAGCGGCGCGGTGAGCTCGCGCTCCACATCCTCCGCGGAAGCACCCGGCAGCGTGGTCAGGATGCTGACCCAGTTGAAGTTGATCTCCGGGTCCTGCGCGCGCGGCATGGTCAGGTAGCTGACGATGCCGCCGACGATCACCAGCACGAAGGCAATGTTGGCGAGCGGGTGATTGGTGATCAGCCGCTCGTACCAGCGGCTCACCGCGACGCTCCGGTGGCAGGCAGATCCAGGCCGTGGCGCCCCTCATCGACCAGCAGCGTCTCAGGCGCAAGCTTGACCGCAACCGGGCGCCCGGCTTCGGCCTGCGGCAGCGGCTCGAACACCGGGCGGCCGTCGCGCACCAGCCACACGCCGGAAGCGCCGTCGCGCTGCAGCACCCACGAAGCCGGCAGGTAGGGCTGCGGACTGACCCAGCGCAGTTCCCCGGCCAGGCCGGGCGGCACGCCGTCGCGGGCGGCGAACACCGCCACCTGCACCTGCCCGGCGGCGGACACCAGCGGCGAGACGCGCAGCAGTTTCAGCGGCAGCTCGCGCGACCCGGCCACCAGGCGCCAGGCGCCGGCCGCACGCATCGAGTCGATGTGGGCAGCCGGCACGCGGGCGCGCACCTCCACCCCGTCGTCGGCGGCGAACACCAGCAGGGGCGTGCCCGGCGCGGCCAGATCGCCGACGCTGGCGAGACGTTCGCGCACCACCCCGGCGTAGGGCGCACGGATGACCGTGCGCGACAACTGCAGGCGCGCGGCCTCCAGGCCCTGGCGGGTGGCCGCCAGTTCGCTCTGCAGCACCGCCAGCTCGGTGCGCTTGACCCGCAGCCCGTCGCTGCTGATGAAACCGCGCGCGGCCAGCGCCTCGGTCTGCGCAAGCTGGGCCTCGGCCAGCTTCACCCGGTTTGCCAGCAGCTCCACCTGGGCGCGGGCCCGATCCAGTTCCACGCGGTAGGAGGCCGGATCGATGCGCGCAAGCTCGCCCCCCTTGCCCACCCGCTCGCCCACGCGGGCGGGCAGGTAGTCGATACGCCCGGAAACCTCGGCGGCAATGTTCGCCTCATTGACCGCCACCACCTCTGCCGGCGCGCGGAACTCGGGATGGACGGCAATCTCGGCAAACGGACGGGAGGTCCATTCCGCCGCCGACAGCGCGGCGGGGAGGAGGCACAGCAAGGCCAGCAGAGCTTTCATGGTCGGGGGTATCCGGCGGATTGTGCACTTCTGGTGCCTCACCCGGCCGGCATCGTTCGAATGCGGTGCGCAATTGTGCGACGGCGCATGAATGCCGTCCACCGCGAAGGGCGGAAACGCCTAGTCGACGACGCGGAAGCTCAAGGTGGGAACGGTGAAGTCGTCCGGCGGCGCGCCCAGGGCGATCTCGCCTTCGCCATGCAGCATGATGCCGTCACGTCGCAGCATGAGCGCCTGCGCAGCGCCGGCCAGGCGCACCCAGGTGCCGTTGCTGCTGAAGTCGGTGAGCATGCACTGCCCGCCCGACCATTCGATGCGCGCATGCCGGCGCGACACCCGCGGGTCGTTGACGATGAAGCCCGCCTCCTCGCCGCGGCCGATCACCAGCGGCCCCTCGGCGGCGCCCAGCATGCGCTGCTGGTCCAGCCAGTTCAGCTCCAGGCGCTGTTCGCGCGGCAGTTCCTCGTCGACCTCGCCCACCCCTATCGGAAAGATCAGCGTGGTCTCGGCGGTACGTCCCCAGTCGACCCGCCACACCCGCACCGGCTCCACCTTGCCCTTGATGGCAATGCGGTCGAGGCTGTGGCAGCCCGCACGCTGCTCGTCGCGCAGGCGCTGGAACACCGAATCGGAGAGCAGGATCTCGTTGGCCTGCGCAAGGTCCGACAGCCGCGCGGCGACGTTCACCGCGTCGCCGTAGCAATCGCCGTCATGGTCCACCACGCTGCCGTAGTCGATACCCACCTTGACCGCCACCAGCGCCGGCAGCGGCCCGCCTTCGGCCAGGTCGCGCAGTACCGCCGGCAAGGCGACGCACACATCCACCGCGGCATCGACGTCGTCGAACAGCACCATCACGCCGTCGCCAAGATACTTGACGATGCGCCCGCCGGCCCGCGAAAGGTGGCCGCCCACGCACTGCATCGCCCCGGTGACCATGTGGGTGGCCATGACGTTGCCGACCGACTCGAAGAGGCCGGTACTGCCGGTCAGGTCGGCAAAGACGACCGTCCTCAGCGACTGGCGCACGTGCGTGCTCCGGTCCACGCCAAGCGCCACCGGCACCGTGCGCCAAGCACGGCCCTGCCGACGGGCGCGGCACGGCCGCCCGGCTCACTGGGCACTGCGGTATGGACTTCGCGGATCATGGATTCTCCCAGGTTGCCAGCGGTGCAAGAGCGCTGCGCAACCCCTCGGGCGGCAATCCTAACATCTGTGGATAAGCACGTCATCGCCTGCAACGGCGCGACCATGGCGAAAGCAGTCCACCGTGTGGTCATCGACCATGCCGACCGCCTGCATGAAGGCATAGCAGATCGTCGAACCGACGAACTTGAAGCCGCGCGCGCGCAAAGCCTTGCTCATGGCGTCCGAGACCGGCGTGCTGGCGGGCACGTCCGCGAGCGTGCGCGGGCTGTTCACCACCGGCTGCCCGCCGACGAAGGCCCACAGCCAGTCCACCGGATCGATGCCTTCCTCGCGCATCGCCAGCCAGGCGCGCGCGTTGATCACCGCGGCGTCCACCTTCGCGCGGTTGCGGATGATGCCCGGATCGGCCAGCAGCGCGGCCTTGCGAGCCTCGTCGAAACGCGCCACGCGCTCGGGATCGAAGCCTTCGAACACCTCGCGGTAGTGCGCGCGCTTCTTCAGCACGGTGAACCACGACAGCCCGGCCTGGGCGCCCTCGAGCAGCAGGTACTCGAACAGGCGATGCTCGTCGCGCACCGGCACGCCCCACTCCTCGTCGTGATAGGCGCGATAGAGCGGATCCTCGCTCACCCAGCCGCAGCGCACGCTCATGACGGCTGCTCCATGGCGCGCAAGGCGGCGGCGATGGCCGGCGCCACCGACACTGCATTGCTCGGATGGGCGATGCAGTCGGTGCTCCACACCTCGCCCACGCCGGCCGCCCGGATCGTGGCCAGCGCGTCGCCGGCGAACAGCGCATGGGTGACCGCCACGTCCACCGAAGCCGCGCCGGCCGCACGCAGCAGCTCGGCGGCACGCGCCAGGGTGCGGCCGGAACTGGCCACGTCGTCGAGCAGCACCACCGCGCGCCCGCGCACCGCCACGTCAGGCAGGCGGATGTCCACCTCGCGGTCGCCGTGCCGCAGTTTGGCGCACACCGCATGCTCGAAACCCTGCGCCGCGGCGGCCGCGGCAACCCACTGCGCGGATTCGGCATCCGGCCCCAGCAGCAGGGCGCCAGGCCGGCGTTCGGCCACTAGTGCCGCCAGCAAGGGCGCGCCGAAAACGGTGCGCGCGTCGACCACCGGCACCGCTGCGGCAAGCGTGGCAACCCGATGCAGGTGCGGGTCCACGGTGACCAGGGCGTCGAACAGGGAGGCGAGGAAATCGCCCACGATGCGCTGGCTCACCGCCTCGCCCGGGGCGAAGGCCTTGTCCTGGCGCATGTAGGCGAGATAAGGCGCCACCAGGGTGAGGCGCGCCACGCCCTGCGCGCGCGCCGCGCCGGCTGCGAGCAACACTTCCGTCAGCTTCTCGCTGGGCTGTTGCAGGCCGCGCAGCAGCACCACCTCCGCCGGCAGTTCGGGCGGCAGCCGCAAGCGCAATTCGCCATCGGGGAAGCGGTGGCGCTCGATCTTCACGCAGCGCAGACCGGCTGCGGCGGCGATGCGCCCGGCCAGCGCGGCCTCGTCGTCGAAGTGCAGCAGCAAGGCCGTCATCGCCCCTCCTCAGAACTCCACGAAAACGTGCGGCACCTCGGCTTCGCCGCCTATCGCGTAGCCGATCGCCTGGGCGCAGGCCTGGCGGGCGAACTCGAGGTCGGCCGCGTACTCGGCATGGACGCGGTAGAGCGGCTCGCCCTGGACCACCGGGTCGCCCAGCTTGCGGAACAGGTCGACACCGGCGCACGCCACCTTGGGCGCACCGGCCAGGCGGGCGATGCGCGCCAGCTGCAGGTTGTCGATGGCAGTGACCACGCCGCCCGCCGGCGCGGCCACTTCGAAACTGAGCCGGCCGAGCTTGAGATGGTCGGGGTCGAAGGCGCGCGCGCCCTGCGCACGGATCAGCGCGTTCATCTTGGCCAGCGCGCGCCCCGAATCGAGGATGTCACGGGCGATGGCAAACCCGTCGCCGCCGCGCACGTCCGGGTCGAACTCCAGCATCCGCCCCGCCAGCCGCAAGGCCTTCTGCCGCAGATCGTTGGGCGCCGCGGGGTGGTTCTCCAGCACGCGCATCACGTCGCGCGCCTCCAGCACCGGGCCGATGCCGTTGCCCACCGGCTGGCGGCCGTCGGTGATCACCACGTCGAGCGCCAGGTTCATGCGCGCGGCGACGAACTCGAACAGCTTGCGCAGGCGCTGCGCCTCGGGCATGGCGCGCACCTTGGCGGTAGGGCCCACCGGGATGTCGAGCACCAGGTGGGTGGAGCCGGCGGCGATCTTCTTGGACAGGATGGAGGCCACCATCTGCCCGGGCGAGTCGATCGACAGCGGCCGCTCCACCGAGATCAACACGTCGTCGGCCGGCGACAGCCCGGCGGTGCCGCCCCAGGCCAGGCAGCCGCGATGGGCGCGCACGATGTCGGCCAGCGCCGCCTCGGGCAGTTCGACCTGCGCCAGCACTTCCATGGTGTCCGCAGTACCGGCCGGCGAGGTGATCGCCCGCGACGAGGTCTTGGGGCACAGCATGCCGTGCGCGGCGACGATGGGCACCACCAGCATCGACGTACGGTTGCCGGGAATGCCGCCAATGCAGTGCTTGTCCACCACCGGCCGCTCGCCCCAGTCCAGCCGCCGCCCGGAGTCGACCATCGCGTCAGTGAGGAAGTACACCTCCTCGCGGTCGAGTTCGCCCTGGTTGGTGGCCACCACGAAGGCGGTCAGTTCGATCTTGGAATAGCGATGCTCGGCGATGTCGCGCACGATGGCGCGAAAATCCTCCCGCTCCAGGCGTTCGCCGGCGATCTTGCGGTGCAGCGCGGGAATCGAGGCCGCCGGCTCCGCCTGCGAGACGCTGGCCGGATGGCCGTTGTCCACCCCGAGCTGGGCAAAGGCGTCTTCCGACAACCCCAGCTCGCAGTTGCCGACGATGGCCTCGTCGTCCACCACGTTGAGGGTGGCGAGGATGCGCTTGCCGTTGGCGCGGACCTCCACCTTCGACAAGGCCTGGAAGCCTTCGGCGCGATAGACCGGGCACTCGCGATGCAGGTAGGCCACGTTCTCGCGGTAGGTGTCGATGGCCAGCCGCCGCAGGGCCAGGCGGGAACCACCTTCCACCGGCGTGGAAAGCTCGGGTCGAGGGGCACCGCCTGGGGCGTTAGGGACGTCGGGAGCAGTCATGCCGCAAGCCTACACCGGCGGACGCGGCAGCGACATCAGGCGGCGGGCGCCTTGTCCTTGCTGCGCGGCTTCTTGCGGAACTTGCGCGCCGGCTTCTTGGCGCCCGCACCCTGCTCGCCGCCCTGCGGCGCGCTGCCCGGCTGGGCGGCGTTGCCGCCGCCTTGGGGGCGCTGGCCACCACCGCCCTTGCGGCGCGACTGGCCGCCTCCGCCACCGTTGCGATCGACTGCCGGACCGCTGCGATCGGGCGTGCCGATACGGTTGCCCGGGGCGAACATGATCTCGAGTTCGTTCAACTCGTCCCACTCGGCATCGGTGCGCTGGCTGTCGGGAATGGCCTGCAGCGCCTGCATGCGGGCACGCGGGGAAACTGGTTTTGGTGCGTTCATGGCGCCATTATCCCACTGTTACATCCGGTCATGCCACGGCGCAGCGCGCCCGGCTTGCTCGCGGCTCGTGGCCGTGCCGCGGGCTCGATCGCCGCGAAGTATAGAGGATGGCGCCTCCATCGCCCCATCCGCCACAGGGCGGACGATGAACTTTTCCTACCCTGAACGGCGTAAACAGGCGAAAATTCGCCTTGCGTGCCGCGGACGGCAACGGACGGCTCCGCCCGCTCCGCCCGCCGTGGCGAACATTCCAGCAACCCTTGGCTCCCGCAAGAAGATGACCCAAGCAAGTCCCGCGTCCGCCGACGCCGCGCTGCACCGCGAAGTGGCGGAACTGATCGTTGCCGCCCTGAACCTGGAAACGAGTGCCGACGAGATCGAAACCGATGCGCCGCTCTACGGCGAAGGTCTGGGGCTGGATTCGATCGACATTCTCGAAGTCGCGCTGGTGGTCTCCAAGCGCTACGGCTTCTCGCTGCGCGCCGACAACGAGGACAACCTGCGCATCTTTTCCTCGCTGCGCAGCCTCTGCGACCACATCGCCGCCAACCGGACCCAGTAATGCACATCGGTCGGCGCGGCGCACGCAGCCTGCTGATCGGCGCCGCGGTCCTCGCCTGGCTGGTCCTCGCCTGGCTCACCACCGCCCCTGACGAACCGAGCTCCTTCGGCGCGCTGGTGGCCGTGGTGCCCTACATGGCGATCGCCCTGGTCATGGCCCTGCGCTCGCGCAGCCGGGCGCCGGCGGTGGCGCTGTGGCTCGCGGTCGCCGCCCTCGTGTGGTGGCAGTGGCCGCAGATCCGCAGCCGCTTCGAATGGATCTACCTGATCCAGCACGTCGGCGCATTCTCGCTGCTTGCGCTCGGTTTCGCGCGCACCCTGGCGGCCGGCGCGGAACCGCTGATCACCCGCATGGCGCGGCTGACCCACGAAGACCCGCTGCCGCCCGCGCTGGCGCGCTACACCCGTGGCGCCACGCTGGCGTGGACGCTGTTCTTCAGCGCCATGTGCGCCAGTTCGCTGTTGCTGTTCTTCCTCGGGCAGATGGCCGCCTGGTCGCTGCTGGTCACCCTGCTCACCCCGGCGCTCACCGTGGCGATGTTCGTCGCCGAGTACCTGGTGCGCCTGCTGGTGCTGCCCAACGACATCCGCCCGGGGCTGGTCGATTCGGTGCGCGCCGTGCTGCGCAATCGCAACGGCGCCACGCCGCCGGCGTTCTGAGCCTGCATCCTTCGTTCGCGATGAATCCGCTGCCGCTCGTCTCGCACACCGACCCGGACGCCGTGATCGCCTGGCGCAACGGCCAGCCGGTGAGCGTGCGCCGTTTTCTCGCCGACGTCGCCCGCGTGGCCGCGCGCCTGCCCGACTGCGAACACCTGCTCAATGCCTGCAGCGACCGCTACCGCTTCGCGGTCGGCTTCTGCGCCGCGCTGGCCAGCGGACGGGTGAGCCTGCTGCCGTCCACCTACACGCCCGACACCCTGCGCCACCTTGCCGAGTTCGCGCCGGGTTGCCAGGTGCTGACCGACGGCGACCCCACGGCCCTGCCCCTGCCGGCGGTCGTCTTTCCGCCGCTGGACGAGGCCGGACCGGCAGCCGGCGCGCCCTTCACCGTCCCGCGGATCGCCCCCGACCGCCTCGCCGCCTGGGTGTTCACCTCCGGCTCCACCGGCACGCCGGTGCCGCACCGCAAGAGCTGGGGCCTGCTGGTGGCCAATGTGCGCGCCGAAGCCGCCGCGCTCGGCCTGGACCCGGCGCGTCCGGCCACCCTGGTCGGCACGGTACCGCCGCAACACATGTATGGCTTCGAATCCACCGTGCTGCTGGCGCTGCAGAACGGCGCCGCCTTCGACGCCGGGCGCCCCTTCTACCCTGCCGACATCGCCGCCGCGCTGGCGCGCACCCGCGCCCCGGCGGTGCTGGTCAGCACCCCCTTCCACCTGCGCATGCTGCTGGACGAAGGCATCGCCCTGCCGGCGGCCGAGTTGCTGCTATCGGCCACCGCGCCCCTGCCCGAGGAACTCGCGCGCCGTGCGGAGGCGGCCTTCGACGCCCCGCTGATGGAGATCTACGGCAGCACCGAGACCGGCCAGGTGGCCATCCGGCGCACCGCCGAAGGCGCGACCTGGACGCTGTTCCCCGGCGTGCGCCTGGACGAGCGCGATGGGCAGACCTGGGCCTCCGGCGGGCACATCGAGGTGCCGGTGCCGCTGTCGGACGTCATCGAGCGGATCGACGAACGCCGCCTGCTGCTCAAGGGGCGCAACGCCGACCTGGTGAACATCGCCGGCAAGCGCACCTCGCTGGGCTGGCTCAACCGCCAGCTGCTCGCCATTCCCGGCGTACGCGACGGCGCCTTCCATCTGCCGGACGACGACGGCGGCGCGCAGGTCACCCGCCTGGCGGCCTTCGTGGTCGCGCCGGGCCTGGACGCGCGCGAGGTGCTCGCCGGCCTGCGCCAGCGGGTGGACCCGGTGTTCCTGCCGCGCCCGCTGATCCTGCTCGACACACTGCCGCGCAACGCCACCGGCAAGCTGCCCCGCACCGAATGCGAGGCGCTGCTCGCCGCCCACGGCAGCGCACGCGAGCTGCGCTCATGAGCGGCGGCACGGCGGTCCTGCACATCGCGGCCGACCATCCGGCCTTCGCCGGGCATTTCCCCGGCCGGCCCATCGTCCCCGGCGTGGTGCTGCTCGACGAGGCGCTGCGCGCGATCGCCGCCGCGGAGGGCCTCTCCGCCACCGCCTGGAAGCTGGGCTCGGCCAAGTTCGTCCGCCCGGTCGGCCCGGGTGAGCCTCTGCTGCTGCGCTGGCAGGCGCCCGGCGCCGGCGGCGCGATCGCCTTTGCCATCGAGACTGCCGGACAACCCGTGGCCAGCGGCAGCCTCAGCCCGCAGGGCAGCGGAGTCCCGCCGGCATGAGCGGCAGCCCGACGGCCCCCGAGCAGGGCACCGAGCACCCCGCCGAACGCCCGGCGACCGCCGACTGGGCGCAGCGCCCGGAACGCAGCAACATGGCCATGCTGCGCCTGATGGCCTGGCTGTCTCTGCACCTCGGGCGCCCGACCGGCCGCGTGCTGCTGCACCTGATCGCGGCCTACTTCGTTGCCTTCGCCCCGGCCGCCCGGCGCGCCTCGCGCGACTACCTCGGGCGCGCGCTCGGCCGCCGCGCACGACTGACCGACGGCTATCGCCACGTGTTCAGCTTCGCGGCCACCATCCACGACCGCCTGTATCTGCTCAAGGACCGCTTCGAGCTCTTCGACATCCGCATCGAAGGCGCCGAACTGATCCACGACCAGACCGCCCGTGGGCGCGGCGCACTGCTGTTCGGCGCGCACTTCGGCAGCTTCGAGGTGATCCGCGCGGTCGGCCGCAACCAGCCCGGCCTGCAGATCGCCCTGGCGATGTACGAGGACAATGCGCGCAAGATCAACACCCTGCTGTCGGCGATCAACCCCGCGGCGCGCCCCGAGGTGATCGGGCTGGGGCGGCTCGACGCGATGCTGCGCATCCGCCAGCGCCTGGCCGACGGCGCCCTGGTCGGCGTGCTCGCCGACCGCAGCCTGGACGACGACGCCCGCGTCCACCTGCCGCTGCTCGGCAGCCCCGCCCCGCTGCCCCTCGGACCTTTCCGCATGGCTGCGATGCTGCGCGCGCGGGTGATCTTCATGGCCGGCCTGTACCATGGCGGCAACCGCTACACCGTGCGCTTCCTGCCGATCGCCGACTTCGCCGGCCTCGGCGAACCCGGCGCACCCACGCGCGACGAGGCCATCCACGCGGCCATGCAGGCCTACGCCGCCGCACTGGAAACCTGCTGCCGCGAGGCCCCCTCCAACTGGTTCAATTTCTTTCCCTTCTGGGGCGACGCCCCGCAAGCGCCGCAATGACCGCTCTCCGCTTCCGCCTGCTCGCCTTGCTCGCCGCCATGCTGTCCGCCCCGGCAGTCGCAGCGGCCGGATGGAACCTCGACAGCCTGATGCAGCGCCTCGCCGCCAACGCCGGCGGCCGGGTGCAGTTCGAGGAAACCCGTCATCTGGCCATCCTGGACCAGCCGCTGCGCGCCACCGGCGAACTGGTGTACATCGCCCCCGCCCGCCTGGAACGCCACACCGAAACGCCGGTCCGTGAATCCATGGTGCTCGACGGCGACACCCTGACCCTGACCCGCGAGGCGCGCACCCACACCCTGAGCCTGCGCGACTATCCTGAAGCCGCCGCGCTGATCGACAGCATCCGCGCCACCCTGGCCGGCGACCTCGCCGCGCTGCAGCGCACCTACGCGGTCTCGCTGGCCGGCAGCGAACAGGCGTGGACCCTGGACCTGCTGCCCGCCGACCCGCAGGTCGCGCAGGTGGTGTTGCGCATCACCATCCGCGGTAGCGGCGCCGTGGTGCGCGGCGTGGACATCCTGCAGGCCGACGGCGACCGCTCGTCGATGAAGATAGCGCCGCCGGACGCGAAATGACCCGTCGCCGCATCCTCGCGCTGGGGCTGTGGCTGACGCTGGTGGCGGTGCTCGCCACCGTGGTGGCGCGCGCCAGCTTCACCGCCGACATGTCGGTGTTCCTGCCCGCCGATCCCACCGAGGAACAGCGCCTGCTGGTCGACCAGCTGCGCGAAGGCATGGTCTCGCGCCTGATCCTGGTGGGGCTGTCCGGCGGCGACGCGGCAGCACGCCAGCAGACCTCCCGCCACGTCGCCGCCGCGCTGCGCGGCGATGCGCGCTTTGCCGCGGTGAACAACGGCGAACCGGTCAACCTGGAAGCCGACCGCCGCTTCCTGTTCGACAACCGCTACGCACTCAGCCCCGCGGTCACCCCCGGACACTTCACGGTCGAAGGCCTGTGCGCCGCGCTCGGCCGCACCCTGGACCTGCTCGCTTCGCCCGCGGGGCTGCTTGCCAAGCCGCTGGTCACCCGCGACCCCACCGGCGAGATGATGCGCCTGCTCGACATGCTCGACCGCGGCGAGCAGCCGCGCCGCGACGGCGAGGTGTGGGTGTCGGCCGACGGCGGCAGCGCCCTGCTGCTCGCGCTCACCCGCGCCGAGGGTGGCGACCTCGACGGCCAGGAGGCGGCCATGGCGGCGATCCGCGAGGCCTTCGCGGCGGCGCCGGCGAGTGCCGGCCTGCAACTGGAGATGAGCGGCCCGGGCGTGTTCGCGGTGCATTCGCGCGACACCATCAAGCGCGACGTCACCCGCATCGCCACCATCGGTAGCCTGCTCATCGTCGGCCTGCTGCTGCTCATCTACCGCTCGCTGCCGGTGCTGCTGCTCGGCCTGCTGCCGGTGCTCACCGGCGCGCTGGCCGGCATCGCCGCGGTCAGCCTGGGTTTCGGCGTCGTCCATGGCCTTACCCTGGGCTTCGGCACCACGCTGATCGGCGAGGCGGTCGATTACGCCATCTACCTCTTCGTGCAGACCGGCCACGGCCAGGCGCGCGACGAGGCCGAGCGGCGCGCTTTCTGGCCCACCATCCGCCTCGGCCTGCTGACCTCCACCTGCGGCTTCCTCGCCCTGCTGCTGTCGGGCTTTCCCGGTCTCGCCCAGCTCGGCCTGTACTCGATCACCGGCCTGCTCACCGCCGCGCTGGTCACCCGCTTCATCCTCCCCGCGCTGCTGCCGGCCGGCTTCGCCCTGCGCGACGTCACCGCCCTGGGCGAACGCCTGGGCCAACTGGCCGCCCGCGCCCGCCGCCTGCGCGCCCTCACCCTGGTGCTCGCCCTGGGTGCGCTGGCGGTGATCGCCGCCCGCCACGACACCCTGTGGAACGACGAGCTGCTCGCCCTGAGCCCGGTGCCGGCCGCCGACCAGGCGCTGGACCAACGCCTGCGCGACGAACTCGGCGCGCCGGACGTGCGCTACCTGATCGTCATCGACGCCGGCACCCGCGAGGCCGTCCTGCAGGCCGCCGAAGCGCTCGCTCCCACGCTCGACCGCCTGCAGGCGGACGGCGTGCTGGGCGGCTGGGACAGCCCGGCGCACTACCTGCCCAGCCAGGCCGCCCAGCGTGCGCGGCTGGCCGCCCTGCCGGCGCGCGACGAACTCGCCCGCCGCCTGCAGGCCGCCACCGAAGACCTGCCGCTGCGCGCCGAGCGCCTCACCGCCTTCCTGGACGAGGTCGAAGCCGCGCGCAAGCGCCCGCCGGTCGAACGCGACACGCTGGTGGGCAGCTCGCTGGCGCTCGCGGTGGACGCCATGCTGATCGACGGCGATTTCGGTCATCGCGCCATGCTGCCGCTGCGCGCGCCGGCCGGCGGAGCCTCCGCCCACCTGATCGACGCCGACACGGTGCGCGCCGCGCTCGCCACCGCCGATCTGCCGGCGGGTGCCGGTACGCCGCGCTTCCTCGATACCAAGCGCGAGTCCGACGCCCTCTACCACAGCTACCTCTCCGAGGCGATCCAGCTCTCGCTCGGCGGCGTGGCCGCCATCGTCGTGCTGCTGGCGGTCTTCCTGCGCAGTCCACTGCGCGTGCTGCGCGTGGTCGCGCCGCTGGCCGCGGCGGTGCTGGTGGTCACTGCCGCGCTGGCGCTGGCCGGCCGCCAGCTGATCCTGCTGCATCTGGTGGGCATGCTGCTGGTGGTCGCGGTGGGCTCCAACTACGCGCTGTTCTTCGACCACGCCACCCGCGAAGGCCAGCGCCCGGCACCGCGCACCCTGGCTTCGCTGCTCTTCGCCACGCTGACCACCATGGCCGGCTTCGGCCTGCTCGCCTTCGCCGAAGTGCCGGTGCTGCAGGCCATCGGCGTCACTGTCGGTCCCGGCGCCCTGCTCGCGCTGGTGTTCTCGGCGGTGCTGAGCCGCACCGGCAGCGCGCGGGGCGCGGCATGATCCCGCCCCCGCCACCACGCAGCGGCGCCCGCCTCAATGTGCTGGAGATTGCCGCCGGCACACCCGCCGACACCTTGCTGGTCCTGCTTGCCGGCGCCTACGACCCGCCGCAGGCCTTCGTGCAGGGAGGCTTCATCGATGCGTTGCGCGCCAGCGGCCGCGCCGTCGACCTCGTCCTGGTGGAGAGCGACCTCGCCGCAGTGTGCGACGGCAGCTTCGCCGCGCGCATCGAGTGCGAGATCCTGCAACCAGCCCGCGCGCGCGGCCACCGCCGCCTGCTCACCGGCGGCATCTCCATCGGCGCGCTGTCCGCGCTGATGCACGCAGATGCCCTGCCCGGCGGTGCCGACGGCCTGCTGCTGCTCGCCCCCTACCCGGGCGACCGCACCGTGACCCGCGAGATCGCTGCCGCCGGCGGACTGCGGGCATGGCGCCCCGCCGACGATTACCCCCCCAACGACGAACGCCGCGGCTGGCGCGCGCTGCGCAATCTCGCCGCACGCGGCAAGGTGCCGTTGTGGCTGGGCTACGGCGCCGGCGACCGCTTTGCCGCCGGCCACGCGCTGATGGCCGCGGCACTGCCCGAGAAGGACGTCTGTGCATTGCCCGGCGGCCACGACTGGCCGACCTGGCTGGCGCTGTGGCAGCGCTGGCTGGCCGCCGGCTGATCGCCGCCAAGGCCGCTTCTACGCCAAAACGGTGGCCGCTCGCCCGTGGGAGCGGGCTTGCCCGCGATGCGTCGCTCATCGACGCCCCCACACCGGATTCCGGCTCCCATCCGGGCTACAATCCGCCCCCATGACGCCGCCCCTTGCCGCACGCCGCTGGCGCCCTTCTCCGCTGATCCAGACCACGCTGGGCATCCACCTGGGTGCGCTGGGCGTGCTGTTCGCGTGGCCGCAGCAGTGGGCCGGGGCGCTCGCCGCGGTGGTGGCCAGCCACCTGGCGCTGACCGCCGCCGGACTGTGGCCGCGCAGCGGCCTGCTGGGGCCCAACATCACCCGCCTGCCGGCCGCGGCCGCCGCGCGCGGCGAGATCGCGCTGACCATCGACGACGGCCCCGACCCGGCGGTGACCCCGCAGGTGCTGGACATGCTCGACGCCGCCGGTGCGCGCGCGAGCTTCTTCTGCATCGGCGCGCGCGCCGCCGCCCACCCCGAGCTGGTGGCCGAGATCGTGCGCCGCGGCCACACGGTGGAGAACCACTCCCACCACCACCGCCACCATTTCTCACTGTTCGGCCCGCGCCGCATCGCCGCCGACGTGGCCGAAGCGCAGTCCACCCTGGGCCGCCTGGCCGGCAGCACGCCGCGCTACTTCCGCCCTCCGGCTGGCCTGCGCAATCCCTTCCTGGAACCGGTGCTGGCCCGCAACGGCCTTCACCTGGCCGCGTGGACGCGGCGCGGCTTCGACACCCGCGAAGGCGACCCGGCGCGCGTGCTGGCGCGCCTGACCCGCGATCTCGCCGCCGGCGACATCCTGCTGCTGCACGACGGCCACGCCGCGCTCACCCCGGCCGGCCGGCCGGTGATCCTGGACGTCCTGCCCACCCTGCTCGAGCGCATCGCCGCCGCCGGCCTGCGCCCCGTCACCCTGCGCCAAGCCCTGCAATGACTGCTGCCTTCCGCAAGCGGCTGCTCGACGCCGCCACCGCCCCCTACCGTCCCGCCGGCCATTTCGCCTGGCACTTCGCCCGCGGCAAGCTGTCGCGCGACCCGGTGTTCTTCAGTTTTCTGAGCGACGGCCTGCTGCCCGCCGAGTGCCGCATCGTCGACCTGGGCTGCGGCCAGGCCCTGCTCTCCAATCTGCTCACCGCGGCCCACCGCCTGCACGCCGCCGGCGACTGGCCGGCCGACTGGCCGGCGCCACCCGTGCTGCACGCCTACCGCGGCATCGAGCTGATGGAAAAGGACGTCGCGCGCGCCCGCCCGGCGCTGCCTGCCGTCGCCGAAGTCGTCCAGGGCGACATCCGCCACGCCGCATTCGGCGATGCCAACGTGGCCATCATCCTCGACTCGCTGCACTACATCGACCGTGCCGCGCAAGACGCGGTGCTCACCCGCGTGCGCGACACCCTGCGTCCGGGCGGCACCCTGCTGATGCGCGTGGGCGACGCCGCCGCCGGCCTGCCGTTCAAGCTGTGCATGTGGGTGGACCGCACGGTAACCTTCGTGCGCGGCCATCGCCTGGGCGAGCTGCACTGCCGCCCCGCGGCCGACTGGCAAGCGGGCCTGGAGGCCCTTGGTTTCAGCGTGCGGACCATGCCGATGGACGCCGGCACGCCCTTCGCCAACACCCTGCTCGCCTGCCGGCTGGACGCACCGGGCGAGTGAGCAGCGGCCGGATCGCGGCCAAGGCCGCTCCTACAGCCGATGTGGGAACGGCCTTGGCCGCGATGCGGGCGTCCGGCGCGCCGCCGGCGTTTGTTAGAATCACCCGATATTCGCAGGGACTTTCGCCTTGACGCCGCTCTTCCTCTCCCACTACACCGCCACCAGCTGCATCGGCACCGGCCTAGCCGCCACCCGCGCCATGCTGGCCGCAGGGCGCTCCGGCCTGGGGCATTGCGATTTCGAAACGGTCACGCTGGACACCTGGATCGGCCGCGTGCCCGCAGTCGAGGACGTCGAGCTGCCGCCCGCGCTCGCACGCTACCGCGCACGCAACAACCAGCTCGCCTGGCTCGGCCTGCAGCAGGACGGCTTCATCAATGCCGCGCATGCGGCGGTCGCCCGCTACGGCGCACAGCGCGTGGCGGTCATCCTCGGCACCAGCACCTCGGCCATCCTTGAAACCGAGATCGCCTACCGCCGGCGCGATCCCGCCACCGGCGCGCTGCCGGCCGAGTTCGACTACCGCGGCACCCACAACATCCACTCGGTATCCGAATTCGTGCGCGCGGCCATCGGCGCCCAAGGCCCCGCCTGGGTGGTATCCACCGCCTGCTCGTCGAGCGCCAAGGTGTTCGCCGCCGCGGCGCGCCTGATCGCCACCGGCCTGGTGGACGCGGCCGTGGTCGGCGGGGTGGATTCGCTGTGCCTGACCACGCTGTACGGCTTCAACTCGCTGGAGCTGGTCGCTGCCACGCCCTGCCGGCCCTACGACCCCACGCGCAACGGCATCTCCATCGGCGAGGCAGCCGCCTACGCCCTGCTCGAACGCGCGCCCGCCGAACTGCCGGACGACGCGGTGCTGCTGACCGGCACCGGGGAGTCGAGCGACGCCCACCACATGTCCTCGCCCCATCCGCAGGGCCTGGGCGCGCGCCTGGCCATGGAAGGTGCGCTGCGCACCGCCGGTCTGGCGCCGGCCGACATCGGCTACATCAACCTGCACGGCACCGGCACGCCGGCCAACGATGCGGCCGAAGGCCTGGCGGTCAACACCCTGTTCGGCAGCGGCACCCCGGCCAGTTCCACCAAGGGCGCCACCGGCCACACCCTAGGCGCGGCCGGCGGGCTGGAGGCGGTGTTCTGCGCGCTGGCGTTCACCGACGGCCTGATCCCCGGCAGCCCCGGCACCGACACCGTGGACCCGGCCATCGCCATCCATTACGAACGCACGCCGCGCCGCGCCGCGCTGCACCACGTGCTGACCAATTCGCTGGGCTTCGGCGGCACCAACTGCAGCCTGGTGTTCTCGCGTGCAGGAGGAGCGAGCCGATGAGCCTGAGCGCCACACCCACGATTCCGCTCGCCGCGCGCATCGCCGGCATCGGCCTGATCGGCCCCGGCCTGGACGACTGGACGGCCGCACGCGCGGTGCTCGCCGGCGAAGCGGCCTTGGAGCCGGCCACCACCCGCATCCCTGCCCCCGACCTGCTGCCGCCCGCCGAACGCCGCCGCCTGGGCGCGGTGGTCAAGCTGGCGATCTCGGTCGGTCTGCAGGCCGTGCGCAATGCTGAAGCGGACGCCGCCCAACTGGCCACGGTGTTCGCCTCCTCGGGCGGCGACGGCGCCAACTGCCACGCGATCTGCGAGACCCTGGCCGGCGAGGACCGCCTGATCTCGCCGACCCGCTTCCACAACTCGGTGAACAATGCCGCCTCCGGCTACTGGGGCATCGCCACCCGCGCGATGGCCGCGTCTACCACGGTGTCGGCCTTCGACGGCAGCACCGGCGCCGGCCTGCTGGAGAGCTTCGCCCTGCTCGCCGACGGCAATGAGCCGGTATTGCTGGTGATCTACGACCACCCCTACCCGGCGCCGCTGGCCGCCACCCGGCCGATGCCCGACGCCTTCGGCATGGCACTGCTGCTGGTGCCACCCGCCCAAGGCGAGGGCCCCTTGCTGACGCTCTCCGGCTTTACCGACGCAGCGCCCGACACCCTGGCCGACCCGGCGCTGGAAGCGATGCGCCGCGAGATCCCCGCCGCACGCGCACTGCCACTGCTCGGCCGGCTGGCGCGTGGCGAAGCCGGCACGGTCGTGATCGACTACCTCGACCGCCTCGGCCTGCAGCTCGCACTCACCGAGCTCGCCGCATGACATTCGCCGGCCTGCCCGACCGCGCCTGGATCCTCGCCCACATCCCGCACCAGGGCGACATGTGCCTGCTCGACGCGGTCACCGCCTGGGACGAGGCACGCATCCGCTGCACCGCAAACGGCCACCGTGACCCGGCCAACCCGCTGCGCGCAGGCGGCCGCCTGGGGGTGATGGCCGGCATCGAGTACGCCGCGCAGGCCATGGCGGTGCATGGCGCGCTGCTCGCCGGCGACGCCGCCCCGCCCGCGCCCGGTTTCCTCGGTAGCGCGCGCGGGGTCGATTGCCTGGTCGACCGCCTGGACGACATCGACGCCCCGCTCGACATCGAGGCCGAGCGCCTGTCGGGCGATGCGCGCACCCTGCTCTACGGCTTCACCGTCTCGGCCGCCGGCCGGCCGCTGCTGCGCGGGCGCGCGGCGGTGGTGCTCGGCGCGGCCTCGCCCTCCACCTCCTGACCCGGAACACTCCACCATGACCCAGCGCGCCCTGGTAACCGGCGGCAGCGGCGGCATCGGCCGCGCCATCTGCAAGCGCCTCGCCGCCGACGGCTATGACGTGATCGTGCACGCCAACCGCAACCTTGCCACCGCCGAGGAGCTCGCCGCGGCGATCCGCGCCGCCGGCGGCCAGGCGCGCGCACTGGCCTTCGACATCACCGATGCGGCCGCCACCCGCGCCGCGCTGGAGGCACTGCTCACCGACGGGCCAGTGCAGGTGCTGGTGAACAACGCCGGCCTGCACGACGACGCGGTGTTCCCGGGCATGGCCGCCGAGCAGTGGCAGCGCGTCATCGACGTGAACCTCAACGGCTTCTTCAACGTCACCCAGCCGCTCACCCTACCGATGATCCGCACCCGGCGCGGGCGCATCATCAACATCAGCTCGGTGGCGGCGCTGGCCGGCAACCGCGGGCAGGTGAACTACGCGGCCGCCAAGGGCGCGCTGCATTCGGCCACCAAGGCACTGGCGCTGGAGCTCGCGCCGCGCGGGGTCACGGTGAACGCGGTCGCGCCCGGCATCATCGACACCGCGATGATCGAAGGCGCCTTCGACGCCGACGCGGTGGCCCGCCTGGTGCCGATGAAGCGCGCCGGCCGCCCGGAAGAGGTCGCCGACCTGGTCGGTTTCCTGGCCTCGGACCAGGCGGCCTACATCACCGGGCAGGTGATCTCGGTCAACGGCGGAATGATCTAGACCATGGCCGCTCCGGCGGATGCCCTGCACGCGGTGGGCGTGCACCAGACCGAAACCCTGCTGTTCTTCACCCTGCTGCAACTGGCGGTGATCATCCTCGCCGCGCGGGCCGGCGGGCGGCTGGCGTTGCGCCTCGGGCAGTCCGCCGCAGTGGGCGAGATCATCACCGGCATCCTGCTCGGCCCCTCGCTGTTCGGCTGGCTGGCACCCGGGCTGTTCGACTACGTGTTCCACAGCGCGCCGCCCGAGCCGATGCAGATCCTCTCGCAGGTCGGCCTGCTGCTGCTGATGTTCCAGATCGGCATGGAGTTCGACTTCGGGCACCTCGGCGAACGCCGCCACCGCCGCACCGTGGCCTGGGTGGCCGCCGCCGGCCTGCTGCTGCCCTTCGCTCTGGGTTTCGGACTGGGCGCAGGCGCGCCCGCCATGCAGGTGGACGGCGGCAAGGCCGTGCTCACCGGCTTGTTCGTCGCCACCGCGTTCTCGATCACCGCGCTGCCCATCCTCGGCCGCATCATGATCGAGTTCCAGCTCTCGCGCAGCGCGCTGGGGGTGATCGCGATCAGCGCCGCGGCGATCAACGACGTGGTCGGCTGGCTGCTGCTCGCGCTGGTGTCCACGCTGGCGGTGGCCGGTTTCCAGCCGCTCGCCTTTGCCGGCCAGATCGTGCTGGTGTTCGGCTTCTTCGCGCTGTGCTGGTGGGGCGTGCGTCCGCTGCTACGGCGCGCTGTTCGCCATGCCAAACCCGGGCGCGGGCGCTTTCCGCCCGAGCTGATGGGCCTGCTGCTGGCGATGATCTTCGTCGCCGGCATGACCACCTACCAGCTGGGCATCTTCGCCATCTTCGGCGGCTTCATGATGGGCGTGATCCTGCATGACGAGCACGGCCTGCGCGAGGCCTGGGAGACCCGCGTCGGGCACTTCGTCGCGGTGTTCTTCCTGCCCATCTTCTTCACCTACACCGGCCTGCGCACCGACATCGGCAGCCTGGACACACCGGCTGCCTGGGGCTGGTGCGCGCTGGTGGTGGTGCTGGCCACCGCCGGCAAGTTCGGCGGCTCCTGGCTCGCCGCGCGGCGCTGCGGCCTCGGGCATCACGAGGCGAGCATCCTCGGCATCATGATGAACACCCGCGCGCTGATGGAGCTGGTGGTGATCAACGTCGGCTACGACCTCGGGGTGATCTCGCGCGAGGTGTTCACCATGCTGGTGATCATGGCCATCGTCAGCACGGTCGTCACCACCCCCTGCCTGCGCCGCTGGCTGCCGAAGATCGGCCATCGTCTGCCTTCGGTGGTGCGCGAGTAGAGAACTCACGGTCGTTTGGCCGTTTTCGTCCCCTGACTGTCCGCGACGGACATGGCGGGTCGGGCCGCATGGACCTAACATGCACTCACCCCATCCCAGACAGAGACCCGAAATGTCCGCCACCACCGCCGCCCGCAGCGCCCTCATCGTCATCGACGTGCAGGAATCCTTCCGCCACATGCCCTTCTGGCGCGAGGACGAGCTGCCCGCCTTCCGCGATGCGCTGCTGCGCCTGGACGCCGGCTGCCGCGCGCGCGGCGTGCCGGTGGTGCACATCTTCCACGTCGGCCAGGCCGGCCCGTTCACCGAGGAATCCGGCCACGTGCGCGCGCTCGACTGGCTGCCCGGCGCGCCGGACGCGGTGTTCCGCAAGCACACCCACAACGCCTTCACCGACACCGGCCTGGACCTGTGGCTGCGCCGGCGTGGCATCGAGCGCCTGATCGTCACCGGCATGCGCACCGAGCAGTGCTGCGAGACCACCGCGCGGGTCGGTGCGGACATCGGCTACAAGGTCGATTTCGTCACCGAGGCGACGCTGACTTTCGCCATGACCCACGCCGGCAGCGGCGTCACCTACAGCGCGGACGACATCAAGACGCGCACCGAGCTGGTGCTGGCCGGGCGCTTCGCGCGCATCGCCAACGTGGATGAGGCGCTCGCAGCGCTCGACTGAACAGCGGAGGACACCTGCCATGGCCCTGGAACTGCGCCCCGGCTGCGAATGCTGCGACCGCGACCTGCCGGCCGATGCCGGCGGTGCCTTCATCTGCAGCTTCGAATGCACCTTCTGCGCGGCCTGCGCGCAGCGCCTCGGCCACCGCTGCCCGAACTGCGGCGGCGAACTGCTCGCCCGCCCGCGCCGCCCGGCCGCGGCGCTGGCGCGCAACCCGGCCTCGACCACGCGCGTCTGGCGGCCCGCCGGCTGCGCCGGAGCCTGAGCCATGCCGGCGCGCGACATCCTGCTGGCCCTCGCGGTGGTGCTGATCTGGGGGGTGAACTTCGTCGTCATCAAGCTCGGCGTGGACGAGGTGCCGCCGCTGCTGCTCGGTGCGCTGCGCTTTCTCGCCGCGGCCTTCCCGGCCATCCTGCTGTTCCGTCGCCCGCGTCTGCCGCTGGCGGCCTTCCTGGCCTACGGCCTGACCATTTCGGTCGGCCAGTTCGCCTTCCTGTTCTCCGCCATCCATGTGGGCATGCCCTCCGGGCTGGCCTCGCTGGTGCTGCAGTCGCAGGCCTTCTTCACGCTGATCTTCGCCGCCTGGTGGCTGGGCGAAGCCTGGCGCCCCAGTCAGGTGCTGGGCCTGCTGCTGGCCGGCGCGGGGCTGGCGCTGATCGGCTCGGCGCACGGGCTGACCATGCCGCTCGCCGGTTTCCTGCTCACCGTGGCGGCGGCGTCGATGTGGGCCGCAGGCAACATCGCCACCCGCGTGGTGAGCCGCCTTGCGCCGGCCGGCGAAGCGGTGGACATGCAGGCCTTCGTGGTGTGGTCCTGCCTGGTGCCGCCGCTTCCCTTCCTGCTGCTGTCCTGGTGGCTGGAGGGCGGCGAGGCGATCCGCGCGGCGCTCGCCGGCTTCAGCCTGCAGTCGGCCTTCTCGGTGGCCTATCTCGCCTGGATGGCCACCCTGGTGGGTTACGGGCTGTGGAGCCGGCTGCTCGCCCGCCATCCGGCCAATCTGGTGGCGCCATTCTCGCTGCTGGTGCCGCTGGTCGGCCTGAGCGCGGGCTGGATCGCTTTCGGCGAGGGCCTGCTGCCGGTGCATTTCGCCGGCGGCGCGCTGCTGATGGCCGGTCTTGCGGTGAATCTGTTCGGCACCCGGCTGCTCGCCCGCCTCAGGGGGGCGGCATGACTCACGCCACCGACCGCATTACCGCCTGTAGGAGCGGCCTTGGCCGCGATGGGGATGTCCGTTTTCCCGCACGCCGCATCGCGGCCAAGGCCGCTCCTACCGGGGGGCGGAGATGACGCTGCAGGTGTGGTTCGCGCTCACCCCCAACGTGCTGCTGCTCGACTACGCCGGGCCGGCCGAGGCGCTGCGCATCGCCGCGCAGATGGGCGCCGACCTGCAGGTGCACCACTGCGCCCCGGTCGCGCGCCTGCCCACTTCGGTGGGCGTGGATCTCGCGGGACTCGCCCCGCTGCCCGAGGTCCTGCCGCCGGAGAGCCTGGTGCTGCTCGCCGGCAACACCAACGAGGCGGTCGACCACGCCCTGCCCGAGGCACGCATGGTGATCGACTGGCTGGCGCGCGCACCGCGCGCCGAGACCCTGCTCGCCAGCGTGTGCTCGGGCGCCCTGCTGCTGGCCCGCGCCGGCCGGCTCGCCGGGCGGCGCTGCACCACGCACTACAGCCTCACCGAGGAGTTGCGCCGGCTCGCCCCGGACGCGCGGGTGGAGGACGACCGCCTGTTCGTGGACGACGGCCCGGTGCTCACCAGCGCCGGCATCACCACCGGCATCGATCTGGCGCTCTACCTCATCGAACGCCACTGCGGCCCCGCGCTGGCCGCCGCGGTGGCGCGCCGCATGGTGGTGTTCATGCGCCGCAGCGGGCAGGACCCGCAACTCTCGCCGTGGCTGGCGTGGCGCAACCACCTGCACCCGGCGGTACACCGTGCGCAGGACGCGATTGCGCGCGATCCGGCGCGGCGGTGGACGATCGAGGAACTGGCCGAGCGCGCCCACGTCAGCGCCCGCCACCTCACCCGCCTGTTCGCCACCCACGCCGGCGTGGGCGTCACCGAGTACCAGCAGCGCCTGCGCCTGGCGTGCGCGCGCGGCCTGCTCGTCGACCGCCGGCTGACGCTCGAACAGATCGCGGAGAAGAGCGGTTTCGGCTCGGCGCGCGACCTGCGCCGGGTGTGGCGGCTGCGCGAAGGCGCACCGCTGGCGCGCGCCTGATTCGCCGGTTCGAGCACCCGTCCACGGAACGCGGCGCCACGCATGTAGGAGCGGCCTTGGCCGCGATGCAGCGTGCGCCACAAGGAACATCGCCATCGCGGCCAAGGCCGCTCCTACAGGACGACGCCGGGGCTCCGGGTGCGGAGGGGCGAGGGTCAGCCGCGCAGGCGGCGCCAGACCAGCAGCGGCAGGCGCAGCAGGAAACCCAGGAACAGCCGGCTGTGCATCCAGGTGAGCAAGGTGTTGTCGCGCAGGTAGTTGAAGTGCGACACCCCGCCCTCGTCGGCGCGGAAGTACTTGACCGGCGCATCAATATTGACCGGACGCACGCCGCGCCAGGCCAGGCGCACCACCGCCTCCGGGTCGAAGTCGAAGCGCCGCATCCAGCGCTGGCCGCGCATCACCGCGCGCAGCGGCTCGACCGGATAGACGCGGAAGCCGTACAGCGAATCGCCGATGCCCATCCACAGCGTCTCCAGGTTGGCCCAGGCGTTGGACACCTTGCGCCCGCGCACCCGCAGGAGCGGCGCGCTGGCGTCGAACACCGGGCGGCCGAGGATCATGCGCGCCGGCTGGGCGGCCGATTCGGCCATGAAGCGCGGGATCAGCTCGGCCGGGTGCTGGCCGTCTGAGTCCATGGTCAGCACGTGGGTGAAGCCGGCGCGCGCGGCCTCGTCCAGGCCGTGCAGCACCGCCGCGCCCTTGCCGCGGTTCTCCGGCAGCACGAACACCCGCAGGCCGTCGTCGGCCGCGGCCACCTGCTGCAGCGCCTCGGCGGTGCCGTCGGTGCTGCCGTCGACCACCACCCACACCGGGTTCCACTGCGCTCGCGCCGCGCGCACGGTGTCGAACACCTTGGGGCCGGGGTTGTAGCTGGGGATCAGCACGGCGTGCGTGCGCGAGGAGTTTTCTGGCCCCGTGGCGGGCGAGGGCGGAACGGTCATCGGGCGGTTTCGAGGTTCAGGCGGCCCGCCGCTCGGCGGAGGCGGCGAACGGTGGCGTGTAGCGGGCGTGCGCGAGCTCGTCGGCGAAATAGCTTTCCAGCTCGGCGCCGAAGGCGGTGGCATCGCGCGGCGGATCGAAACGCCGGCCGAGGCGCACGCGGTAGTGGATGGGCATCGGCGGGCGGCGGAACAGCGGCCAGCCCTTGGACAGGTAGTCGGAATCGGTCTCGATGATGATGGCCTGCACCGGCACCTTGGCACGGCGTGCGATCAATGCCGCGCTGGGCATGATGGGATTGACCGGCGGGCGCACGGTGCGGGTGCCCTCGGGGAAGATCAGCAGCTGGCTGCCGGCGCGCAGCGCATCGCACGAGGCATAGACCATCTCCAGCGGTCGGCCGTTGGGGATGTAGCGCGCCAGCCTGGCGCCGCCCCCCAGAAAGATGTTGCGCAGCAGGCTGGCCTTCATGATGCAGGCCACGTCCGGCAGGCGCGAGATCACCATCACCGCGTCGAGCAGGCAGGGGTGGTTGGGCGCCAGGATCAGGGGACCCGCGTCGCGCAGTTCGTCCAGCTCGGAGAGGTCGAAGCGACAGGCTCCGAGCAGGGTGAGGATGTTCAGGTAGAGGCGGAACACCGCGGTGATCACCCGGCGCCCCAGCCGGCGCCCGGCGGCCTCGGGCAGCACGACGTGCAGTACCACCGCGAAAGGCAGCCAGGACAGGCACATCAGCCCGAGCGTGCCCAGCCCGAGGTACAGGCAGACGTATTCGTAGAAGGCGGGCAGGCGGCGGCTCATCGCGCGCTCCGGGGCAAGTGCACGGCCGGGCTTCAGTCGTCCACGGTGACCATGCGCGAGGACTCGCCCAGCACCCAGGCGATGCCCACGCCGGCTGCCCAGGCGCTCTTCTTCTCGACCAGCGGGCTATCCACGAAGGCCGCGCCGCGCAGGGTGTCGTAGCGGACGAAACTGCCGATCCAGAAACGGTCGTAGCGCTTGGACAGCGCCATGATGAACTGCGTGCCGCTATAGCCGCCGCTGGCACGGTAGGCGGGACGGCCGGGCTGCGCGTACCTCGGGTCGACGTCGTAGAAGTAGCGGTGCTGGCGCGCATCGGCGTAGATCGGCCCGGTCAGCATGCCGAGGTTCCAGCCGTGGTAACCGAACGGGTCCTTCACGTCGAGATTGATGAAGGGGGTGAACACCATGCCGACATGCTGCATGCCGCCATGCACGGTGAAGGCCGCGCGCAGCGGCAGGCGCAGGTCCACGCGGGCCAGCTGGTCGGCGCTGCGCCACAGGTTGAACTCCAGCGAGGGACCGACCTCGATGGTGGGTTTCAGGTCGGGCATGCCGCGCCGCGCGCCGTTGCCGCTGCTGTCCACCGGCAGCGAGGCGGCCAGGCTGAGGTTGAGCTCCACCCGCTCGCTGTCGAAGAACACCCCGCGGATGCCGTCGCGGTCGGCCTTGAGAAACTCGCCGCGGTAGATCAGGTAGGGCACCGGCAGGGCGTGGGTGCGTTGCCGGCTGGAGCCGCGGTAGTCCGGAAAGGACACCGCACCGACGCCGACGCCGACCTCCCACAAGGGCATTTCCTCGGCGGCCTGGGCGGCCGCGGCCGCAACGGCGAGCAGCGCGCTGGTCAGTAGCTGTCGAAACTTCATGGTTGTCTTTCCTGAACGGGGTGGCCTGCGCTCGCCTCGATCTCGACCAACAGGTCGGCACGGCAGACGTCGGCCTGCAGATAGGTCACCGGGACATGGCGTCCCAGGCGCGCTTCGACCACCGCGCGCACCGCGGGCAGATCCTCGCCGTGGCGCAGGTAGGCGATGCAGCACAGGTCGCCCAGCGCATAGCGCGCGCCCGGCGCCACCCGCGCGGTCTCGTCGAGTACCGCCTGCAGATTGTCCAGGGTCTCCGCGGTTTGCGCCGCCACGTCACCGACGTGCAGGCTGCGATGGCCGACGATGCTGGCCGTGCCGGAGATGAACAGCAGTTCCTGCCCGCTGCTGGCGAGCAGCGTGGCGCGCGAGAAGGTCGGGCTGCGCGGGCCGTAGTCGGCCGGATAATGGTAGGCGCTGACCTGGCGCGGATTCTCGATGGCCAGCGGCGCGGTGCGGCTGGCGAGGAAGGCGATCGACAGGGGCCCCGCGGGCACCCCGAGCGCGCAGGCCGCCGGCACCGCGCCGATCAGCACGCGGCCGGCGGCGGCGAAGGCTTCCTGCCGGCCGATGTTGAACTGGCGGTAGCGTTCGATGCCGTAGTGGTCGACCTCGTTGATGCGCGGCAGGTAGTTCCACACCCGCACCAGACCCGGATAGCCTTCGGCGTCGAGCACCCTGAACAGGTCGCCGTAGGCCGCACGGGCCGCCTGCTGCAGCGGGCTGGCGCCGTCGGCCGCGTCGAAGGCGGTCTCGGCGAGTTCCACGCTGCCGAACAGCAGGTCGCCGGCACAGCGGTAGCGCACCCGGCCGGCCTGCCCGTCGCGCACCTCGCCGCCCGCCAGCCAGCGCATGCGCCAGGGTTCGAGCGGCGCCAGCAGGGGCGCGGCCACATGGATGGCCGGCAATCGTCCGTCGTTTGCCGCACCGCCAAAGGCGAGATCGCCCAGCACACGGGCGCCGGCTTGGGCGGGTGCGGCGGATTCGATCAGCGGCCAGGCCAAGCGCAGTGCAGCAACCGTCATGCGCCCGCCGTGATCTCGCCGTCGTCCACCGGCTGGATGTTGCGCCGCCTGGCCTGCCAGGCGAAATAGGTGCGCCGCCAGTTGCGGATCGCCGACAGGTAATACACTGCCTTGAAGGCCTTGAGCGAGAACCAGATCGGCGTCTTGCCGTAGATGTCGCCGGCCAGCAGCGACAGCAGCGCCTCGCGCATGCGCAGGTAGTTGCGCGGGCCCATGAACAGGTCGCGCATGGTCGGGCTGGTCATGCGGTAGATGAACCAGGAGAACTCGCGCGGGCCGTGGCGCATGCCGCGGTCGAAGCGCTTCATCGCCGCCTCGGTGCGCGCCGGCTCGCGCAGCGCGGTATCCACCGCGTCGGCGCCGTAGAAGGCGCCCTGCATGGCGAGCATCACGCCCGAGGAGAACACCGGGTCGATGAAGGCGAAGGCGTCGCCGAGCAGGATGTAGTTCTTTCCGTAGGTGTGGTCGGTGGTGTAGGAGAAGTTGCCGGTGGCCTCGGCCGGCGACACCATCCAGGCATCCTTGAGGCGTTCGGCCAGCGGCGCGCACATGGCGATGGTGTCGAGCAGGAACTGCTCCTTGCTGCGCCCCTTGCGCATCTTCATGTAGTACGGCCAGGTCACCGCACCGACGCTGGTCGCGCCGTCGGCCAGCGGGATGAACCAGAACCAGCCGTGCTCGAACCAGTAGATGGTGATATTGCCCTCGTCGGTGCCGCAGTAACGCTCGGCGCCTTCGAAATGGGCGTACAGCGCGGAGCTGTTGTGCCTGGGATTGCGCTGCTTGCTGCGCTGACGGTTGGCGATGAAGGTGTCGCGCCCGGAGGCGTCGATGACGAAGCGCGCGTCCCAGTGCTCGCGCCGGCCGTCGTCGTGCTCGGCGGTGACACGCGCGCCCTGGTCGTGGAAATCCACCTCGCGCACCCGGCAGCCTTCGACGGTTTCGGCGCCCTTGCGCGCGGCGTTGCGGAACAGCACCTCGTCGAACTCGGAACGCCTGACCTGGTAGGCATAGGGCATGGACTTGTCCCAGGCCTGGGCAAAATGGAAGCGCTGCTTGTTCTCGTGATCCGGGGAGACGAACTCGGCGGCATGCTTCTCGATACCGATCGCGCGCATCTCCTCGGCCACCCCGAGTTTCTCGAACAAGGGCAGGTTGGCCGGCAGCAGGGACTCACCGATGTGAAAGCGCGGATGGCGGGCCTTCTCCAGCACGGTGACGCGGTGCCCGCGCTCGGCCAGCAGGGCCGCCGCGGTGGCGCCCGCAGGGCCACCGCCGATCACCAGCACGTCGCAGACATGTGCCTCGCCGGCGGCACCGGCCGCTGCCGGCGTGTCGACCGGCCGCTCACTTGTCATTGCAGTCATCCTCGTTCCCGCTCCGTCAATGCCAACAGGCCATGATGCAATCGCGGGAATATACCCCAGGCGCCTTGCGGTTGAAATGACGCCGCGCAATGCGCGGGCGTTTCCCTCCGGGAGCGGGCGCGATTGCATCCGGGTGTGACGGTCGCTGCCGGCGGTCCGGCGCTTGTGGCACAGTAACGCACCCTTCCATCGCCCCCATCCCAGCCATGAGACCCGCCCGCGCCCTCGTCGACCTCGATGCCCTGCGCCACAACTACCGCCTCGCCCGCAGCCGCCACGGCGGACAGGCGCTCGCGGTGGTCAAGGCCAATGCCTACGGGCATGGCGCGGTGCGCTGCGCGCACGCGCTGGCCGGCGATGCCGACGGTTTCGCGGTCGCCTGCCTGGAAGAGGCGCAGGAGCTGCGGGCGGCCGGCATCACCGCCCCGATACTGCTGCTCGAAGGCGTGTTCGAGGCCGGCGAACTGGACGCCGTGGAACGCGACTCACTGTGGATGGTGGTGCACCACCCCGAACAGCTCCGCATGATCGAACAGGCGCGGCCGGCAAGACCCTACACCGTGTGGCTGAAGGTCAACAGCGGCATGAACCGGGCGGGCTTCGCTCCCGAAGCGGCCGCAGCCGCCTGGCAGCGCCTGAACGACTGCGGCAAGGTGGATGAGATCACGCTGATGACCCACTTCGCCCGTGCAGACGAACCGCAGGTGATCAGCACCGCCACCCAGATCGCCCGCTTCGATGCCGCCACCGCCGGACTCCCGGGGGCGCGCAGCCTGGCCAACTCGGCCGGCGTGCTCGGCTGGCCGGGCGCGCACCGCGACTGGGCGCGCCCCGGCATCCTGCTCTACGGCGCCGATCCGATGCCGGCGGCGGACAATGGCCTGCAGCCGGTGATGACGCTGGAGAGCCGCGTCATGGCCGTGCGTGAACTGGACGTGGGCGAACCGCTGGGTTACGGCGCACGCTTCCACGCCGAGCGCCCCACCCGGGTCGGGCTGGTGGCGATGGGCTATGCCGACGGCTACCCGCGCAGCGCACCTGACGGCACGCCGGTGAGCGTGGACGGTCAGCCGACGCGGCTGATCGGACGGGTGTCGATGGACATGCTCACCGTGGACCTCACCGAACTGCCTGCAGCCGGGCTGGGCAGCCGGGTCGAACTATGGGGCCGGGAAGTGTCGGTCAATGAAGTCGCGAAGCGCGCGGGCACCATCGCCTACGAGCTGCTGTGCAATGTGAAACGGGTGCGCTTCGAGTATCGCGATAGCCTGCGAAACGCCTGACGCAACGACACCCTGGCGGCCGCTCAGGGCCGCACGGTGTCGATTACCAGCTTCACGCCGCCGGCGTCCGGCGCGAGGTCGCTCACCGCACCTTCGAGATCGCCCGCGCGCGCGGTCGCATCCCCGCTCTTCGACACCCGCGCCATCACCACCAGGCGTTCCGGCACTGGCGCATCGCCGGTCATCAGCGGCACATCCTCGAAGCTGAAATCACGCGGCAGTTCGCCGGCCCGGTAGCGCAGCGCGGCCAGCGGCATGCCGCCCTCGGCCGGACGCACGAAGACGAACACGGTATCGTCCGCGGCCACCTGCGCGCGCAGCGCCTCGGCAATGGCCAGCCGCCCCTGCAGCTTCAAGGCGGTGTCCGCGACCTGCGGGGCCGGCTCCGCGGGCGGCAGCGGCGGCATGCCCGCCCGCCCACGCGCCTCGTCGATGCTGGCACGCACCGTGGCCGCCGCTTCGTCGCCGGGCGGAATCGCCGCCAGGATGAGCTCCCAGTGGGACGCGGCGCCGGCAAAGTCACCGCGCTGGTAGGCGGCGGTGCCAGCCAGGGCGCGGGCCTTGAAGTGCCCCGGATCGAGGTCCAGCGCCTTGAGCACCAGCCGCTCGGGCTCGCCGCTGACGTCGCCTTCGCGGGTGGCGGCCATCACATCGGCCCAGTCGGCCAACACGTCGGGGTCGTCCGGGCGCAGCTCGCCCAGGCGTGCATAGGTAGCCAACGCCTTGGGGTAATCCTCCAGCACCAGATAGGAACGTGCCAGCATGGCCCAGCCCTCGACGTTGTCGGGCTCGCGCTCCAGGCGCGCCGCCAGGCCGCCGACCATCTCCTCGATCTGCTCGGGCGTGAAGCCTTGCTGGCTCGCGACCTGCTGAGGCTCCAGCCCGTCCGGCTCTCCCACCGCGAGATACACCAGGGCGGCGGTCAGCGGAACGACGAGCAGCAGCGCCACGCCCCACGCGGGCGAGGGTCCGCCGGCCGCGGCAACGTCACCGCCCTGCCCTTCTTCCAGCGCGCGGCGCTCGAGCTCCTCGCGGTTGCGAGCGTAGGCCGCGTCATCCACCCGGCCCGCTGCGCGTTCGGCGTCGAGTTCGGCCAGTTGCTCACGCAACACCGCCAGCGCGGTTTCGGTCTGGCGCTGGCGTTCATGCCCGGCAGAGGTCTGCGCCCGCGCGCTGAACAGGGGATACAGCACCCACAGCAGGGCGCCGGCCAGCATCAGGCCGGCGAGGATGGCAAAGGCGATCACGGACGGGGTTCCTCGGACGAATGATTGACCGGCCGCCCCTCGAGCAGGGCGCGGGCGCGGGCGTGCGCCGCTTCGTCGAGCGGCGCGGGCGGCGCTTCGGCCACGCGGCGGCGCAGCCGCCACACCAGCCCGCCTACGGCCAGCACCAGCAGGATGCCGGGGCCGGCCCACAGCAGCAGTGTGCTGGCACGGAACGGCGGCGTGAATACGACGAAGTCGCCGAAGCGGGCGACCAGGAAGTCGACCACCTCGCGCTCGCTCTTGCCCGCCGCGAGCTGCTCGCGCACCTGGTTGCGCATGTCCAGTGCCAGCGGCGCGCGCGATTCGGCCACCGACTCGTTCTGGCACACCAGGCAGCGCAGCTTGTGCGACAGCTCCAGCACCCGCGCTTCGAGTTCGGGGTCGTCGCTGACCTGCGCGGCCAGCCGCGCCGCCTCATCGGTGTCCGGCCCTGCGGCCAGCGCCGGGAAAGCCATGCAGCCGGCCAGCAGGGCGGCGCCCAGGGCACGCTTGAACAGGTCAGCCGGCACGGGAGAGCTCCGCGATCTTGGGCAGCAGCACCCGGTCGAGCGTGTCGCGGGTGATCGGGCCGATGTGCTTGTAGCGGATCACGCCCTGGGCGTCGATCAGGAAGGTTTCCGGCGTGCCGTACACGCCGTAGTCGAAGCCGACCGTCCCCTGCGGATCGACCGGAATCGCGCTGTAGGGATCGCCGTGGCGGGCCAGGTATTCGAGCGCATCGGCGCGCGCATCCTTGTAGTTCAGCCCGACCACCGGCACCACGCCGCTGCGCTGCAGTTCGACCAGCACCGGGTGCTCCTGGCGGCAGGACACGCACCACGAGGCCCAGACGTTGAGCAGCCAGACCTTGCCGCGCATCTCCTCCAGGGCAAAGCTGGCCTGCGGGTCGCGCAACTGCGCGACGCGGAAGGCCGGCGCGGGCTTGTCGACCAGCGGCGAGGGCACCTCGCGCGGATTGAGCTTGAGGCCGTAGGCGAGAAAGCCGGCCAGCAGCAGGAAGAGCGCGAGGGGGACGAGGAATTTCGCTTTCATGGGTGTCGGTGCTCAGGCGGTCTGGCGGGCGCCGGCCGGCGCGCGGCGCTCGGCCAGGCGGCGGTAGCGCCGGTCGGCCGCGGCGAGGATGCCGCCCAGGCCCATCAGCGTGCAGCCCAGCCAGATCCAGCTGATGAAGGGTTTGTAGTGGAGGCTGACGATCCAGCTGCCGTCCTCGATCTGTTCGCCGAGCGAGACATAGACGTCGCGGAACGGGCCGATGTCCAGCGAGGCCTCGGTCATCGGCATCTGCTGGGCGAGATAGAGGCGCTTCTCGGGATTCAGCGTGGCGATCGGCATGTCGCCGCGCGCAAGGTCGATGGTCGCGCGCGCCGCCACATAGTTGGCGCGCTCCACGTCCTCGACGCCGCGGAAGGTGAAGGTGTAGCCGGCGAGCCGGGCGATCTGGCCTTCGCGCATCTTCACGTCCTGGCTGGACTCCAGGCTGCCGACCATGGTCACGCCGATGATGAACACGCCCACGCCCAGGTGGGCGAGCCACATCCCCCACCACGCCGCGGGAATGCCACGCAGGCGGTTGACGGCGGCCGCGCCCGGGCGCTCGGCGAGCCGCGCCCACAACAACTGCACGCTGCCGATCAGCACCCACGCGGCCAGCACCAGGCCGAGCACGGTCCGCCAGGTGACGTGGCCGACCGCCACCGCCAGGCCCACGCCCAGCAGCAGGCTGGCGAGTGCGGAGGGCGCCAGGCGGCGCAGGATGCGCGCGCCGATGTCGCCCTTCCAGCGCACGAAGGGCCCGATCACCATCAGCACCACCACCGGCACCATCAGCGGCACGAACACCGCCTCGAAGTAGGGCGGGCCGACCGAGATCTTGCCCAGGTTGAGCGCATCCATGAACAAGGGGTACATGGTGCCCAGCAGCACCGCCGCGGTGACCACCGGCAGCAGCACGTTGTTGCCCAGCAGGGAGGACTCGCGCGAGATCAGCGAAAAGCTGCCGCCGCCGGTCAGCCTGGGGGCGCGCCAGGCGAACAGGGTCAGCGAGATGCCGATCACCAGCACCAGCAGGGCGAGGATGAACAGGCCGCGCGAGGGATCGGTGGCAAAGGCATGCACCGAGGTGATCACCCCCGAACGGACCAGGAAGGTGCCCAGCAGCGACAACGAGAAGGCGCTGATCGCCAGCAGCACCGTCCAGTTGCGGAAGGCGCCGCGCTTCTCGGTGACCGCCAGTGAATGGATCAGCGCGGTGCCCAGCAGCCAGGGCATGAAGGAGGCGTTCTCCACCGGGTCCCAGAACCACCAGCCGCCCCAGCCCAGCTCGTAGTAGGCCCAGCCGGAGCCGACCGCGATGCCGGCGGTGAGGAAGACCCAGGCCACCGTGGTCCACGGCCGCGACCAGCGTGCCCAGGCCGCGTCCAGGCGGCCGCTGAGCAGCGCCGCGATGGCGAAGGCGAAGGCCACCGAGAAGCCTACGTAGCCCATGTAGAGCAGCGGCGGATGGATGATCATCCCCGGGTCCTGCAGCAGCGGATTCAGGTCGCGCCCCTGCTCGGCCGCCGGCAGCAGGCGGGTAAAGGGGTTGGAGGTGAACAGCATGAAGGCGATGAAGCCGGTGCTGATCGCCCCGAGCACGCCGAGGACGCGCGCCATGAAGGCTTCGGGCAGGTCGCGGCTGAAGATGGTGACTGCCACCGTCCACAAGGACAGCGAGGTTCCCCACAGCAGCAGCGAGCCTTCGTGGTTGCCCCACACCCCGGTGATCTTGTAGATCAGCGGCGTGTCGGTGTGCGAATTGACCGCGGCCAGGCGCACCGAGAAGTCGCTGGTGATGAAGGCCCAGGTCAGGCAGCCGTAGGCGAACAGCAGGAAGAAGAGTTGCGCCTGCGCCGCCGGACGGCCGACCGCCATCAGCGCATAGCGCCCGCGCGCGGCGCCCACCAGCGGCACCACCGCCTGCACGGCGGCCAGCACCAGCGCCAGCACCAGCGCGAAATGACCCAGTTCGCCGATCATTGCTGCACCGTCCGCGCGGCCTCGTGGGCCTGGTCGATGGCGTACTGCGCCTCGACCGGCATGTAGTTCTCGTCGTGCTTGGCCAGCACCTCGGTCGCGGTGAAGCGGCCGTCCGCGCCCAGCGTGCCCTGTACCACCGCGCCCTTGCCCTCCTGGAAGAGGTCGGGCAGCGTGCCGCGATAGCTCACCGGGATGACCTTGGCGGTATCGGTGATCGCGAAGCTCACCGTCAGGCCGTCGGCTTCCCGCTTGATCGAGCCGGTTTCCACCATGCCGCCGATGCGGAAGGTGCGGCCCACCGGCGCCTTGCCGTCGATGACCTCGGTCGGGGTGTGGAAGAACACCAGGTTTTGCTGGAAGGCCGACAGCACCAGGGCCACCGCGGCCACCAGCAGGGCGACGCCGCCACCCACGAGCATCAGGCGTTTGTTACGGGCTTTCATTCAAGCGACTCCATCCGAACATCCTTGCCGACGGCGCGCCGCCAGCGCAACAGGCGCAGCACCGTGTCTTTCCGACGGCGCAGCACCAGCACGAGTTCCACCGCCACCAGCACCAGCGTGAGGCCGTAGCTGCCCCACACGAACGGGCCCGCTCCGCCCATCTGCCAGAAGGCCGACCACGATTCCCACTGCATCAGCGCACTCCTCCGGCCGTCCGCGCCTCGGCCTCCAGCACCTCGCCCACCCACTCGGTATGGCGCTCGCGCTCCAGGATCAGCGCGCGCACCCGCCACAGCGCCACCGCGATCGAATACATCCACGCGGCCAGCGCCATCACCAGCATGCCGGCGAGCATGATGCTGGCCATCGACGGCGCCTTGGTGAGGCTCACCGAAGCGCCCTGGTGCAGGGTGTTCCACCACTGCACCGAGAAATAGATGATGGGCACGTTCACCGCGCCGACCAGGGCCAGCACTGCGCCGGCGCGGTCGGCCCGGCGCGGGTCCTCGATCGCGCGGGTGAGCGCGATGAAGCCGAAGTACAGGAAGAGCAGCAGCAGCTGCGAGGTGAGGCGCGCGTCCCACACCCAGTAGGCGCCCCAGGTGGGTTTGCCCCACAGCGCGCCGGTCCACAACGCGACAAAGCAGAACATCGCCCCGGTGGGGGCCAGCGCCTGGCTCATGATGAAGGACAGGCGGGTGTTCATGACCAGCCCCACCGCCGACCAGAAGGCCATCACCAGGTAGATCAGCATCGACATCCAGGCCGCCGGCACATGGATGAAGATCACTCGGTACACCTCGCCCTGCTGGAAGTCGGTGGGCGCGAGGAAGAAGCCGATATACAGGCCGACGATGGTGAGCAGGGCCGCCAGGGCGGCGAACCACGGCGCCAGCCGGCCGGCGAGCGGGTAGAACTGCTGCGGGGCGGCGAAACGCAGCCAGCCTTCGGGCGCACGCGCCGCGGCTCGGCCTGGAGAGGTCATCAGGGTCGTCATGCAGGTCGGGCCAGCGTGCCGGCAAGTCGTTCGTTCATCATTCCATCGCTATCCTGAGGGCGGCGGCACAGGCCCACGGCGCCAGCGCCAGCGCGCCGGCCAGTCCTCCGCCGAGCAGCAGCAAATGGGCCGTGGCCCCGGTACCACCCAGCTGGGCATCCACCGCCCCGGCGCCGAAGATCAGCACCGGCACGTACAGCGGCAGCACCAGCAGGGCCAGCAACATGCCCCCGCCGCGCACACCCAGGGTGAGCGCGGCGCCCACCGCGCCCAGCAGGGCGAGGATGGGAGTGCCGAGTGCCAGACTAAGGGTGAGCACCGGCAAGGCGCCTTGTTCCATGTCAAACAGCAGGGCAAGCCCCGGGGCGGCCAGCACCAGCGGCAGGCCGGTGGTCAGCCAGAACGCGGTGATCTTGGCCAGCACCCACAACACTGCCGGCTCACTAGACAGGAGAAGCTGCTCAAGGGTTCCGTCGGCGTGATCCTGGGCGAACAAACGGTGGAGGGCGAGCAGGCTGGCGAGCAGCGCGGCCACCCACAGCACGCCCGGTGCGATGGCGCGCAACTGGTTGGGCTCGGCACCCACGCCGAAGGGGAACAGGCAGACCACGACGACGAAGAAGGCCAGCGTCACCAGCAGGTCGGCGCGCCCGCGCCAGGACAGCAGCAGGTCGCGGCGCAGGATGGCGAGGAAGCTGCTCAGCACGCGTAGGCCCCCAGGTCGAGCACCTGCGGGGCGCGCGCGAAGGGCGCTTCCTGGTGGGTGGTGAGCACCACCGTGCCGCCGGCCGCACAATGGTCGGAGAGCGTGGTGGCGAGCTCGGCCACCGCATTCACGTCGAGCGCGGTGAAGGGTTCGTCCAGCACCCACAGCGGGCGATGGGCGGACAGGAACAGGCGGGCCAGCCCCACCCGGCGGCGCTGTCCCTGGGACAGCACGCGGGCCGGCAGGTCGAGCTGGCGCGCCAGGCCGATGCGCACCAAGGCCTGCGCGCAGCGCTCCTCGTCCACGTCCTCGTCGCCGGCGGCCGCACAGGCGAAGCGCAGGTTCTCCAGCGGGCTCAGCAGGTCGTTGAGGGCGGCGGCGTGGCCGAGGTAGAGGAGCGCGCGATGGAAGGCCTCGCGCTCACGGCGCACCGGCACGCCATGCCAGGCGACCTCGCCGGCTTCCGGCCAGGTCAGCCCGGTGAGCAGGCGCAGCAGGCTGGTCTTGCCCACGCCGTTGGGCCCGGCCACCCGCAGCATGTCGCCCGGCCCGAGGGTCAGGGCGAGGCCGCGGAACAGCAGGCGGTCGCCCTTGAGGCAGGCGAGATCGGTGGCTTGAAGCATGGGGGAGGATTGAACCACAGGGACGGGGCGGCAGGAAGTCCCGCCGCTTGCCGCCGGACGGGGCGGCGGGTCGACCCTTGGGATCGCGGCCAAGGCCGCTCCTACGAGCTCAGGTAGGAGCGGCCCTGGCCGCGATGGGCGTACTGCCCCGGCGCAGTGACGCGCGGCTTACTGCTGCTGCGTGGCCGGCGGGTGGAACACGTCGGGCGCGACCGCCGGGCGCTCGGCACCGATCTCCTGTTCGATCGGCGGCAGCGAGTGGGCGATGCCCTTGTGGCAGTCGATGCAGGTCTGGCCTTCGGCCAAGCCGGTCTGGTGGGCCTGGTTGGAACGGCGCCCCTGCACCGAGTAGTCGAAGTACTCGAAGCTGTGGCAGTTGCGGCATTCGCGCGAGTCGTTGGCCTTCATGCGCCGCCACTCGTTCTGCGCCAGGCGCAGGCGCTCGGCCTCGAACTTCTCGGGCGTGTCGATGGTGCCCATGACCTTGCCGTACAGTTCGCGGCTCGCCTGGATCTTGCGGATCATCTTGGGCACCCACTCCTTGGGCACGTGGCAGTCCGAGCAGATCGCGCGCACGCCGGTGCGGTTCTGGTAGTGGATGGTGTTGCGGTACTCCTGGTAGACGTTCACCTCCATCTCGTGGCAGGAGATGCAGAACTTCTCGGTGTTGGTCCATTCCATCACCGTATTGAAGCCGCCCCAGAAGATGATGCCCGCGCCGAAGGCGACCACGATGGTGCCGAGCCCCAGTGCCCTGAGCTTTTGCCAGAGGCCTTTCTTCTTCTCGTCAGTCATGTCGTTCCCCGTAGTGTCTTAGCGCAGGCCTGCGGCGGGACGGAAGGAGTTGTCCACCAGCGGCTTGGCGTCGGTTTGCGGCACGTGGCACTGCAGGCAGAAATAGCGCCGCGGGGAAATGTTCGACAGTTCGCCGCCGTCGCGGTCCTTGAAGTGGGTCAGGCTGACCTTGGTCGCCCCGCTCTCCTGGTAACGCGACCATGAATGACAGTCCATGCACTTGTTGAAGTTCAGCGACACTTCGTAGCCTTCGACCTTGTGCGGCACCAGCGGCGGCTGCTGCACGTAGTCGCGCGGCAGCGGTGCGCTGTCGGGCATCTGACGGTAGTTGCCGGGCGCCGGCTCGGGGGCCGCGACATCCGCACCGCGCACACTGGACACGGTCTGCGCCAGCGGGGCGGTGCTTGCGCCAAGGCCGAGCACGGCCACCAGGGACAACACGAGATTACGGGTCTTACGGTTCATGACTCGCTCCTGTCAAATCGGGTCGTAATACGAAACACGTCCTTGCTGCACACGTCGACACAACGGCCGCAGGTGGTGCAGTTCCGGTCGAGGATGAGGGGATGGTCCTGTCCGGCGGCCTTGAGCGCCGGGCGGATGACCTGGGGTTCGGGGCAGACCGCGAAGCAGTCCATGCAGTCGTCGCAGCGGCTGCGGCGATCCGCGGTGACGCGCGGCAGCGCGACGCCGCCGAGCAGGCTGTAGGCCGCGCCCATCGGGCACAGGTGGCCACACCAGCCGCGGCTGGCGATAAAGAGGTCGTAAAGGAAGACACCGAGCACGATGCCCCAGGACAGGCCGAAGCCGAAGATCAGCCCGCGGTGGAACATCGACACCGGATTGACCCACTCCCAGGCCAGCGTGCCGGTGAGCGCCGCGGCGGCGAGCACGAAGCCGAGCAGCCAGTAGCGGGTGCTGGCGTGCGGCACCTTGCCGCCCTTGATGCCGAGGCGGCGACGCAGCCAGGCGGCGGCGTCGGTGACCATGTTCACCGGGCACACCCAGGAGCAGAACGCCCGGCCGCCGACCAGCAGGTAGAAGGCCAGCACGATGGCGCCGCCGAGCAGCGCCTCCTGGTACGGCCACTGTCCGGCCGCAACCGACTGAGCCAGCAGGAAGACGTCGGTGAGCGGCAGCACGCCCAGGGTGAGGCTGGACGACAGGTTGCCTTTCACGATCCACAGGCCGAACCACGGCCCGGCGAGGAACAGCGCCAGGATGCCCAGCTGGGACACACGGCGGGCCAGCAGCCACTTGCTGGCGCGCAGCCAGCCCTTTTCGGTCACCGCGTCGGCGCCGGGCCGGGTCACCGAGCCCCGCACCGCCGCACCGCGGGCGGCGGTGCGGGCGCGCACGGCGGGATCGCAGGCGCCGCTCATGGCTTCCACCCCGAATCGAGTCCGCCCGGTGCATAGGGCGCCGGATCGCCGCTGCCGCCTTGCCGCGGCGCCTGCTCGGTGCGCAGGCGCGTATCGCCATAGGCCTGGCCTTCCATGCCGCGCACCGGCAGCTCCACCTGGTCGCCGATCAGCGAACGGCCGAAGGCCTCGCGCTCTTCCCAGCCCTTGCGGTAGTGCTCGGCGGTCGAGCCCTTGGCAAGCTGGATGGGCAGCACCTTGATGGCCGCCTCGCCCGGCAGCACGCAGGCCTGCTCGCACTTGCCGCAGCCGGTGCAGTGGTCCGAATGCACCGTGGGCAGGAACATGGCGTGGCGGTCGGAGCGCGGGTTGTGGATCATCTCCAGGGTGATCGCCTTGTCGATCACCGGGCACACCCGGTAGCACACGTCGCAGCGCAGGCCGAGGTAGTTGAGGCAGGTTTCCTGGTCGATCAGCACCGCCAGGCCCATGCGCGCGTCCTCGATCTCGGTGAGATTGCGGTCGAGCGCACCGGTCGGACAGGCCACCACGCAGGGGATGTCCTCGCACATCTCGCAGGGGATGTGGCGGGCGTTGAAATAAGGGGTGCCGGTGGCGACGCCGTCGCCCAGTTCGGCGAGCTTCAGCGTGTCGTAGGGACAGTCGCGCACGCACAGGCCGCAGCGCACGCAGGCCGCGAGAAAGTCGCCCTCGACCAGCGCGCCGGGCGGGCGCAGCGCGGTCGCCGGCAAGGCGCTGGCCTGGCGGGAATAGAGGCCCACGCCGAGCGACAGCAGCCCGGCGCCGCCGGCCACCCCGGCCACTTCCCGCAGGAAGCGGCGACGGGGCGGGGCTTTCACCTCTCCGGCACGCTGGGTTTGTTGGTCGCTCATGATCGCGAAATCGTCTGTTAGCAGGTCCCTTCCCCTTCAAGGGGAAGGACAGGATGGGGATGGGTTGCCAGCGGGCTCAAACGATGCATGTGCGAACCTCGTGGGGAAACCCATCCCCACCCCGGCCCTCCCCTTGAAGGGGAGGGTGGGTACGGCGCCCCTTCCAGGGCGGATGGCACTCAGGCCTTGAGGACCTTCACCGCGCACTTCTTGAAGTCGGTTTCCTTCGAGATCGGGCAGGTGGCGTCCAGCGTGAGCTTGTTCACCAGCCGGCCTTCGTCGAAGAAAGGCACGAAGATCAGGCCCTTGGGCGGCTTGTTGCGCCCGCGGGTCTCCAGGCGGGCGACGATCTCGCCGCGGCGCGACACCACCTTGACCGCCATGCCGCGCTGCAGGCCGCGCTTGGTGGCGTCGTCCGGATGCATGAAGATCTGCGCCTCGGGCACCGAGCGGTGCAACTCCGGCACGCGGCGGGTCATCGAGCCGGTGTGCCAGTGTTCCAGCACACGACCGGTACACAGCCACATGTCGTATTCCTTGTCCGGCATCTCCGGGGGATCCTGGTAGGGCAGCGCGAAGATCACCGCCTTGCCGTCCTTGTGGCCGTAGAACTTCACGTCCTCGCCGGCCTTGACGTAGGGGTCGTAGCCTTCGCGGAAGCGCCACAGGGTCTCCTTGCCCTCGACCACCGGCCAGCGCAGGCCGCGCGCCTTGTGATAGACGTCGAAATCAGCCAGGTCGTGGCCATGGTCACGGCCGAACTTGGCGTATTCCTCGAACAGGCCTTTCTGCAGGTAGTAGCCCAGTTCCTTGGACTCGTCGTTCATGTAGCCGGCCCAGGCGTGGCTGTTGGCCTTGTCCACATCGGCGAGCGGGAACTTGTTGACCACGCCGTTCTTGTACAGCACGTCGAACAGGGTCTTGCCCTTGTATTCCGGCTTCTTGGCGAGCAGCTCGGCCGGCCACACTTCTTCCATCTTGAAGCGCTTGGCGAACTCGATGTACTGCCACAGGTCGCTCTTGGCCTCGCCCGGCGGGGAGACCTGCTGGCGCCAGAACTGGGTGCGGCGCTCGGCGTTGCCGTAGGCGCCTTCCTTCTCCATCCACATCGCCGAGGGCAGGATCAGGTCGGCCGACAGCGCGGAGACGGTGGGATACACGTCCGACACCACGATGAAGGCTTCCGGATTGCGCCAGCCCGGGTAGATCTCGTCGTTGATGTTGGGACCGGCCTGCATGTTGTTGGTGGTGGTGGTCCAGTAGCACTTGACCTTGCCGTCCTTCAGCGCACGGCTCTGCGCCACCGCGTGCAGGCCCACCTTGGCCGGCAGCGTGCCTTCGGGCAGTTGCCAGATTTCCTCGCTGATCGCGCGGTGCATCGGGTTCATCACCACCATGTCGGCCGGCAGGCGGTGGGCGAAGGTGCCCACCTCACGTGCGGTACCGCAGGCCGAGGGCTGGCCGGTGAGCGAGAACGGGCTGTTGCCCGGTTCGCTGATCTTGCCCACCAGCAGGTGGACGTTGTAGATCATGTTGTTCACCCAGGTGCCGCGGGTGTGCTGGTTGAAACCCATGGTCCAGAAGGAGGTGACCTTCTTGTTCGGGTCGGCGTACAGCTTGGCCATGCGCTCCAGGCGCTCGGCGGGCACGCCGGACAGCTTGGACACCTTCTCCAGGGTGTACTCGGAGACGAACTTGGCGAACTCCTCGAAGCTGCTGTCCTTGGCCGCGCCGCTGTTGCCCTTGGGCTTGCCATCGGCGCCGGGGTAGCCGTTGTTGGTGGCGTTCACCTCCAGCGCATGGTTGGGACGCAGGCCGAAGCCGATGTCGGTTTCGCCGATCTTGAACTTGACGTTCTTGGCGACGAAATCCTTGTTCACCATGTTGTTGCTGATGATGTAGTGGCAGATGTAGTTGAGGATGGCCAGATCGGTGTTGGGCACGAAGATCATCGGGTTGTCGGCCAGCTCGTAGGAGCGGTGCTCGAAGGTCGACAACACGTGCACCTCGCTGCCGGCGTGGCTCAGGCGGCGGTCGGTGATGCGGCTCCACAGGATGGGGTGCATCTCGGCCATGTTGCTGCCCCACAGCACGAAGGCGTCGGCGTTCTCGATGTCGTCATAGCAGCCCATCGGCTCGTCGATGCCGAAGGTGCGCATGAAGCCAGCCACCGCCGAGGCCATGCAGTGGCGGGCGTTGGGGTCGATGTTGTTGGTGCGGAAACCGGCCTTGTACAGCTTGGCGGCGGCATAGCCTTCCCAGATGGTCCACTGGCCGGAGCCGAACATGGCGACCGAGTCCGGGCCGTGCTCCTTCATGGCGGCCTTCCACTTCTCTTCCATGACGTCGAAGGCCTGTTTCCAGGAGATCGGCGTGAACTCGCCGTTCTTGTCGTACTTGCCGTTCTTCATGCGCAGCAGCGGCTTGGTGAGCCGGTCCTCGCCGTACATGATCTTGGACAGGAAGTAGCCCTTGATGCAGTTGATGCCGCGATTGACCGGCGAATCCGGATCGCCCTGGGTGGCGACCACGCGGCCGTTCTGCACGCCCACCAGCACCGAGCACCCCACGCCACAGAAGCGGCAGGCCCCCTTGTCCCAGCGCACCTTGGTGGCGTTGCCGTTCGATTGCGCCTGGGCCACCACCGGAATGCCGCCGATGCCCGCCGATGCCGCCGCGGCCGCAACCGCATTGGACTTGATGAATGCGCGTCGATCCATGTTCGTCATGCCTCCTGTAATTCAAGACCTTCGTCGGTGTACTCGTAGGCGAGGGTCACGCTGAGCGCATGCTCGGCCATGCTCACCGCCAGAATCGAATCGGTTGTTGCGTAGCCCTCGCCGTCTTCCACGGTGACGACCATGTGGCCGGTCTGCTCGCAGCGACCGTGCACCTCCACGCCGGGAATGCCGCGGTACAGCTCCTCCAGCAGCGCGAAGTGTTCCGGCTTGGCGCGGACCACCAGACTTGCGATGTTCATCCCTCGTTCTCCATTGCAATCGCCCCTACCGGGCAAGGCGCCACGCAGGCGCCGCATCCATTGCACGCAGCGGCATCCAGCTCCGGCAGCGCCACGCCGCCCAGGCGCGGGCGGAAGCGGATCGCCGAGCGCTCGCAGCATTCGCCGCACACGCGGCACTCCACGCCCTGCTGGGCCAGGCAGCTTTCGCCGGCCGCCGCCTTCAGCGCCCACGGCTCGCGGCCTTCGACGCGCCGCAGGGCGGCCGGCTCGCAGCGGTCGACGCACTCGCCACAGAAGCTGCATTCGCCACGGGAAAAATCGATCACCGGGTAACCGCCGTCGCCGTGCACGATGATCGCCGTGGGACAGGCCTGCACGCAGGCATCACAGCGGGTGCAACGCGCGACGAACTCTTCTTCGCCTGGCGCCCAGGGCGGGCGCAGGCCGGGAAGGACGGTGCGGAGACGGCCGCGCAGGAAGCCCCGACGCGACAGAGATACGGTTTCCACGGGAATCCCCATGACGCTCATGGGGGAATGTTGCGCCGCCCGGTTTCGGACGGTCATTGACAGCAGTCAAGTTGCGAACGAGTCGCAACTTGACTGCCGACGGGCCTCAGGCGGTGGCCCGGAGGGAGGCTCAATCGCCGGCGCGCTGGCGTTCCACCGCCCACACCGCGGCTTCCACCCGCGAGCGCAGGCCGAGCTTGCGCAGGATGTGCTTGACGTGCACCTTGACCGTCCCTTCCGCGATGTCCAGCTCGCGGCCGATCAGCTTGTTCGACAGGCCGCCGGCGATGAGCTCGAGGATGCGCCGCTCCTGCTCGGTGAGGCCGGCCTCGGCAACGGTGTCCGGACGGCGCTCGGCGCGCAGCGCGGCGGCCAGCAGATGGGTCAGCTTGTCGCTTACCACCACCCGCCCGGCGGCGGCGTTGCGCACCGCCTCGAGCATCTCCTCGGGCTCCATGTCCTTCAGCAGGTAGCCATCGGCACCGCCGCGCAGCGCGGCGACCAGGTCGTCGCCATGGTCGGAGACGGTGATCATCACCACGCGGGTGTCGAGCTTCGCCTCGCGCACCCCGCGCAAGACCTGCAGCCCGGAGAGATCCTTCATGTTGAGGTCGAGCAGCAGCAGGTCGGGGTGCAGCTCGCAGGCGAGCGCCAGCCCCTCTTCGCCACAGGTGGCCTCGCCGATCAGGCGGAACTCGGGCAGGGTGTGCAGCAACTGGGCCAGGCCCTTGCGGAACAGGGGGTGGTCGTCGACGATGACGACGCGCTGGACGGTCTCGGTCATGCGGTGCTCGTGGGCGGGCCGCCGTCGGCGGCTTCGGGTTCAAGAAAGGCTGCGGCGGCAACCGGAAAGCGCAGCGCCACGCGGGTGCCGCCGCCGGCGCGGGGATGAACGGCGATCTGCCCCTGCAGGCCGAGGGCGCGCTCGCGCATGATGGTCAGGCCGTAGTGATGGTGTCCATCCTCGGCCGCATCATGCAGGCCGACGCCGTCGTCCTCCACGTCGACGCTCAGTTCCCGCCCCTCGATGCAGGCAATGCGCACCCAGCCGCGCTGCGCGCGCGCATGCCGGAGCATGTTCGACAGCGCTTCGCGGACGATGTGCAGCACGTGGATCTCCTGGTTCGGCGTGAGGTGGCAGCCGCCCAGGTCCGCGTCCAGCCCGATCGGCAGATCGCCCCGCGCGGCATACTCTTCGACGGTGTTCGCCAGCAGGGTGCGGAAGTCGCCCTCCATCTTCAGCCGGAAGGAACCCAGCAGCTCGCGCAGCTGCCGGTAGGCCGAGGTGATGCCGTCGCGCAGGTCGGCCAGGATCACGCCGGCCTCGGCCGACCGCGCCGGATCGGCCAGCACCGGCTGCAGCAGGCTGACCTGGATCTTCATGTAGGACAGCGACTGGGCGAGTGAATCGTGCAGTTCGCGGGCGATGATCGAGCGTTCCTCCTGCAGCGCCAGCAGGCGCTCCTGCTCGGTACGCCGGGCCATGCCGAGCGCCATGCCGATGTGGCGCGAGAGCGCTTCGAGCAGCTGGCGCTGCCAGTCCTGCAGGCGCTGGCCTGCCGGCAGGGCCAGGCGCAGCATGCCGTAGCTGCGCTCGGCATCGCGCAGCGGCACCATCAGGATGTCGTGGCCGTCCTCGCGGTGATAGGTCCACGGCGCAGTCGCGCCGGAGCAGGCCGCACAATCCGCCGCGGATTCGTCGCCGCCCCGCTCGCGGCACGGGCCGATGCTGCTCGCCAGCACCACCGCCGGGCCGCCGTGCTTGGGCTGCAGGCAGGCGAAGCTGCCGTCCAGCCCGAGGATCTGCTCGATGTCGCGCAGGGTCGCCTCGTAGGTTTCGGGCGCCGCCGGCGCGTGATAGAGGCGCGAGATGGCGTGGTAGAGCAGCTCCAGCGAACGGTTGGTGCGCTGCAGTTCGGCGGTCTTGGCCTGCACCCGGCGTTCCAGGTCGCGGTAGAGCTTGGAGATCTCTTCGGCCATCTGGTTGAAGGTGGCCCCCGCCCGCCCGAGCTCGTCGCGACCGGTGCGCTGCACCCGGGCGCTGAAGTCGCCGCGGGCGAAGCGCGTCGAGCTGGTGAGCAGGTCGGCCAGCGGACGATGGAGCGAGCGGTTCAGCAGGTACAGCGCGCCGGCCACCACCAGCACGGTGAGCGCGATCGCCACCGCCAGGGTGCTGCGCAACTGGCGGATGCTGGCTTCGGTGTCGTGTTCCAGCACCGCCACCAGGGTGTTGAGCTGCTCGACGAAGTCGTCCACCTCGACCAGCATCTTCTCGTAATACTCGGCGGAAGGCGGCGGCGGACCGCCACCGTCGGCCTCGATGAACAGCGGCTTCAGGCGCAGCCGCCAGGCCGCGTCCACGCCGCGGTAGGTGGCCGCGAACACGCTGCCCGGCTCACGCTCCATCACCCGCATCAGCGAGGGGTGCTGGAGATTGGCCTCGAAATGCTCGATCGCGGCGACCACCCGATCCTGCGCGTAGCGCTCCTGCAGGGCATCGGCGACCACCAGGCTGGCGATCCGGTGGGTGAGCCGTCGCAGGCTGCCGGCCACGTTGATCGCACTGCCGCTGCCCTGGACCGTTTCGGCAACGACCACCGAGGCACTCATGCCCGCCACGCTGATCAGCGTGACCGCCAGCATCGCTAGGCCGACCAGCAGCAGGATCGAGCGCTTGGCGAGGGCGTCCCGTAATCGGTACATCAGTCATCTCCAAGTATCGGATGGCCTCGCGCCATCCACCAGGCGAACAGGATGCGGCGGCACCGGCGGGGCTGGTGAATAGGGGTATCCCCTTACGGCCCCGACAGCCGTGCAATCCGTTTCAACCCGGAATCCCGCACCTAATAATCAATGACTTAGAGCGCGCCGCAGATACCTCGAAGGGGGTATCCCGACAAGATCGGTCGGCCATTCCCGTCCTTCAACGCCCCCTGCATGCCGACTAGACTCCGGATTGTGTCACTGCGGACAACACTGCGGAGGAGTATCCGATGACCCGCGAATCCTGTCTGTCCATCGTCGAAGCGCTTGCGCGGATCGCCCCCTTCGACAGGCTCGCCGACGACGAACGCGAACTGCTCGCGGCCGGCGCCCGGGCCTTCCATTTCTACCGGCAGGAGATCGTCAGCCACAGTGGCCGCCCGGCGGAAGGACTCTACGTGGTCGTCGAGGGCGAGGTGAAGCGTTTCCTGCTGTCCCCGGCCGGCTCGGAGAAAATCATACAGCTCGCCGGCGCCGGCGAAACCTTCGGCGAAGAGGCCGCGCTGCTCGGCCGCGCCCAGCCGGTCACCACCCAGGCCACCCGCGACACCCTGCTGCTGCTGATCCCGTCGGCCTCGCTACGCCGCGCCATGACCGCCAGCGCCGCCCTCAACGGGGCCCTGCTCGGCAGGCTGTCCGAGCGCATGTACGCCCTGATCGAGAACCTGCAGCTGTGCGTGCAGCGCACCAGCACCCAGCGCGTGGCGCACTACCTTGCGCAGCTCGCCCCGCGCGAGGCGAAGCATTGCGACATCCGCCTGGATTCCGACAAGCAGACCATCGCCGCGCAACTCAACCTCACGCCCGAGACCCTGTCGCGCGCGCTGGGTCGCCTGACCCGCGACGGCATGATCCGTCCGCGCGGACGGCGCGGTCTCACCCTGACCGACGTCGGCATGCTGCGCAGTTGCGCGGCGGGCTAGGACGGCTCCCGGCGCCCACAAGCCGAATAATCGAAAGCAGGAGCGGCCTTGGCCGCGATGCGGCCAGCAAGGAAACGACCGCTGCATCGCTGCCAAGGCCGCTCCTACGGTTCTGTTGAGCCGCCCAGCGCCCGTGCGGCGGCCATGCGCGCCGGATCGGCGAACCAGCGCTGCAGGATGCGGCTGAGATCGGCATCGAAGGCGGGCACCCGGCGCTCGTCCAGCAGGGCATCCAGCTCGGCCGGCGTGTCCGCCGAGCCCAGCAGGCACCAGCGGTCCAGCAGGTGGCTGGTGCTGCGCCCGCTGTGCGCGCAGTGCTCGCTCACCACCACCGGCCCCGCCCAGGGCCAGGGTTTCAGACGCACCGCGGCGAGCGCGCCGGCCAGACGCGCATCGTGCTCCTCCGGACTCTCGCGCCCGGCGCAGACGCCCGCGCAACGCTTGGCCTGACAGGCCTGGCAGGCCCCCGCGCCCGCCGGCTCCAGCCCCAGGCGCCGGGGACACAGGCGATACAGCAGGGCGAACTCGCGCAGCAGGCTCTCGGCCTCCTTGCGTTCGCGGAAGCAGCCGTACAAGCCCTCCCAGTCCGCCGGATCGGTAGCGGCGATGCGCACGCGCTGCACCACCGCGCCGCGCTTGCGGCCAGGCGTCAGGCGCAGGGCGAAGGCCTCGTCGGCGCTGCGTTGCTGGCGGTTGTGTAGCGGACGCTGCTCGCGCACCAGGCGGGCCTCCAGCAGGGCCGCGCCGAGTTCGCCGGCGGTCTCGATCCATTCCACCCGTCGCACCGCGCGCGCCAGCGCCGCATCCTTGCCCTGGCGTCCGGCCGCGGACAGGTGATCCATCACCCGGGCGCGCAGCGATGCACCCTTGCCGACGAACAGCAGGCGCTCGGCTTCGCCGTACAGCAGATATACCCCCGGGGTCTCGGGCAGGCCCTCGATCGCGCCCTCGGGCAGGCCGGGCGGACGCGCGGGCGCCTTCATCGCACGCGCCGCGGCGGCGGCCAGGCGCTCGGGGGGGAAGCTCTCGCTCACCAGCCGGGCGAACTGCCACAAGGCCTCGGTGTCGCCCATCGCCCGGTGGCGGGCATCGCATTGCAGGCCGTGGCGGGCGATCAACGCATCCAGCCCGTGGCGGTGATGTTCGGGATGGAGCGCGCGCGAGAGCTTCACCGTGCACAGCACCGGGGCGTCGAAGTCGCCACCGGCGCGGGCAAACTCGTTGCGGATGAAGCCGTAGTCGAAGCGTGCGTTGTGGGCCACGAACACGCAGCCGTCGAGCAGCTCGCGCACCGTGGCGGCGAGCTCGGCGAAGGCGGGTGCGCCGGCCACCATGGCGTCGGTGATGCCGATCAGCTCCTGGATCATGCGCGGAATGGGCATGCCCGGATTGACCAGGCTCTCCCATCGCTCCACCACCCGGCCGTGTTCGACGCGCAGGATGGCGATCTCGGTGACGCGGTCGCGCACCGGGTTGGCGCCGGTGGTCTCGACGTCGACGATGGCCAGTCGTTCGGGCAGCGACATGCCGCGCTCGGGCGCGCTCAGGCTGCGGGCTTGCGCCCGAGGTACTCGCGGAACACTCCCAGGGTGACGTGGCAGCGCACCTCGGCAAAGCCGGCACGGCGCATCGCGTCCATCACCTCGTCCGGGCCTACGCTGGCCTGGATGGTGTCCCAGTAGTATTCCCACAGCCGGCCGACCTCGGGCCCGCTGCGTACCAGACGGGCCAGCAGCGGCACCACGCCGCGGATGTACAGCCGCATCAGCATGCGGCCGACCGCGCTTTGCGGGCGGGTGATCTCCATCACGCAGGCGCGCCCGCCGGGCTTGAGCACGCGCAGGTATTCGGCGAACACCACGTCCAGATCCGCGACGTGGCGCAAGGCGTAGCCCATGGAGAGGAAATCGACCTGGTCGTCGGCCAGCGGAATCGACTCGGCGTAGGCCTCCAGGGTCTCGACGTCGAGCTTCTTGCGCAGTTCGGCCAGCATCCCGGGCGAGGGGTCGAGGGCGGTGAGCCGCCCTGCGGGGCCGATCAGCCGGCAGGCCTCGCGCGCCACCAGGCCGGTGCCGGCGGCAACGTCCAGCACCCGCATGCCTTCGCCCAGCCCTGCGCGCGACAGGGCGTAGCGCCGGTACCAGGCGCCGGTGCCCAGCGCGGTGATCCCTTCAGCGCGGTCGTAGGCGAAGGCGGCACTGTCGAACATCTCGCGGGTCTTCTCGCGACGTTCGGTTTCGGTGGAGAAATAGCTGTCGAGCTGCGGGTCGGCCTGCAGCGGGCTGACGCTGCGGGAGGTATCGGTAGCGGGCATCAGGTCTGCGGCAGGCGGCACGCATGGCGCCTGCCGGGAAGGTCAGTGGTTGGCGTCGTAGTAGTAGGGCTTCACCGGCACCCGCGACTGGGCGTTGCGCGCGGTGCTGTCCAGGTCCTGCGGCTTGTCCCACCACAGGGCGCGCCCCTTCTTCTGCTCTTCAAGCTCCTGCGGGTGCTTCTCGAGCCACTCGCGCATGAACTTGGTGTGTTCCGATTCGTAGATTGCCATGGCCTCGTTCCTGATCTTCTCGGTATTCCGGGCGGGATTCTAACGTGAAAGCCGCGACACCGCGGGTGAATGCGCCCCCGCAAGGAGGACGGGGCCGAACCGGCGCACGCTCAACTCGCCCGGCCGTCGCCGCGCACGCGGCCGATGCGCACCACTTCCGGCACCCGGCGCACCGCACGCATGACCTGGGCCAGATGCATGCGGTCGCGCACCTGCAGGGTCAGGTTGAGCGCGGTGTAGGCCCCCTGCTCGTTGTCCATGGTGAGGTTCTGGATGTTGCAGTCGGCTTCCGAGATGGCGCTCGCCACCCGCGCCAGCACGCCGCGCGAGTTCTTGGTGAGCACCCGGATGGTGACGTCGAACAGGCGGTCGTCGTCACCGGTTTCCCACTCCACATCCACCCAGCGCCCGCGATCGCCGCGCAGCTTGGCCACGCTGGGGCAGTCGTGCAGATGGACTTCCAGCCCCTGCCCCTTGCGGATGGTGCCGATGATGGGGTCGCCCGGAATCGGCTGGCAGCAGCGCGCAAGCTGCACCGCGATGCCTTCCGAGCCGCGGATCAGGATGGCGCCCGCGGGCTTGGGCTTGATCACGTCCGGGCGGCCGGACTCGAGGTCCTGCGCCTGCGCCACGCGGCGCGCGACGATGACCGGCAGGCGCTTGCCCAGGCCGATGTCGGAGAACACCTCCTTCTTGCTGCGCACTCCGCGGTCGCGCAGGAAACGGTCCCAGGCGAAGGTGGAGATCTGCCCCAGCGTGAGGCCGTGCGGACGCAGCGCCTGGTTGAGCAGGCGTTCGCCCAGCGCCACGGACTCCTCCTGCTGGGCGTTCTTCATGAAGTGGCGGATCTGCGCGCGCGCCTTGCCGGTGCGTACATAGGACAGCCAGGCCGGGTTGGGGCTGGCGTGCGCGGCGGAGATGATCTCCACCTGGTCGCCATTGCGCAGTTCGGTGCGCAGCGGCATCAGGTCGCCGTTGATGCGGCAGGCGACACAACGGTTGCCGATGTCGGTATGCACCGCGTAGGCGAAGTCCACCGGCGTGGAGCCCTTGGGCATGGAGAAGATCGTGCCCTTGGGCGAGAACACGTACACCTCGCCCGGGAAGAGGTCGATCTTGACGTGTTCCAGGAACTCGGTGGCCTCGCCCGAGGTGTGCTGCAGTTCGAGCAGCGACTGCAGCCAGGAGTGGGTCTTCTGCTGCAGCTCGGTGAGCGTCTTCTCGTCTTCCTTGTACATCCAGTGCGAGGCCACTCCGGCCTCCGCGATGTGGTGCATCTCGCGGGTACGGATCTGCACCTCCACCGGGGTCCCGAAGGGGCCGATCAGCGTGGTGTGCAGCGACTGGTAGCCGTTGGCCTTGGGGATGGCGATGTAGTCCTTGAACTTGCCCGGCACCGGCTTGTACATCGAATGCAGCGCCCCGAGCGCCAGGTAGCAGCCGGGGATGTCGCGCACGATCACGCGGAAACCGTAGATGTCCAGCACCTGCGAGAAGGACAGGTGCTTCTCGACCATCTTGCGGTAGATCGAGAACAGATGCTTCTCGCGCCCCTGCACCTCGGCCGAAATGCCCCACTGAGGCAGGCGTTCCTCGATGGCGGCGAGCACCTTGCCGACCACCTCGCGGCGGTTGCCGCGCGCCGCCTTGATCGCGCGCGACAGCACGCGGTAGCGCAAGGGGAACTTGTGCTCGAAGGACAGCTCCTGCAACTCGCGGTAGAGATTGTTGAGCCCCAGGCGGTTGGCGATCGGGGCGTAGATTTCCAGCGTCTCGTTGGCGATGCGGCGGCGCTTGGCGGGGCGCACGAAGTCCAGCGTGCGCATGTTGTGCAGGCGGTCGGCGAGCTTGACCAGGATCACCCGCAGATCGCTGGCCATGGCCAGCAGCATCTTGCGGAAGTTCTCGGCCTGCGCTTCCTCGTGGGAGCGGAACTCGATCTTGTCGAGCTTGGACAGCCCGTCGACCAGCTCCGCGGCGGTCTTGCCGAAGCGGTCGGCGATCTCCGCCTTGGAGATGTGGGTGTCCTCCATGACGTCATGGAGGAGCGCGGCGATCAGCGCCTGGCTGTCGAGGTTCCAGTCCGCGACGATGGAGGCCACCGCGACCGGGTGCGAGATGTAGGGATCGCCGCTGATGCGGAACTGCCCTTCGTGGGCATTCGCCGAAAAATGGTAGGCAGCCTCGATGCGGCCGACGTCTTCCGGCTTGAGATAGGTGGCGAGCTTGCTCTTGAGCCGCTCGAAATCCAGCGACAGCACGCTGGAAGTTGGCGGGCGGAAGGGCTCCGGGGCCGGGGCGGCAGATGCGTCCATGGCTGGAACTCCTTCCCCCCGCAGGGGGTCAGGCCTGTCCGCGGTTCAGGACTTCCAGGCCCACCTTGCCCGCAGCGATCTCGCGCAGCGCAATCACCGTCGGCTTGTCCTTGTCACCCTTGTCCAGCTCGATCTGCGGCGTGCCGCCGACGGTCAGCTGGCGCGCGCGGTAGGTGGCGGCCAGGGTCAGCTGGAAACGGTTGGGGATCCTTTTCAGGCAGTCTTCAACGGTGATGCGGGCCATGTGGTTCAGTCCTGTTCGAGAAAGTCGAAATATTGCAGGTGGCGGGCATGCTGATTGGCATAACGCAGCCGGGCGGCACGCACGACCGCCACCAGGTCGTCCACCGCCGCCTGCAACTCGTTGTTAATTATAACGTAGTCGAACTCCCCCACATGGCGCATCTCGCCGCGGGCGCCCAGCAGACGGCGCGAGATCACCGCGTCGCTGTCGGTGCCGCGCCCGCGCAGGCGGGATTCCAGTTCCTCGAAGGACGGCGGCAGGATGAACACGCCGACCGCGTCCGGAAAGGCCTTGCGCACCTGCTGCGCGCCCTGCCAGTCGATCTCCAGCAGCGTGTCGCGCCCGGCGGCGATCTGCTCCTTCAGCCAGGTGCGCGAGGTGGCGTAGTAGTTGCCATGCACCTCGGCCCATTCGAGGAACTCGCCGCTGTCGCGCAGACTGCGGAAGCGGTCGACGTCCACGAAATGGTATTCGCGCCCGTTCTGCTCGCCCGGCCGCGGGTCGCGCGTGGTGAACGAGATCGACAGCTGGACCTTGGGGTCGCGTTCGAGCAGGCCGCGCACCAGCGTGGTCTTGCCGGCGCCGGATGGCGCGGTGACGATGAACAGGGTACCGGACATGGGGGAGGGCTGACTTCTTGCGGGTGGTCCATCTTACTACGACCACCGCCATATGCGCTGCACCGCCGCAAGCCCGGACGCCGGCGCCTATTCGATGTTCTGCACCTGCTCGCGCATCTGCTCGATCAGCACCTTCATCTCCATCGCCACCCCGGTGATGTCGGTGGCGGCGGACTTCGACGCCAGCGTGTTGGCCTCGCGGTTGAGTTCCTGCATCAGGAAGTCCAGGCGCTTGCCGGCCGCGCCGCCGGCCTTGAGGATGCGATCGACCTCGTCCAGGTGGGTGGCCAGGCGCGAGAGCTCTTCGGCCACGTCGATGCGCTGGGCGAACATCGCCACTTCCTGGCGGATGCGGTCCTCGTCCAGGCTGGCGACCGCCTCGCGCAGGCGGGTGGCGAGCTTTTCCTGATGATCGGCGACGATCGCCGGAATGCGCGGCGCCACCTGGGCGACCAGCTCGCGCATGCGCGCGGTGCGTTCGCGGATCATGTCGGCGAGCTTCTCGCCCTCGCGGCGACGCGCGGCGGCCAGTTCGTCGAGCGCGGCACGCGCCAGCTCCACTACCGCGGGCTGCATCTGCTCGAAGGCCAGGCTGTCGTCGGCCAGCATGCCGGGCCAGCGCAGCACCTCGCCCACGCTCAGCCCGGCGGCCTCGGGCAGGCGGGCGCGCACCGTGGCTTCGGCCTCGCTCAGCTGCTCGAGCAGGCCGGCGTTGAGCGCCAGGCTGCGCGGCGCGGCGTCGGTGGTCTGCAGGTTGAGACGGCATTCCACCTTGCCGCGCGACAGGCGGGCGGAGATCAGCTCGCGGATGGCCGGTTCGGCCTGGCGCAGGTCGTCGGCGATACGGAACGCAAGGTCGAGATAGCGGGAATTGACGCTGCGCAGCTCCAGGTGGAGGCTCACGCGCCCAAGGTCGCGGGTCTGCACCGCAAAGCCGGTCATGCTATGAATCATGGATGAATCTCCGGGGACTGACGGGATCGTTTACACTGCGCTTCCCGCCTTCACAGTGCGACGAAGCGCGAATCCTACCCCGCACGCCGATGCCGCCTCAAGCGAACGCTCCCCTGCCGACCGGCTTCCAGCTCGACCAGTACCGCATCGACCGGCAGCTCTCGCTCGGCGGCTTCTCTATTGTCTACCTCGCCTACGACGAGGACGACACCCCGGTGGCGATCAAGGAGTACCTGCCCAACTCGCTGGCGGTGCGCAAGGAAGGCGAACTGGAACCGCAGGTGCCCGACGACAACATGCCGGCCTTCCGCTACGGCATGAAGTGCTTCTTCGAGGAGGGGCGCTCGCTGGCGCGCCTGATGCACCCCAACGTGGTGCGGGTGATGAACTTCTTCCGCGCCAACGGCACGGTGTACATGGTCATGCAGTTCGAGCGCGGCCGTACCCTGCACGACTACATCCACCGCCACCGTGGCGAAGTGAGCGAACGCTTCATCCGCGGGGTGTTCACCCGCATGCTCAACGGCCTGCGCGAGGTGCACGCGCACAAGCTGCTGCACCTGGACATCAAGCCGTCCAACATCTACCTGCGCAACGACGGCACCCCGGTGCTGCTCGACTTCGGCGCCGCGCGCCAGACCCTGCTCACCGACCAGCCGATGCTCAAGCCGATGTACACCCCCGGCTTCGCCTCGCCCGAGCAGCTCAACAACCGCGACGCGCTTGGTCCGTGGAGCGACATCTACAGCGTGGGCGCCAGCCTCTACGCCTGTATCGAGGGCAGCGCACCGCCCCGCTCCGACGAGCGCCAGCAGAAGGACACCCTGCAGCCCGCCACCCGCAGCCATGCGGGAAAGTACTCCGCACAGCTGCTCGAAACCATCGACTGGTGCCTGAAGCTCGATCCGCTCGAACGTCCGCAGAGCGTGTATTCGCTGCAGAAGGCACTGATGCGCAAGGAAGCCGGCGAAGCCATGCCCGCCGGCTGGTTCTCCGATCTCGGCACCCGCCTCCGGTCGTTCATCGGCCGCACCTGAGGGAGTTTCCGTTGAAGTTCACCATCTACCAGGAAAGCCGCGTCGGGCGGCGCAAGTCCAACCAGGACCGCATCGCCTACTGCTACTCCCGCGACGCCCTGCTGCTGTTGCTGGCCGACGGCATGGGCGGCCATCTGCACGGCGAAGTCGCGGCGCAGATCGCGGTGCAGTTCATCACCCAGGCCTTCCAGCGCGAGGCCCAGCCGCTGCTGCACGACCCGTCGATGTTCCTGTCGCGCGCGCTGACCAATGCGCACAACGCCATCCTCGACTACGCCTTCGACAAGAACCTGCCGGAAGCGCCGCGCACCACGGTGGTCGCCTGCGTGGTGCAGGAAGGCCACGCGCAGTGGGCGCATGCCGGCGATTCGCGCCTCTACCTGTTGCGCGGCGGGCGCATCGCCGCCCAGACGCGCGACCACTCGCGGGTGCAGCTGATGATGGACCAGGGTCTGCTCGACGCGCAGAGCGCGGCCCGCCACCCCGGGCGCAACCGCATCTATTCCTGCCTGGGCGGCAGCCATCCGCCGCAGGTGGAGTTCTCCAAGCGCGTCGCGCTGCGCGACAACGACACCCTCGCGCTGTGCAGCGACGGCCTGTGGGGACCGCTGGGCGACAGCGGCGTGCTGCTCGGCCTGTCCGACACCTTCGTGCAGGAAGCGGTCCCCCGCCTGATGGACAAGGCCGAACACCTCGGTGGCGCCACCTGCGACAACCTTTCGCTGATCGCGGTGCGCTGGCACGACGACACCGCGCCGCTGTCGGCCGATTCGGTATCCACCCAGACCATGGCGATGAACGACTTCGCCACCAAGCTCGACAGCTTCGAGCTGAGCCGCAGCCCGACCGCCGCCCTCGACCTGACCGACGACGAGATCGAGCGCGCGATCGCCGAGATCAACGCCGCCATCCAGAAATTCAGCAAGTAAGTGACAAGGACTCTCCCGATGCGCCCCAGCCAACGCCAAGCCGACGAACTGCGCCCGATCCGCCTCACCCGCCACTACACCCGCCATGCCGAAGGCTCGGTGCTGGTCGAGTTCGGCCATACCCGGGTGCTGTGCACCGCCAGCGTGGAAGAGAGCGTGCCGCCCTTCCTGCGCGGCAAGGGCCAGGGCTGGGTGACCGCCGAATACGGCATGCTGCCGCGTGCAACTCACACCCGCAGCGCGCGCGAAGCAGCCAAAGGCAAGCAGAGCGGACGCACCCAGGAGATCCAGCGCCTGATCGGCCGCAGCCTGCGCGCGGTGGTGGACCTCTCCGCGCTGGGCGAACGCCAGATCACCGTGGACTGCGACGTGCTGCAGGCCGACGGCGGCACCCGCACCGCGGCGATCACCGGCGCCTGCGTGGCGGTGCATGATGCGCTCGGCCGCCTGCTCGCCGAGGGCAAGCTCACCGAAAGCCCCCTGCGCGACTTCGTGGCCGCCGTCTCGGTGGGCATCTACCGCGGCACCCCGGTGCTCGACCTCGACTACGACGAGGACTCGGACTGCGACACCGACATGAACGTGGTGATGACCGGCGCCGGCGGCTTCGTCGAAGTGCAGGGCACCGCCGAGGGCACGCCCTTCTCGCGCGCCGAACTCGACAGCCTGCTGGGCCTCGCGGAACAAGGCATCGCCCGCCTGATCGAAATCCAGAAAGCCGCCCTCGCCGCCTGAGTCGCCCCGCCCCGCCCCTGGAGCCCGCCCCATGACCGCCCGCCTCGTCCTCGCCAGCAACAACGCCAAGAAAGCCGCCGAACTGCAGGCCCTGCTCGAACCGCTCGGCCTGCAGGTGATCCCCCAGGGAGAACTGGGCGTGGCCGAGGCCGAAGAGCCGCACGTCACCTTCGTCGAGAACGCGCTGGCCAAGGCCCGCCACGCCGCCGAGGCCACCGGCCTGCCGGCGATCGCCGACGATTCGGGGCTGTGCGTGCGTGCCCTCGGCGGCGCCCCCGGCGTGCAGTCGGCACGCTATGCCGGCGAACCCAAGTCCGACGCGCGTAACAACGCCCTGCTGCTCGAACGCCTGGCCGGCGTCGCCGACCGCCGCGCGCACTTCGTCTCGGTGGTGGTGCTGGTGCGTGCGGCCGACGATCCGCAGCCGCTGATCGCCGACGGCGAGTGGCACGGCGAGATCCTCCAGGCCCCGCGCGGTGAAGGCGGCTTCGGCTACGACCCGCTGTTCTGGCTGCCGGAACTCGACCAGACCGCCGCCGAACTGGATGCCGCGCTGAAGAACACGCTGAGCCACCGCGGCGCCGCCATGCGCCACCTGCTCGACCGCCTGAAAGCAAACCCCCTGTGAGCGCACGCCGCATCATTCCGCTCACCGCGGTATCGTCCGCGGCGAGCGGCGCAGTACCCCTGCCGCAGCGCCCGCAACTGAGCGCTCCGCCACCGCTGGCGCTGTACATCCACTACCCCTGGTGCGTCAGGAAGTGCCCTTACTGCGACTTCAACTCGCACACCGCACGCGCGGCCGAGCCGCCGCATGCGGCGTATGTGGACGCGCTGATCGCCGACCTCACCGCCGCCCTGCCCCAGGTCTGGGGCCGCCGGGTGTACAGCGTATTCCTCGGTGGCGGCACGCCCAGCCTACTGCCGGCGGTCGAACTCGACCGCCTGCTCACCGCGGTGCGCACCCTGCTGCCACTTGAGCCGGGCGCCGAGATCACCCTGGAAGCCAACCCCGGCACCGTGGAGGCCGCGCGCTTCCGCGACTACCGCAGCGCCGGCGTCACCCGGGTGTCGCTGGGCGTGCAGAGCTTCGACGACCGTTTCCTGGCCGCCATCGGCCGCATCCACGGCGGCCGCGAGGCGCGTGACGCGGTGGACGTGGCGCTGTCGAACGTCGAGCGGGTCAACCTCGACCTGATGTACGCGCTGCCCGGCCAGGACATGGAACAGGCGCTTGCCGACCTGCGCACCGCAATCGCCAGCGGTGCCGGACACCTGTCCTGCTACCACCTCACCCTGGAGCCCAACACCCCCTTCGCCCACCAGCCACCACCGCTGCCGGATGCCGACCTGGCCGCCGACATGCAGGACGCCATCGAGGACGCCCTGGCCGGCGCCGGCTTCGGCCACTACGAAACCTCGGCCTTCGCCCGCGCCGGGGAGCAATGCCGCCACAACCTCAACTACTGGACCTTCGGCGACTACCTCGGCATCGGCGCCGGTGCGCACGGCAAGCTCTCCAGCCATGAGGGCATCGTGCGCGAGATGCGCCACAAGCATCCCGAGCGCTACCTCGCGGCCGCCGCGAGCGGCGACTTCATCCAGGAGCGGCGTGAGGTGGGCGTGGCCGACCTGCCCTTCGAGTTCATGATGAACGCCCTGCGGCTCACCGACGGCGTGCCTGCCGCGCTGTTCGCCACGCGCACCGGCATCCCGCTCGCCGCACTCGCCGGGCCACTGGCCGAGGCGCGCGGCCGCGGACTGCTGGCGCCCGATCCGGAACGCCTGCGCCCCACCCTGCAGGGGCGCCGCTTTCTCAACGACCTGCTGCAGATCTTCCTCGACGACGAGGACTGAGCCGCGGCGCGCCGGCCCGCGCTCAGCCCGCCTCGCGCGCGCTCGCGTCCGGCACCTCGAGCTCCCACACCGCCTGCAGCACCGCAACCAGCGCGCGGATGACCGGGTCGTTGGCGCGCCGGCGCAGGTAGGCAAAGCGCAGCGGCACCGAGGGCAGCGCCACCGGCAGCTCGAAGGCGCCGTCCTCTTCACCGCCGACAAGGCCCGCCCGCACGATGCCCAGCCCGACGCCGGCACGCACCAGTTCGATCAGCGCGTCCTCCTGGTTCGCCAGCAGGGTACGCGCGGGCTCGCAGCAGTGTTCGCGGAACAGGGCGTTCATCGCCTTGAAGTAGGCGCAATCGGGCGAGGTAAACACCCAGGGCTGACGCGCCAGCGCGGGCACGCTGACATCCTCGAGCTGCGCGCGCAGCGCCTTGGGCGCGGCGATCACCAGCGGCTCCTCGCACAACTCCAGGATCTCCATCTCGGCATCGTCCGGCTCGCCGGAGATGAACGCCCCGTCGAGCTTGCCGACGCGCAGCGCCGGCAGATTGGCGCCGGTGGTGCCGGCGAGCATGGCCACGTCCAGGCGCGGATGCCGCGCCGCCAGGCCGGCCTGCAGGGCGGTGACCCGCAGGAAGCGCGCATCGGTGTTCAGCCCGATGCGCACGCTGGCGACCAGCTCGTTCTGCAGATTGCGGGCGTGCTGCAGGAAGTCGCCCGCTGCGGCCAGCGCCTGGCGGGCGCGCGGCAACAAGTCCTCGCCCACCGGGGTGAGCCGCATGCCCTTGGGCGTGCGGTGAAACAGGGTGACGCCGAGCGTCTCCTCCAGCGCCTTGATGTGCGCGCTGATCGCCGGCTGGCTGGTGAACAGGCGTTCGGAGGCGCGCGTGAGATTGCGCTCCTCGGCCACGGCAACGAAGGTCCGCAGGTGATAGAGCTCCATGATCGGGTCCGCCAAGGCAGATGTGCGATGTCCGTCAGTAGACCGCAGTTGGCCTGCCCGCGCCATCACCTTTTCCGAAGACCCGCTTCCGGATAAACGATTGGATATGCCGGCGCGATGCGACCAAGCTTGAGCCAGATCCACCAAGACTGCGGGAGCATCCTCATGAACAGCCTGGTCCACATCGCCGGTCGCGCGCTTGTCCGGCCCGATCCACTCGCAGGTCTGCGCCGCCTTGCCCGCGGCGTGCCGAGCACGCTTGCGCTATGGGCGGCCCGCGCCCGTCAGCGCCGCGAACTGCTCGAGCTGGACGACCGACTGCTGCGCGACATCGACGTCAGCCGTGCCGATGCAGAGCGCGAGGCGCGCAAGCCCTTCTGGCGCGCCTGAGCGGCCGACGCATCACGGCGCCTCGCACAGGCAGTGCGCGTACAAGTGGTCGCGGTCGTTCCAGCGCAGCAGGTCCGCAGCGGCGCCTTCCAGCTTGCCGAGCAACTGGGCCAGGAGTGAAGAGCCGACGGTCGGCGCAGGATCGAGGCCCGCGGTCTCGAACAGGCTGCGCAGCAGGCGGCGCGCCGGCGACAGCTGCGCGGCCGGCCAGCTCAGCTCGAAGCGCTCGATGCCGGCCCGCCCGGCTGCGGCCTGCACCGCGGCGTCCAGGCCGCCCAGCTGGTCCACCAGGCCGAGCTCGGCGGCCGTCGTACCGGTCCACACCCGCCCGCGCGCAACGGTGTTCACCTCGTCCACGCTCATCCCGCGCGCATCCGCAACGGTCTGCAGGAAGCGCCGGTAGCCGTGCTCGATGCCCAGCTGCAGGGCTTGCGCAGCCGCCGGCTCCATCGGCCGCCGGGGATCGAAGGCGCCTGCCAGCGGCCCGGTGCCCACGCCATCGACGGTGACGCCGAGACGCTCCAGCGGCTCGGTGAACTCGGGGAAGAGCGCGAAGATGCCGATCGAGCCGGTCAGGCTCACCGGGCTGGCCCAGATCTCGTCGGCCCCGGCGGCAATCCAGTAGCCGCCGGACGCCGCCACCGAACTCATCGAGGCCACCACCGGCTTGCCCGCCTGGCGGGTGAGTTCGAGTTCGCGCCGGATCAGCTCCGACGCCCACGCGCTGCCCCCGGGCGAATCGATACGCAGCACCACCGCCTTCACGCTGTCGTCCTCGCGCGCTTCGCGGATCAGCCGGGCCAGGGTGTCGCCACCGACCGCACCGGGGGGCTGCTCGCCATCGACGATGGCGCCCTGCGCCACCAGCACTGCGATCCGCTCGCCCTCGCCAGGGCGCTCGGCACGCACCGCCGCCAGATAGGCGGCCGCGCCGATCTGGCGGAAGCCGCCGTTGCCGGCATCGAGGAGATTTCCAGCCAGTGCGTCGGCTTCGCCCACGCGCTCGATCAGCAGCTTGCGCCATTCGTCGCGGGTGCTGAGCCGGTCGACCAGCCCGGCGTCCAGGGCGGCGCGGGCCGCATCGCCGCCGGCGGCCGCCAGCGCCGCCGGATAGTCGGCGATGTAGCGCTCCAGCGCGGCCGCATCCAGTTTGCGCGCAGTGGCGATGTCGGCCCGCACCACGTCCCACAGGCCGTCGAGCAGGTCGCGGGTGGCCTCGCGGTCCTCATCCGACATGTCGCGACGGGTGAAGGGCTCGCTGAACGACTTGTATTCGCCGACCCGGAACACATGCACCTTGATCCCGAGACGTTCGAGCGCATCGCCGAAATAGGTGACGTAGCGCGCCAGCCCGCGCAGCAGCAGGAAGCCGTCGGGCGCCAGATGGATCTCGTCCGCCACCGAGCCCAGATAGTACTGGGCCTGGGTGAAACGCTCGCCGCGCACCAGCACCGGCTTGCCGGCGGCGCGGAAGTCCTGCAGGGCCTGGCGCAGTTCGGCGAGCTTGGACAGGCCGCCACCCTGCAGCTCGTCGGTCTCCAGCACCAGCATGCTGATGCGCGCGTCGTCCCGGGCGGCGGCGATCGCTTCGAGCAGGTCGGCCATCACGATCTGCCCCTCGGACGCGCGACTGCCGCGCAGCACGCTCAGCGGATCGTCGAAGGACGACTGCTCGACCAGGGCGCCACGCGGCTTGAGCAGCAGCGCCGCGCCTTCGGGCACCTGCGGCCCGGGGTGCAGGAAGATGGCGAGCACCACGCCCAGCAACAGCAGGAAGACGAGGTTTACCAGCGTGCGGCGTACCGCATCCAGCCACCGCCAGGCTGCGCCCAGCACCCGGCCGATGAAGCCGAAGAATTTTCCGATCATGTGAGGCGCTCCCTGCGTATCCGCGGCGTGACGCGCACGCCCGCCGCTATGACGCGGAGCTTACCGGAAGGTTCGGCGGGACGGGCAGGAAGCGCTCAGGCGCGGCGACGGAAGACCAGGTCCCAGACGCCGTGGCCGAGGCGCAGGCCGCGATTCTCGAACTTGGTCAGCGGGCGGTAGTCCGGCCGCGGCGCAAAACCGTCGGCGCTGTTGACCAGCGCCGGTTCGCCTGCGAGCACCTCCAGCATCCAATGCGCGTAGTCCTCCCAGTCGGTCGCGCAGTGCAGGTAGCCGCCGGGTGCGAGCTTGGAGGCGATCAGCGCAACGAAATCGGGCTGGATGATGCGCCGCTTGTGATGGCGCTTCTTGCGCCAGGGGTCGGGGAAGAACACGTGAACGCCCGCCAGCGTGCCGTCCGGGATCATGTCGCGCAGCACCTCGACCGCGTCGTGCTGCATGATGCGCACATTGCCCAGGCCCTGCTCCTCCACCAGCTTGCACAGCGCGCCCACGCCGGGAGTGTGCACCTCGATGCCGAGGTAGTCGTTCTCCGGGTGCGCGGCGGCAATGCGCGCAGTGGTCTCGCCCATGCCGAAGCCGATCTCGACGATCTTCGGCGCGCTGCGCCCGAAGGCTGCGTCCAGGTCCAGCGGCGCCTCGCGGTAGGCCAGGCCGATGCGCGGCAGCACGGTGTCGAGGTAGCGCTGCTGGGCCTCGGACATGCGCCCCTGGCGCAGCACGAAGCTGCGAATGGAGCGGCGCGAGAAGCGGTGCTCCTCGCCCTCGGGAAAACCGCGGTCGTGAATGCCTTCGCTCATGCTCAGGACCCGATCAGGCCGCTGGTGGGCGAGCTGGGATCGGCCGTGTACAGCTTGCGCGGCATGCGCCCGGCCAGGAAGGCCTCGCGCCCGGCCTCGACCGCCTTCTTCATCGCCCCGGCCATCATCACCGGCTGGCGGGCGGCGGCAATGGCGGTGTTCATCAGCACGCCGTCGCAACCCAGCTCCATGGCGATGGCCGCGTCCGAGGCGGTGCCCACCCCGGCATCGACGATCACCGGCACCTTGGCGTTATCGATGATCAGGCGCAGATTCCAAGGATTGAGGATGCCCATGCCGGAGCCGATCAGCGAGGCCAGCGGCATCACCGCGACGCAGCCGATGTCTTCCAGCATCTTCGCCTGGATGGGGTCGTCCGAGCAGTACACCATGACGTCGAAGCCATCCTTGACCAGGGTCTCTGCCGCCTTCAGGGTCTCGGGCATGTTGGGGAACAGCGTCGTCGGGTCGCCCAGCACCTCCAGCTTAACCAGCGCATGGCCGTCGAGCAGCTCGCGCGCCAGGCGCAGGGTGCGCACCGCGTCGTCGGCGCTGTAGCAGCCTGCGGTGTTGGGCAGGATGGTGAAGCGCTCGGGCGGCAGCACGTCGAGCAGGTTGGGCTCGTCCGGGTTCTGCCCGATGTTGGTGCGGCGGATGGCCACGGTGACGATCCCGGCCCCGCTGGCGTCGATCGCCGCGCGGGTTTCGGCGAAGTCACGGTACTTGCCGGTACCCACCAGCAGGCGGGAAGCGTAGGACTTGCCCGCAATGACCAAGGCGTCGTTCATGATGGACCTGTATGTGAAGGAGTTGCGGAGAATGCCGGAATGCGCCGCCGGTGACGCTCAGCCGCCGCCGACCGCGACGACGATCTCGAGCCGGTCGCCGTCGGCGAGCACGGTCTCGGCGTGACGACCGCGCGGCACGATCTCGCCGTTGCGCTCGACCGCCAGGCGCTTGCCGGCCAGGCCCCGGCGCTGCAGCAGATCGGACACGGTGAGGCCGTCATCCAGGGATTCGGCCTGGCCATTGATGAGAAGCTGGATCATGGAGGTCGGCTTGCGCAGTAGGCCAGCACGGCTGGCAGGGGCGTGGAATCTTATCACGCCGCCGATTGCGCGCCCCAGCCCCGCTCCATTAGAATGCCAGCCTCTTCCGGTGGCCTCCGCCACCGCTACAGCGGGCGTCGTATAACGGCTATTACCTCAGCTTCCCAAGCTGATGACGAGGGTTCGACTCCCTTCGCCCGCTCCACATAGATCTCCTGCCCCGCATCGATGCGCCAAAGACCAAGCGCGAGGTTACGCTGCGCTGCCCCTTCCGGGCTCGGACTGCAATGTGGCGGCGGCGGCCGACAGCGCCAGGATACCGACGGACAGCCATAGCCCCGCGCGGATTCCTTCAGCACCATCCGAAAGCACGCCGCTCAGCACCGGCCCGACACACTGCCCGATGCCGAATGCCACCGTCAGCGTCCCGATTGCCGCGGTCCACGCGTGCGGCGGCATCGTCCGGCGCGCGAAAGAGCCGACCGCCGCGATCACCGCAAGGAACGACCCACCAAACAGCGCGGCGGAAAGATAGGCCCCGCCTGGCGTGGTCCACACGAGCGGCAGCACCGCACCGACGATGACGGTGCCGACCGTGGCGGCTGTTCCCCAGCCGCCTTTCAGGCGCCCCAACAGCGGGCCCCAGGCGAACGCGGCGACGACGGACGCCAACCCGAGCACGGACCAGAACACGGCGACCGCGCCACCGCCAAAGCCCAGCTCGCCTTGCAGGTAAGCAACGATGAATGTCGCGTAGGCGATATACCCGGCGCCGAACAGGCCATAGGAGAACAGCGTCCACGCCATCGTCGCCGGCGACCAGCGCCCTGGCACGGCGGAGGCCGCCCGCGCAGGTTCCGGTGCTCGGCGCAGGGCAAGCCATGCGTACGCACTGGCGACAATCGACAGCCCGCCCAACGCCAGCCAGCCGGCACGCCAGCCCAATTCGGGCAGCAGCGGCGGCACGGCGAGCGCGGACGCCGCCACGCCCAGGCCGGCGCCGGCGAAATAGAGGCCGAGCACGGTCGGCGCGCGACTGCTGCTGCCACCCGCGGCGGCCGCGGTCGCCAGCCCGGCGCCCGCCACGAAGGCCAGCGCCCCGGCCAGCCCCGCGATCGTCCGCAGCACCAGCAGCAGCGCAAACGCCGACATCAGCCCGGAGGCGGCGATACTCAGCGTGGTGACCAAGAGTCCGCCGGCCAAGACGACACGGTCACCAAGCCTGCGGCCCAGCGGCGCGGCCACCAGTGCGCCGGCCAGATAGCCGGCCGCGTTGGCGGCGTTCATGGCGCCGGCCTCCGCGAAGGACCACCCGAGTTCCTCGCGCATGGGCGGGAGCAGCAGGGCATAGGCAAAGCGCGCCAGACCGAGCGCTACCGCGGGTGCCATCGCGAGCCCCACCACCACCCACCATGGGGTCGGCTGACCGCCCAAATCCCGCGCGCGTGGCAGTCCGCCTGCAGGCAAGATTTCGCTGTTAATCAAGATAACCTCCTGGAACAAATGCGGCTTGCCGGCAGGGACGTTCGGCTCTAGCCTTCAATCGTGAAAACTGCGTTCCTGAGTGAAATTCTCGACTGCCGTGCGGTGCCTTACAAACGAATTCGATTGGCGATTCATGTGAGTGAAATTAACAACCGATGATTCCTTACCTGCCTCCGCTCCAGGCCTTGCGCGCCTTCGAGGCCGCGGCCCGGCATCTGAGCTTCAGTCGCGCGGCCGATGAGTTGTCCCTGACCCACGGCGCCATCAGCCACCACATCGCGAGGATCGAGAGCGACCTCGGCGGCAGCCGGCTCTTCGTCCGCGTGGGACAGCGCATGCTGCTGACCGAGACGGGGCAAGTGCTGCTGGCGGATCTGCGGGAAGGCTTGCAGCGTCTGGCAGACGCCTTCGAGCGCGCTCGCACCCACCGCAGTCCTGCCGGTCAGCAACCCAGGCGGACGCTGCACGTGGGAGTGTTGCCCAGCCTGGCCGCACGCTGGCTGGTGCCCCGGCTGTCGCGCTGCCAGGCGGCCTGCCCGGAGGTGGACATCGCCCTTCGACCGTCCGCCGCGCTGGCAGCGCTCGACGGCCACGACGGCATCGACCTGGCGATCCGCTACGGCCCCGGTCGCTGGCCGGGCCTGCGCGCCGAAAAGTTGATGGACAGTCATGTGTTCCCGGTATGCAGCCCGGCCCTCCTCGGCCGCACGGTGCTCGAGGCTCCTGCCGACCTCCTGAAGGTCACGCTGCTGCGCAACCCGAGGCAGCCGTGGGCGCCGTGGTTCAGGGCCGCCGGCCTCGAATTGCCCGAACCGACCGAGGGTCCGCTGTACGATGACGCGGGCCTGCTGTTGCAAGCTGCGGCGACAGGCCAGGGCGTCGCCCTAGCGCGGTCTGCGCTGGCCATGGATGACCTCGCCGCAGGCACCCTGGTCAGGGTCTGCAATACCGCGCTGGTGGACGACTACCGCTGGTGGCTGGTGTGGCGCGAACCATTGCGTTGCGAGCGCGCCGACTTCGACGCCTTCCGGGGCTGGCTCAAGGCCGAGGCGGGGCGTCCCTGAATCGCCCTGCTGCACGCTCCGCCCCCCGCGCCCGCATCGGTCACGATTCGATCCTGAAGCCCACCTTGAGCGTCACCTGAAAGTGGGCCACCTTGCCGTCCACCACGTGGCCGCGGGTGTCGACGACCTCGAACCAGTCGATGTGGCGGACCGATGCCGCTGCGGTGTCGATGGCGTTGCGGATGGCGTCATCCACGCCGGTCGATGACGACCCGACGAGTTCGACGAGCTTGTATACGTGATCGCCCATGTGCGTCTCCTCCTGCTCGACAGTCCCGCCGCGACCGGCCGCCGGCGGCAGCCGGGTCCGCGAGCGGTGTCGCTGTGAGTCGCGCACGGCGCGGGCGGTTCCGCGGCGGCGCGGCACTCCCGCGCGGCGCGGCGGTCGAACCGCCAAGCCCCAGCCCGGAGGAGACCGCCATGACCCCGCAATCCATCGAGAGACTGATGGCCGACATCGAAGCCGAAGACCCCCTGGACGTCGGCGCCCTGTCGCTGGACGGCGAGGCCGCGCGCCATCTGATGGCCTGCCACTTCTGCGAGCTCGACCGCCAGTTGAGCGAGCATGGCCTGGACGCCACTGCACGCCTGGACGTGATGGCGGCCATCGCCGCGCACACCATGGCGGAGAACCTCGTGCTCCACGTCCAGCGCCTGCGCGCGGCAGACAGCAACGAGGCGTTCCGCGCATGGATGCGGCGATACGGCATGCAGTGACAGGCCGCATGCAGTCGTAGAATCGGGCCATGCGCCCGTTCGGGCGCCCCGCTGCGAGGATCACCCATGTGCCAGCTTCTCGGCATGAACTGCAACGTGCCGACCGACATCTGCTTCTCGTTCACCGGCTTTCGCGCGCGTGGCGGACTGACCGACCACCACCGCGACGGCTGGGGCATCGCCTTCTTCGAAGGGCGCGCGGCGCGCGTCTTCCTCGACCCGCAGCCGAGCAGCCATTCGCCGGTGGCCGAGCTCGTGCACCAGTACCCCATCCGCTCGCTCAACGTCATCGCCCACATCCGCAAGGCCACCCAGGGCGAGATCGGCCTGGAGAACACCCACCCCTTCCAGCGCGAGCTGTGGGGGCAGTGCTGGATCTTTGCCCACAACGGCAACCTGAAGGGCTTCGCCCCGGTACTCAGCGGCCGCTTCCGGCCGATCGGCGGCACCGACTCGGAACTGGCTTTCTGCCACCTGCTCGACACGCTGGCCCAGCGCCATCCCGACGGTCCGCCCGAGCCCGCCATGTTGTTCGCCACCCTGCGCGAGCTGGCGTCCGCCGTCGGTGTCCATGGCGAGTTCAACTTCCTGCTCTCCAACGGCGACCGCCTGTTCGCCCACTGCTCGACCCGGTTGACCTACATCGTGCGCCAGGCCCCGTTCGCCGCCGCACACCTGAGCGACCGCGACGTCACCGTGGATTTCCGCGAGCTGACCACCCCGGCAGACCGGGTCGCAGTGATCGCCACCACCCCGCTGACCGACAACGAACACTGGGAGAGCATCCCCCCCGGCACCCTGATGAGCTTTCATCTCGGCACCCCTGAAGCACTCGGCGAGGCCCGCACCGTGGCCGCCACCGCTGAAAACATCACGACCCGAACCTGATAGCCCTTCGCCTGCATAGTCGAAGGGGGTAAAGTCGACACTCCGGAATCCCGCCCTCGGGAGAGATAGACCATGACTTGCCCGCTATGCGCTCGCACGGACGAAGCACTGGTGTGGGAAGACCCGCTGTGCCGCGTCATCGCGGTCGCGGACGACGACTATCCCGGCTTCTGCCGCGTCGTGTGGCACCAGCACGTGGCGGAGATGAGCGATCTCGCCCCGCCCCAGCAGCGGCATCTGCTCAACGTGGTGATGGCCACCGAGATTGCCCTGCGCGAGGCGATGCAACCGGACAAGATCAACCTGGCCAGTTTCGGCAACATGGTGCCGCATCTGCACTGGCACGTGATTCCGCGCTTTGCCGACGACCGCCACTTCCCCCAGCCGGTCTGGGGCGCGGCGCAGCGTGCGCCCGGCCCGACCCGGCACGCGCCCGACCGGCGCGCCCTCGCCGCGGCGATCCGCGATTCGCTGGCGGAACTGACCGCAGGCTGAACGCACACAGACAGAGACCATCACTCACACGGACCGGCCCGAGCACGGAGAACCCATGGACTACCGCAATCCAGCAGAATGCCTGGCCGAGCTGTCCAGACTGCATCCACTAGACGTGGACGGGACCCGCACGACGCTCGACCGCATGATCGCCAGCCTGCTCGACGCGATGCCGGCAGCCAACCAGCATCTGGAGGTCCTGGAGGCCGCGCGCGAGCAGATCGCCCTGGTGCAGGCCGAGTACGCACGCCGCTATGCCGCCCACCCGCTGCCGCCCGACAGCGAGGAGAACAACACCCTGCTCGGCGTCGTCGGCCTGTGGCAGAACATGGCGCGCTCCTATGCGCAGATCACCCGCCAGGACGCACCGCACGGCACGCTCGCGGAACAACTGCCGCTGCTCATCCAGCGCCGCCTGCAATACACCGGCCTGGCCCTGCTCGAATACCTGCGCGCTCACCGCGCGGTGCCGCGCGGTTTGTGGGTCGATCTCCACGAATGCGTGGTGCTCGCCGAGCAGAGCGGCAAGCTGAGGATACGCGTCAGCGACCCGCTCAACGAGGTGTGGCGCGCGCAGAGCCCGCTGGAAGCCTACATCACCGTGTTGCTCGTCGATCTGGCCAACCCCTTCGGCCGCACCGAGCGCGAGTTCAACCTGATCTGCAAGTGGGCGCAGCGCTTCGCGCCCTACTGCAACATCGACGCCGACATCGACCGCTCCCGCCATGCGGCCTATGCGCTTGATCTCACCCTGGACCATGCGCTGCGTCCGCTCGGCCTGCTGACCCCTTCGGCCAGCCTGCGTTGCTTCGACAGCAGCCGTCTTGCCGGGCAGATCCAGGCGACCTTCGGGCAACTGAAGCAGGGCGTGAGCCCCGCTTCGCTCGGCCTCGGCGGCGACTGCCCGGCATCGACCGCGGCGCGCCTGCTGGTGTCGCTCTACCGCCCCTGGGGCCTGGCCTCGGCCGGACGCCGCTTCCCACGGCGTGGCGCCAAGGGCACGGCGTCGTTGTGCGGCGACTGGCTGGCCATCGGCTACCACGTTGCCGGGCAGGTGTTCGAGCAGCCCAAGGCGCTGGACGGTATCAAGAGCCTGCGTAGCGACATCAGCCTGATGACCTTCGGCGAACGCGCCCCCGAGGTCACTCACCCGCGCACCGCCGCCGACCGCGAACGGCGCGCCGAAGAGCTCGGCTTTGCCTGCGTGCGCTGGCAGGTGGCCGACCAGTCGGTCACCGGCTTCCGGCTGGTGCAGATGCATGAGCATGAGCGGCTCGAACACCATCAGCTGATCGGCATCCGTCCGCCGGACAGCGAGCACTTCCTGCTCGCCCGGATCAGCTGGCTGATGTACCGCAACGACGGCGTGATGGAGGCTGGCGTGCAGGTGCTGCCCGGCCTGCCTCAGGTCATCGCCGCGCGCATCCTGACCCTGCAGGTCGGCAACCGCACCCCTTACAGCCAGGCTTTCCTGATTCCCGGCTCCGCGCCGCTCAAGACCCCGGATTCGCTGGTGCTGCCGCACGGCTGGTTCCAGCCCAACCGCGTGCTCGAGGTGTTCCGCAACGAGACGCTGGTGCAGTATCGCCTGCTCAAGTCCCTGGCCCAGGGCCCGAACTTCGACCAGGTCAGCTTCGAGGTCTCTGCGCCGACTGCCTGAGCGGGGCCCGGTTCAGGTCTGCGCGAGGCGAGCCCTGGGGAAGCGGGCGCTGAACCGGCTGCCCTTGCCGAGGCTGCTGTCGACCTTCAGTTCCGCCTGATGGCGGCTGAGGATGTGCTTGACGATCGCCAGCCCGAGGCCGGTGCCGCCGGTCTCCCGTGAGCGCCCCAGGTCCACGCGGTAGAAGCGCTCGGTCAGTCGCGGCAGATGCTCGGGCGCGATGCCGATGCCGGTGTCCTCCACGGAGAACTCCGCCCCCTCGGCGTCGCGTTTCCACAGCAGACGGACCTTTCCGCCGGCCGGCGTATAGCGCACCGCGTTGCTCGCCAGGTTGGCGAAGGCGCTGTGCAGTTCCTTCTGGCTGCCGAGCAGCACGCCGTCGCCTTCGATCTCCAGCGTCACCTCGTGCCGGCCACCGGAGAGCAGATCGGTCTGCTGATGTACTTCGCGCAACAGGCCGGCGACATCGACACGCTCCTCGGCCGGCGCCGGCGCGCCGGTTTCCAGCGCGGACAGCGTCAGCAGATCCTCGATCAGGCGCTGCATGCGCGTCGACTGGTCGTGGGCAAGCTTGAGAAAACGGGCGATGTCCTCACGGGGAAAATCGTCCCAACCGTCCATCAGGGTCTCGAGGAAACCGCTGACCACGGTGAGCGGCGTGCGCAGTTCGTGCGACACGTTGGCCACGAAGTCGCGGCGCATGGTTTCCAGCTTCTCGATCTGCGTGATGTCGCGCGACACCACCATCTTTTGGTCGTCGCCGAAGGGAATCACCTGCACCAGCAGGGTCAGCCCCTTGCGGCGCGCCGAAACCAGCACCAGAGGTTCGGCGTAGTAACCGGAGGCCAGGTAGCGGCCGAACTCGGGCTGGCGCACCAGGTTGGTGACCGGCACACCGAGATCGGAGGCGTGATCCAGACCGAAGTGCTGCTCGGCCTTGCGGTTCATCCACTCGATCGCTTCGTGCTCGGAGAGATAGAGCACCCCGTCGGGCATCGCCTGGCTGGCATCGCGGAAACGCTCCAGCGCCGCGGACAGCCGTTCGCGCATGTCGTAGGCGAGCTTGGCCCTTCTACCCAGATCGGCAAACAGGAATCCCCACACACCGTGGGCTCGCGGCACCGGGGTACCGATGGGTTCGCGGGTCCATAGCGCGAGCTGCTGCATGCTGCGCAGATGATGCCAGCCGGCCAGCAGCAGGCCTGCGACGACCGCCAGCAAACCTGCCTGCGTACCAGCGACGAGGGCCACCACCAGACCCGCCACGGCCAGCAGCGCAAGCGTGGCGAGCGCGCCCACCCAGATGTAGCGCACCGAACGGATCGTCATGCTCCCGAGCTACCGTAGTGGTGCGGATTATCGCACGGCGTCGGCTTGGTCAGCCTGGGCCGAGAAACGGTAGCCGCTGCCGCGCACCGTCTGGATCAGGCGGTCGTGGGCGGTCGGTTCCAGCGCGCAGCGCAGGCGGCGGATATGCACATCGACCGTGCGTTCCTCGACGAATACGTGGTCGCCCCACACCTGGTCGAGCAACTGCGCGCGCGAATGCACGCGCTCCGGGTGCGTCATCAGGAAATGCAGCAGGCGGAACTCGGTGGGCCCCAGGCTAATCGGCTGGTCGCCGGCGGTGACACGGTGGGTGGCGGGGTCGAGTCGCAGCCCGCCGAGTTCGACCGCGTCCTCGGTGGCCTGGGGTGCGCGGCGGCGAAGCACCGCCTTGATCCGCGCCACCAGCTCGCGCGGGCTGAAAGGCTTGGTGATGTAGTCGTCCGCCCCGGTCTCCAGACCGGCAACCTTGTCCTGCTCCTCGCCGCGAGCGGTGAGCATGATGATGGGAATCTCGCGGGTGCGCTCGTCGGCACGCAGCCGGCGCGCGAACTCGATGCCCGGCATTCCGGGCAGCATCCAGTCGAGCAGCACCAGATCGGGCAACGCATCGCGCACGATGCGCTGCGCGGTTTCCGCATCCGCGGCGCGCACCACATGGTGGCCGGCGCGGGCGAGGTTTGCAGCGATCAGTTCCTGGATCGCCGGTTCATCTTCCACGAGCAGAATGTTGGCTGGCATGGCTGGGCTCCGTTTGACCGCGGCCAGTGTATTGCAGCAGTTTGAATCTTTTATGACACGTCACGGCACTGCAACAGCCACTTGTGCGCCGCCGGCCCACCCGAACCCGGGCGCGGGCCGTGATTCGGGTATTATTGTGGCCCCCGACCGGAGCAGCGCACCATGGCAGGACTCGACCAGAACACTCCGCTCCCCACCGGCATCACCCTCCACCGTGCCAGCAGGGTGCTGGAGATCGCCTTCGACGACGGCAGCAGCTTCCGCCTGCCTTTCGAGTTCCTGCGGGTGTACTCGCCTTCCGCCGAAGTGCGCGGACACGGCGCCGGGCAGGAGGTGCTGCAACGGGGCAAGCGTGACGTAGACATACTCGGCCTCGAGCCGGTGGGCAACTACGCGGTCAAGCCGGTGTTCTCGGACGGTCACGACAGCGGCCTGTACTCCTGGGACTATCTCTACGAGATCGGCCGCAGGCAGGAAGCGCTGTGGGCCGAGTATCTCGCCCGTCTGGAGCGCGAAGGCGGCAGCCGCGATCCGGCCGACGTCCCGCCGCCCGCACCCAAGGGCGGCTGCGGCCACCACCACTGATCTCACCCTGAAGGCCGTCGGCCAGCAGATTTACGGGTTCGGACCATGAACGACAACACCACGCACTTCGGCTTCCAGACCGTGGCCGAGAACGAGAAACGCAAGAAGGTCGCGGAGGTATTTTCCTCGGTGGCCGGCAACTACGACATCATGAACGACCTGATGTCCATGGGCCTGCACCGCGTATGGAAGGCCTTCACCATCCAGGTCTCAGGTGTGCGCGAGGGCGACCGCGTACTGGACGTCGCCGGCGGCACCGCCGATCTCTCGCTGGCCTTCGCCCGGCGGGTCGGCGCCAGCGGCCAGGTCTGGCTCACCGACATCAACCACGCCATGCTCTCGGTAGGCCGCGACCGGGTGCTGGACCGCGGCTACGCGCTGCCGGTGGCCCAGTGCGACGCGGAGAAGCTGCCCTTCCCCGACGACTGGTTCGACTGCGTCACCGTGGCCTTCGGGCTGCGCAACATGACCCACAAGGATCAGGCGCTCGCCGAGATGCGCCGTGTGCTCAAGCCCGGCGGACGTCTGCTGGTGCTCGAATTCTCCAAGGTGTGGAAACCGCTCGAGCCGGCCTACGATCTGTACTCCTTCAGGCTGCTCCCCTGGCTCGGCAACAAGGTGGCGAACGATGCCGACAGCTACCGCTATCTCGCCGAATCGATCCGGATGCATCCCGGTCAGGAAGAATTGAAGGCAATGATGGAACAAGCAGGCCTGGGCAAGGTCGATTACTTCAACCTCACGGCGGGCATCGTCGCCCTGCACCGTGGATACAAGTTCTGAACCACGAGACCAAAGCTCCATGAAACAGCTCCTGCTTTCCCTGATCGTCACCGTATTCGCCTTTGGACTGGCCATCCCCGAAGCCGAAGCCAAGCGCTTCGGCGGCGGCAGCAGCTTCGGCATGCAGCGCCAGGCCACACCGCCCTCCGCCCCGCGCCAGCCGGCAGCGACCCAGTCGCAGCCCTCCGGCGCCGCGGCGGCGGCCAACAAGCCGAGATCCTCGTGGATGGGGCCGATCGCCGGCCTCGCCGCCGGCCTCGGCCTGGCTGCCCTGTTCTCCCATCTGGGTCTTGGCGAGGAGTTCGGTTCGCTGGTCCTGATGCTGTTGCTCGCCGGCGGGGCCTTCCTGCTGTTCCGCATGCTGACCCGCAGCGCCGCAGGTGCCCCCAACCGCATGCAGTACGCCGGCGCCGAGCGGGCCGGCGCCGTTGCCGGCGGGCCGGTGCACTTCGAGGCTCAGCCTTCCGGTTCCAGCGGCGGCTCACGCATCCCCGCGGGCTTCGATGCAGAGGCCTTCGCGCGCGAAGCAAAGGTGCAGTTCATCCGCCTGCAGGCCGCCCATGACGCCGGCGACCTGGAGGACATCCGCGCCTTCACCACCCCTGAGGTCTTCGCCGAGGTCCGCATGCAGCTCGCCGAGCGCGGCAGCGCCGCGCAACGCACCGACGTGGTCGAACTCGACGCCGCCGTGCAGGACGTCGCCGAGGAAGGCGGACAGTACATCGTCAGCGTCCGCTTCAGCGGCCTGCTGCGCGAGGAAGCGGATGCCGCGCCGGCACCGTTCGACGAGATCTGGCACCTGGTCAAGCCGATTTCCGGCGGCCGCGGCTGGCAGATCGCGGGCATCCAGCAACTGGGCTAAACTTCGCCCACACGGCTTCTTTCAAAGGGCGGCGTGGCCGCCCTTTTTTCGTTCATGATCGATAACGCCTTCGTAGCGGTCCTCAACCATCTGCTGGCTCGCGCCCCCTGGGCGCGCGAGCGTCTGCAAGCGCATGCCGGCCTCTGCGCCCGTCTCGACGCGCCGCCAGTCACGGTATTTTTCACGGTCACCTCGGCGGGCGAACTCCAAGCGGCCGAAGGCGAAAAGCCGGACGTGGTGCTCACCGTACCGCTCGCCGTGCTCCCGCAGTTTGCCCTGGGACGTTTCGAGGAAGCCATGCGCAGCGTCCATCTGCAGGGCAACGCAGAATTCGCCGACGCCCTCGGCTTCGTGTTCCGCAACCTGCGCTGGGACGCCGAGGAGGACTTGTCGCGCCTGGTCGGCGACGTCGCCGCGCACCGCCTGAGCGGGACCGTCCGTGCGATCGGCGAGGCACAGCGGCGCATGGTCGAAGGCGCTGCCGGCAACCTCGCCGAGTACTTCACCGAAGAGCGTCCGATGCTCGTGTCCCGGGCGGCGACAAGCGGACTAGAGGATGAGCTGCGGGCCTTGCGCGACGCGGTCGCGCGCACCGAGAAGCGCATCGACCGTCTGGCCTCGCGCCTGCACGGCAAACCACGCGCCTGAAGCGCGCGCTGGCCAAGCCGGGACAAAAAAAGGCAGCCCGAAGGCTGCCTTTTCTCTTTCCGGTCGCGCCGGCCGCGATCAGTGACCGCGCTTGCGCAGCTTCTGGATCGCCGCGAGCTGCGCGATGGCTTCGGCCAGTTCGGCCTGCGCCTTCGCGTAGTCCAGCTGCGAGGTCTGGTTCGCCATCGCCTCTTCGGCCTTCTTCTTGGCGTCGAGCGCCTTGGCTTCGTCGAGGTCGCGACCGCGGATCGCGGTATCGGCCAGCACCGTCACCAGCCCAGGCTGAACCTCGAGGATGCCGCCGGCGACGAACACCAGCTCGTCGTCGGCCTGGTTCGGCACCTTCACCCGCACCGCACCCGGCTTGATCCGGGTCATCAGCGGCATGTGCCCGGGCAGAATGCCCAGCTCACCCGCTTCGCCCGGCAGCGCGACGAACTCGGCCAGCCCGGAGAAGATCTGCTCCTCCGCGCTGACGATGTCGACATGTACCGTCATAGCCATAGTGTTTCCTCATCAATTCCGCGCGACGCCTGAACGCCGCGCGGGCGGGCGGATTACTGGAGCTTCTTCGCCTTCTCGATGGCCTCGTCGATGTTGCCGACCATGTAGAAAGCCTGCTCCGGCAGGTGGTCCAGTTCGCCGCTGACGATCGCCTTGAAGCCGGCAATGGTGTCCTTCAGCGAAACGTACTTGCCCGGCGAGCCGGTGAACACTTCCGCGACGTGGAAGGGCTGCGACAGGAAGCGCTGGATCTTACGCGCACGAGCCACGGCGAGCTTGTCGTCCGGCGACAGTTCGTCCATACCCAGAATTGCGATGATGTCACGCAGTTCCTTGTACTTCTGCAGGGTCTGCTGCACGGCACGCGCGGTGTTGTAGTGCTCCTCACCGACGATCAGCGGATCGAGCTGACGGCTGGTGGAGTCGAGCGGATCGACCGCCGGGTAGATACCCAGGGCGGCGATGTCACGCGACAGCACGACGGTGGAGTCGAGGTGCAGGAAGGTGGTCGCCGGGGACGGGTCGGTCAAGTCATCCGCAGGCACATACACGGCCTGGATGGAGGTGATCGAGCCCACCTTGGTGGAGGTGATGCGCTCCTGCAGACGGCCCATTTCCTCGGCCAGCGTCGGCTGGTAACCCACCGCGGACGGCATACGACCCAGCAGCGCGGACACTTCGGTACCGGCCAGGGTGTAGCGGTAGATGTTATCGACGAAGAACAGGATGTCGCGGCCTTCGTCGCGGAAGCGCTCGGCCATGGTCAGGCCGGTCAGCGCCACGCGCAGACGGTTGCCCGGGGGTTCGTTCATCTGACCGAACACCATCGCGACCTTGTCGAGAACGTTGGAGTCCTTCATCTCGTGGTAGAAGTCGTTGCCCTCACGGGTACGCTCGCCCACGCCAGCAAACACCGACAGGCCCGAGTGCTGCTTGGCGATGTTGTTGATCAGCTCCATCATGTTCACGGTCTTGCCCACGCCGGCGCCGCCGAACAGGCCGACCTTGCCACCCTTGGCGAACGGGCAGATCAGGTCGATAACCTTGATGCCGGTCTCGAGCAGCTCCACCGAGGGAGACAGTTCGTCGAACTTGGGCGCCTTCTGGTGGATGGCGCGCAGTTCGTCGGTCTCGATCGGACCGGCTTCGTCGATCGGGCGACCCAGCACGTCCATGATGCGGCCAAGCGTGCCGTGGCCGACCGGCACCGAAATCGGCTTGCCGGTACCGGACACTTTCATGCCGCGGCGCAGGCCGTCGGAAGAACCCAGCGCGATGGTACGCACCACGCCATCGCCGAGCTGTTGCTGAACCTCGAAGGTCAGACCAGCTTCGGCGAAGGAGTCGGCGCTGTCCTCGAGCTTCAGGGCGTCATACACCTTGGGCATGGCTTCGCGGGGGAACTGGATATCCACCACGGCGCCGATGCACTGAACGATCGTTCCTTGACTCATCGTCGTTTCCTTAAATCAATAATCCGTTACACCGCGGCGGCGCCGCCCACGATTTCCGACAGCTCCTTGGTGATCGCGGCCTGGCGGGTCTTGTTGTAGACCAGCTGCAGCTCACCAATGACGTTCTTGGCGTTGTCGGACGCGGCTTTCATTGCCACCATGCGCGCACTCTGTTCCGAAGCCATGTTCTCAGCCACCGCCTGGTACACCAGCGCCTCGACGTAACGCACCAGCATTTCGTCGATGACCACCTGCGGATCCGGCTCGTAGAGGTAATCCCACGAACCTTCCGGCGTACCGAGCTTGTCGCCGGTCAGCGGCAGCAGTTGCTCCAGCACCGGCTCCTGCTTCATCGTGTTGATGAAGCGAGTGTAGGCGATATAGACCGCATCGACCTCGTCGTTCTGGAAAGCGTCGAGCATGACCTTGACCGGTCCGATCAGCTTTTCCAGGTGCGGGGTGTCGCCCAGGTGCACCACGTGCGAGACGACCTTCGCCCCTACGCGCTGCATGAAGCCGAAACCCTTGTTGCCGATGCAGCAGGCCCGGACTTCGGTGGCGCCATTGGCCTCCCATTCCTTCATGGCGTTGATCGCCACGCGCTGGATATTGGTGTTGAGGCCGCCGCACAGACCCTTGTCGGTGGTGACGAGGATCAGGCCCACCCGCTTGACCTGGTCCTTGCGGACCAGGAAGGGGTGCTTGTAGTCGGTCACATTGGCTTGGGACAGGTTCGCGGCGAGTCGGCGGATCTTTTCGGCATAGGGACGAGCGGACCGCATCCTGTCCTGCGCCTTGCGCATCTTGGATGCGGCCACCATTTCCATGGCCTTGGTGATCTTGCGCGTGTTTTGCACGCTCTTGATCTTGGTACGGATTTCCTTACCGCTAGCCATATTCCGTCTCCGTCCTGGGCCTTAGGCCCAGCTCTTCTTGAACTCGGCGATCGCGGCAGCCAGAGCCTTCTCGCCGTCGGCGTCGAGCTCCTTCTTGCTGAGGATCGAAGAGACCAGATCGGCGTTCTTGGACTTGACGTGCTGCAGCAGCGCAGCTTCGAAGGCCAGCACGCGGGAGACGTCGACATCGTCGAAATGACCGTTGTTGACCGCGTACAGCACGATAGCCATCTCGGCGATGGACATCGGCGCGTACTGGGCCTGCTTCATCAGCTCGGTCACGCGGCGGCCACGCTCGAGCTGCTTGCGGGTCGCGTCGTCGAGGTCGGAGGCGAACTGGGCGAAGGCCGCCAGTTCGCGGTACTGCGCCAGGTCGGTACGGATACCGCCGGAGAGCTTCTTGACGACCTTGGTCTGCGCGGCGCCACCGACGCGGGACACCGAGATACCGGCGTTGATCGCGGGGCGGATACCGGCGTTGAACAGGTCGGTTTCCAGGAAGATCTGACCGTCGGTAATCGAAATCACGTTGGTCGGCACGAAGGCGGACACGTCGCCGGCCTGGGTCTCGATGACCGGCAGGGCGGTGAGCGAGCCGGTCTTGCCCTTGACTTCGCCGTTGGTGAACTTCTCGACATACTCGGCGTTCACGCGGGCGGCGCGCTCGAGCAGGCGGGAGTGCAGATAGAACACGTCACCCGGGTAGGCTTCACGGCCCGGCGGACGGCGCAGCAGCAGGGACACCTGACGGTAGGCCCAGGCCTGCTTGGTCAGATCGTCATAGACGATCAGCGCGTCCATGCCGCGGTCGCGGAAGTACTCGCCCATGGTGCAGCCAGCGTAGGCGGCCAGGTACTGCATGGCGGCGGACTCGGAAGCGGTGGCGGCCACGACGATGGTGTATTCCATCGCGCCGTTCTCTTCCAGCTTGCGCACCACGTTGGCGACGGTCGAAGCCTTCTGGCCGATGGCCACGTACACGCAGTACATGTCCTGGCCCTTCTGGTTGATGATCGCGTCCACCGCGACCGCGGTCTTGCCGGTCTGGCGGTCGCCGATGATCAGCTCGCGCTGGCCACGGCCGATCGGCACCATGGAGTCGACCGACTTCAGACCGGTCTGCACCGGCTGGGAGACGGACTGGCGGGCGATCACGCCCGGGGCGACCTTCTCGATCTTGTCGGTGAGCTTGGCGTTGATCGGGCCCTTGCCGTCGATCGGCTGGCCGAGCGCGTTCACCACGCGACCGATCAGCTCGGGGCCGACCGGCACTTCGAGAATGCGGCCGGTGGCCTTGACGGTGTCGCCTTCGGTGATGTGCTCGTACTCGCCGAGGACCACCGCGCCGACGGAATCGCGCTCGAGGTTGAGCGCCATGCCGAAGGTGTTGCCGGGGAATTCCAGCATTTCGCCCTGCATGACGTCGGTGAGACCGTGGATGCGGCAGATACCGTCGGTGACGGAGACCACCGTGCCCTCGTTGCGCGACGTGGCGGCGAGCTGCAGGTTCTGAATCCGGCTCTTAATCAGATCACTGATTTCAGAGGGGTTGAGTTGCATGGATGTATGCTCCTAGTTCTTTAGCGCAGCGGCCATGTTCGCGAGCTTGCCGCGGACCGAGGCGTCGATCACTTCGTCGCCGATGGCGATGCGGACCCCACCGATGAGTTCGGGGTCTACGCTGACCTGCACGTTGAGCTTGGTCTTGAAGCGTGCTTCAAGATCGCTCTTCAGGTTGGTCAGCGTGGCATCGTCGAGCGGGAAGGCGGAGGCGATCTGCGCCTCCTGGACGCCTTCATGTTCGTTCTTCAGCTGAACGAACAGGTCACGGATCTCCGGAAGCAGCTGCAGGCGTTCGTTGGTCACGAGGACGCGGACGAAATTCTGCAGTTCGGCGGACAGCCCTTCCCCGGCCAGCCCGAGCACCAGCTGGATCAGCTGGTCGTCGGTCAGCTTGGGGTCGGCAATGCAGTCCCGCATCTGCGGATCGGCGGCAATCGCTGCCAGCCGATCCAGTGCTTCCGACCAAGGCCCCAGCGCACCTGCCCCGCGGGCCAGCTCGAAGGCGGCATCCGCATATGGGCGCGCGATGGTGACGTTCTCGGCCATGACTTATTGCAGTTCCTGTTTCAGGTTGGCGAGCAGCTCGGCGTGGGCCTGGGCGTTGATTTCCTTGCGCAGGATGCGCTCGGCACCGGCGACGGCAAGCTGGGCGACCTGTTCGCGCAGGGCTTCCTTGGCACGTTGCGCGGCGGCACCGGCTTCGGCTTCTGCGTCTTCACGGGCCTTGGCAATGATGCGTGCGGCTTCGGCGCGAGCATCATCGACGAACTTGGCAGCCTGCTTTTCAGCAGCGGCGCGCGTGTCGCCCGCGGATTCGCGAGCCTTGCGCAGTTCGTCGACGACCTTCTTTTCGGCCAGCACGAGGTCGGCCTTTGCCTTGTCCGCAGCCGCCAGCCCGTCCGCGATCTTCTTCGCGCGCTCGTCCAGTGCCTTCACGATCGGCGGCCACACGAATTTCATCGTGAACCAGCCGAGAATGAAGAACACAACGAGCTGAGCTATCAGGGTTGCGTTCAGATTCACTGTTCCGTTCCCTCTGTTGCGTTAAGGGGATGAACCGAACCGATCAGAGCTGGAACGGGTTGGCGAAGGCGAACATCATGGCGATACCGACGCCGATCAGGAAGGCCGCGTCGATCAGGCCGGCCAGCAGGAACATCTTGGTTTGCAGCGCGTTCATCAGCTCGGGCTGGCGAGCGGAGGCCTCGAGGTACTTGGAACCCATGATGCCGATACCGATACAAGCACCGATGGCACCCAGACCGATGATCAGACCGGCAGCCAGCGCGACAAAACCCAGAACGTTTTCCATGACAACTCCTTGCTTAGAGGTTGGTGAGTTTAAGAAACCAGGTACAGCGTAAAAGAAACTTAGTGGCTCTCGTGAGCCTGCCCGACGTAGACCAGGGTGAGCATCATGAAGATGAAGGCCTGGAGCACGATGATCAGGATGTGGAAGATGGCCCAGACGGTGCCCGCCACGATGTGACCGATGAAACCGAACGCGGTGGCAGTGCCGCCGAGCAGCGCGATCAGGATGAAGACCAGTTCACCGGCATACATGTTGCCGAACAGTCGCATGCCGTGGGACACGGTCTTGGCGAGGAACTCGATGATCTGCATGACGAAGTTCACCGGCCACAGCAGGGGGTGGGCTCCGAACGGAGCGGTGAAGAGCTCATGCACCCAGCCGCCGACACCCTTGATCTTGACGTTGTAGTACAGGCACAGCAGCAGCACGCCGATGGACAGGCCGAGCGCGGCAGACAGGTCGGCGGTTGCCACCACACGCATGTAGGCATGGGCGGGATCGCCTCCGGCAGCGGAATAGACACCGGTCCAGATCATCGGAATGAGATCGACCGGCACCAGGTCCATGGCGTTCATCAGGAAGATCCAGACAAACACCGTCAGCGCCAGCGGGGCAACGAACTTGCGCGACTCGGCGCTGTGCACGATGCCCTTGGCCTGATCGGCCACCATCTCGACCATCATCTCGACGAAGCCCTGGAAGCGTCCGGGCACGCCGGAGGTGGCCTTGCGGGCCGCCAGCCACAAGATGAAGATGGTCAGCAGGCCGAGCGACAGCGACCAGAACATCGAGTCGATGTTGATCACACCCCAGTCAACGATGCTTTCCTGGGGATGCCCGGTGTTGTTGAAGTGTCCGAGGTGGTGAATGACGTATTCGGATGCGGTGGGAGCGTTTCCAGCCATGGTCAGGTCTTTACCAAAAATGCAAACAAGTTCGCTTTAAGAGCCAGGATCAGCGCGATCAACAGAGCGCCCCAATGGACGTCCGGATACAGCGCCAGTCCCAGCACCAACAATCCCACTATCGACGCAACTTTCAGCAGTTCGCCGACGACGAAGGCGGTGACGTGCGTGGCAGCCTGCCGACGGGCAAGCACGACCAGACGCAGCGCAAAGAGCCCGCTCGGAATCACCACCGACAAACCGCCCATCGCAGCGGATACTGCCCCGCGCAGCCCGAAAAAAACGGCCGCAATGGCCGTTGCCAGGAGGGTTGCGCCAAGCTGGAGTAGAACCGCCTTCAGCATTTGCGTCTTGCCGGTGCGCCGCAGAGCCGCGCCACCGCGTTAAAAATCCGGTGAATACTAGGGGTTAACCGTAACAAAGTCAAACCTTCGACGCAGTGCAACAAGTGACCGCACGGTCGGTCATGCATCATATATATGACCGGATTTACAGGGCTTATGGACGCAGCCTTGCGAGCAGCCCGTCGAGCTGGTCGAGGTCGCCGAAACGGATGGCGAGTTCGCCCGCACCCTTGCGGTTTGCCTTGATCTTCACCGTCGCGCCGATGGTGTCGGAGAGCTCCTCTTCCAGGCGCAACAGGTCGCGGTCCGGGGGTGGCGCGGCCTTTTTCTGACGCGGGTTCAGGGTGTGCTGCACCAGGCGCTCGGTTTCGCGTACCGACAAGCCGCGCGCGGCGACGTGGTTCGCGAGCTGGATCTGCCCGGCGCCGTCAAGCGGCAGCAGGGCGCGCGCGTGGCCCATGTCGATGTCGCCGGCCATCAGCAGTTCCTGCACCGGAGTCGCCAGGTTGAGCAGGCGCAGCAGGTTGGAGGCGGCCGGGCGCGAGCGCCCCACCGCGTCGGCGGCCTGCTGGTGGGTCATGCCGAACTCGTCGATCAGGCGCTGGATGCCGCTGGCCTCTTCGAGCGGGTTGAGGTCCTCGCGCTGGATGTTCTCGATCAGCGACATTGCCAGCGCGGCATCGTCGGGAATCTCGCGCACCAGGCAGGGCACTTCGGTGAGCCCGGCAATCTGCGAGGCGCGCCAGCGCCGCTCGCCGGCGATGATCTCGTAGCGCGGCGCACCGTTGACCGCTTCGATCGGGCGCACCAGGATGGGCTGCATGACGCCCTGGGCCTTGATCGACGCAGCCAGTTCCTCCAGCGAACCCGGGTCCATGCGGGTACGCGGCTGGTACTTGCCGGGCTGCAGCGCCTCGGCCAGGAGAGTCTGGAGCTCTCCGCGCTCGGCGTCGTCGTCGCGGTTGGCCGCCAGCAGCGCGTCGAGGCCGCGGCCCAGGCCCTTGAGTTTCGGTGGCGTCATGGCAGTGTCGTGTCGGTTAGAGCGTCTTGACCCGCTCGATCATTTCTTCCGCGAAGGCCATGTAGGCCTGCGCACCCTTGGCGGCACGGTCGAACACCACGCCTGGCATGCCGTGGCTGGGCGCCTCGGCGAGACGCACGTTACGCGGCACGATGGCGCGGAACACCTTGTCGCCGAAGTGCCCTTCGAGCTGCGCCGAGACCTGCTGCTGCAGGGTCACGCGCGGATCGAACATCACCCGCAGCAGACCGATGATCTTGAGGTCTCGGTTGAGGTTGGCGTGCACCTTCTTGATGGTGTTGACCAGATCAGAGAGCCCTTCCAGCGCGTAGTACTCGCATTGCATCGGGATGATCACCCCGTGCGCGGCGCACAGTCCGTTGAGCGTCAGCATGGACAGCGACGGCGGGCAGTCGATGAGGACGAAGTCGTAGTCCTGGTCGAAAGCCTTGAGCGCGTCGCGCAGCCGGTTCTCGCGCCGCTCTAGGTCCACCAGCTCCACTTCGGCACCGGCCAGATCGCGGTTGGCGGGCAGGATGTCGAAGCCGCCGGTCGGCGAACTCGCGCGCGCCTCGGCCAGCGTGGCCAGCCCTACCAGCAGGTGATACACCGACTTGTCCAGCGCGCGCTTGTCCACGCCGCTACCCATGGTGGCGTTGCCCTGCGGATCGAGGTCGACCAGCAGGGTGCGCTGGCCGGCCTGATGCAAGGCCGCGGCCAGATTCACGCAGGTGGTGGTCTTGCCGACCCCGCCTTTCTGGTTGGCAACACAGAAGATGCGAGCCATTCAGTCCCCTTTGTGCTCCGTGCCATCCCTTTCCAGGATGATCAGGTGGCGCTCCGCCTCCAGCCCCGGCACGGCCAGGCGCACCGTTTCGGCGACATGCCATCCAGCTGGCAGGCGGGCGATTTCCTCTTCAGGATACACGCCCTTCATGGCGAACATGCGCCCGCCGGGCGCCAGCAGATGGCCGGCCAGCTCGACGAACAGCGCCAGCTCCGAGAAGGCGCGCGAGATCACGCCGTCGAAGGGCTGCACACTCGCAAGCTTCTCTACCCGCGCGTTCTCGGCGCGGAAGTTGGCCAGCCCGAGCTCGATCTTCGCCTGCTGCTGGAACGCCGCCTTCTTGTTCACCGTCTCGACCGACACCACCTCCAGCTCCGGACGCACGATGGCGAGCGGAATACCCGGCAACCCGCCGCCCGAGCCGATGTCAGCCAGGTGCGCGACGCCAGTGAGATGCGACAGCACGGCGAGCGAGTCGAGCAGGTGGTGGGTGACCACTTCCTGCGGCGCACGGATGGCGGTGAGGTTGTAGACCTTGTTCCACTTGAGCAGCAGCTCGCCGAATGCGATCAGGCGGTCCTGCGTTTCAGCTCTCAGGTCCAGCCCGAGCGCAGCCAGGCCCTCGGCCAGCAGGCCGCGGTAGGGGGCGAGCGCGCTCATGCGCTCTTGCGCCCGTCGTCGGTGCTGCGGGCGGCCAGTTCGCGGCGCTTGAGCCACACCAGCAGCAGCGAGATGGCCGCCGGGGTCACGCCCTGGATGCGGCTCGCCTGGCCGATGGTTTCGGGCTTGCCGGCGGAGAGCTTCTGCTGCACTTCCTTGGACAGGCCGCGCACCTCGGCGTAGTCGAGGTCGGCCGGCAGGCGGGTGGCCTCGGCCTGCAGCTGCTTGGCCACCTCGTCCTGCTGGCGGTCGATGTAGCCCTGGTACTTGGCGGCGATCTCGATCTGCTCGATGACCTGCGGATCGGTTTCCGGCGTGTCCGGCGCACCGGGCAGACTCATCAGCCCCGCGTAGCTGGTCTCGGGGCGGCGCAGCAGTTCGAAGTAGCGCTGCTCGCGCTCCAGCGCCTTGCCCAGCACACGCTCCTGCTCGGCGGCAGGAATCTGCTCGGGGCGCGCCCAGGCGGCCTTGAGCTGCGAGGTGCCGCGCTCGATCGCCTCGCGCTTGGCGCAGAAGGCGGCCCAGCGCGCGTCATCCACCAGGCCCAGCTCGCGGCCCTGCTCGGTCAGGCGCAGGTCGGCATTGTCCTCGCGCAGCTGCAGGCGGTACTCGGCGCGCGAGGTGAACATGCGGTAGGGCTCGGACACCCCGCGGGTGATCAGGTCGTCGACCAGCACGCCCAGGTAGGCTTCATCGCGGCGCGGGCACCAGGGCTCGCGCCCGGCCACCTGCAGCGCGGCGTTCGCGCCGGCCAGCAGGCCCTGCGCGGCGGCCTCCTCGTAGCCGGTGGTGCCGTTGATCTGCCCGGCGAAGAACAGTCCGGCGATCGACTTGGTCTCCAGCGAGCTCTTGAGGTTGCGCGGGTCGAAGTAGTCGTACTCGATGGCGTAGCCCGGGCGCAGGATGTGGGCGTTCTCCAGCCCGCGGATAGAGCGCACGATCTCCAGCTGCACGTCGAAGGGCAGCGAGGTGGAGATCCCGTTCGGGTAGATTTCGTGCGTCTCCAGCCCTTCCGGCTCGAGGAAGATGTTGTGGCTGTCCTTGTCGGCGAAGCGGTGGATCTTGTCCTCGATCGACGGGCAGTAGCGCGGTCCCACCCCTTCGATCACCCCGGAATACATCGGCGAGCGATCCAGGTTGGCGCGGATGATGTCGTGGGTGCGGCTGTTGGTCTGCGTCATCCAGCACGGCAGCTGGCGCGGGTGCTGGGCGACCGAGCCGAGGAAGCTGAACACCGGCACCGGATCGTCGCCCGGTTGCTCGCTCATCACCGAGAAGTCGATGCTGCGCGCGTCCAGCCGGGGCGGCGTGCCGGTCTTCAGCCGGCCCTGCGGCAGCTTGAGTTCCTTCAGGCGCGCGCCGAGCGAGATCGCCGGCGGATCGCCGGCGCGGCCCGCCGAATAGTTCTGCAGGCCGACGTGGATCAGCCCGTTGAGGAAGGTGCCGGCGGTCAGCACCACCGCGGGGGCCTCGAAGCGCAGGCCGATCTGGGTGACCACGCCGGTGACGCGGTCGCCGACCACGGTGAGGTCGTCCACCGCCTGCTGGAACAGCCACAGGTTTTCCTGGTTCTCCAGGCGACGGCGGATCGCCGCCTTGTACAACACGCGGTCGGCCTGCGCGCGGGTGGCGCGCACCGCCGGGCCCTTGGAGGCGTTGAGGATACGGAACTGGATGCCACCCTCGTCGGTGGCCGCGGCCATCGCCCCGCCCAGCGCGTCGGCCTCCTTGACCAGGTGCCCCTTGCCGATGCCGCCGATCGACGGGTTGCAGCTCATCTGCCCCAGGGTCTCGATGTTGTGGGTGAGCAGGAGCGTCTTCGCGCCCATGCGCGCCGCGGCCAGCGCGGCCTCGGTCCCGGCGTGGCCGCCGCCGACCACGATGACATCGAAACGGGTGGGGTAGAGCATGGGGGCGCTCCGCGCTACAGGGCTGGGGAAAGGCGGCGGATTCTACGCCCTTGCGGCGCAAAAGCCTAGCAAGGCACCGCCCTGTTTCACGGAATTACCATTGCCAAACATTGGTTTAGGCGCGCTGCAGAAAGAGCACCGAGCGCGCCTTCAGGCCGGCGCCAGCGGCGCCGCAGCACGCCCGGCCACCGCCCGCTGGCGGGCGTCCAGGCTGTCGCGCAGCAGTTCCAGCGCCGCCTCCGCCGCCGGTCCCAGGCGGCTGCGCGCCTGCAGCACCAGTTGCGAGTCGGGCAGCGGCGGCAGGCCTTCGGCCGCGCCCAGCCGGCGCAAGCCCGGCGCCAGCGCGCTGTCCGACAGCACCGACACGCCCAGCCCGGCACGCACCGCGGCCAGCACGCCGGCCAGGTTGGGGCTGGTGTAGGCCACCCGCCAGGCGCGGCGCTGGCTCTCCAGCACGTGGACGGCATGGGCGCGGTAGATGCAGCCCTGGTTGAACACCACCAGCGGCAGCACCGGCAGCTGTTCGGGCGTGGCCTCGTCGGCGGCCACCCAGTTCAGTGCATCGCGCCAAACGCCAGCAGCCGCGGGCGCCGGGCCGAGGCGCTTGAACAGCGCGATGTCCAGCTCGCCCGCCTCCACCTCGGCCTCCAGCTGCACCGACAGCGCGCAGCGCACCTCCAGGCGCGCCGACGGGTGGCGGCGCGCAAAGCGGCCGAGCAGCAGCGGCAGCTCCTCGATGGCGTAGTCCTCCGGCACACCGATGCGCACCAGCTCCGGCACGTCCTCGGCGAACAGCTGGCGGGCCTCGTCGTTGAGCGCCAGGATGCGCCGCGCGTAGGCGAGCAGGCGCTCGCCGTCCTCGGTGAGCTCGACGCCGCGCACCCCGCGCAGCAAGACCTGCCGGCCGATCTGCTCCTCGAGCTTCTTGACCTGCTGGCTCACCGTGGACTGGGTACGGTGCACCCGGTCGCCGGCGCGGGTGAAGCCGCCGCTCTCCACCACCGAGACGAAAGTGCGCAGCAGCGCGATATCCAGGTCGGCCATGACCACTCCATCGACAGATCGAATGCAAGACATCAGAACTTCGCGTTTTTAAATAGTGAAGACCGCGCTTAGGCTTCAGTCAAGCCCCACCCGCCGGAGTCCGACGATGAAAGCCACCGCCCAGGTCCTGACTGCCCCGCCGCCGGCGAGACGCCTCGCGCTGCCGACCGTGGCGCTCGCCCTGCCCTTCGTGCTGATCTGGACCAGCGCCTTCCCGGCCGCCAAGATCGGCCTCGCCGACAGCCCGCCGCTGATCTTCCTCGCCGCGCGCTTCCTCACCGCCGGCGCGCTGCTGCTCGGCTGGGCGGCGCTGCGCGGCGAACTGCGCGGCCTCACCCTGCGCGACCTCGCCACCCTGGCCCTGCTCGGCCTGCTCAACCACGCGCTCTACCTCGGCCTGAGCTGGACCGGCATGGGCACGCTGTCCTCCGGGCTGACCACCATCATCATCAGCGCCAACCCCATCCTGGTGGCGCTGTTCTCGGCCGCGCTGCTCGGCGAGCGCTTGAGCGGGCGCAAGCTCGCCGGGCTGGCGCTGGGCTTCGCCGGCGTGGTGCTGATCGCGCGCAACCGCCTGGCCGGCGGCAGCGATCCGGCCGAGGGCCTGCTGCTGGTCACCGGCGCGCTGTTCACGCTGGCGCTGGGCACCGTGCTCTTCAAGCGCCTGCGGGTGTCGGTGGGGCTGGCGGCCAACACCGGCCTGCAGACCTTCCTCGCCGGCGCACTGCTGCTGCCGCTCGCGCTGGCCACCGAGAACCCGGTCGAGGTGCAGCTCACGGCCGGCTTCCTGGCCGCCTTCGCGTGGATGGTGGCGGTGGTGTCGATCGGCGCCTACCTGCTGTGGTTCGCCCTGCTGGAGCGCGGCAGCGCAAGCGCCGCCAGCGCCTGGCTGTTCCTCGCCCCGCCGCTGGGGCTGGCCGCCGGTGAGCTGCTGCTCGGCGAGCAGGTCGGCGCGGCCGACTACCTGGGCATCCTGCCGGTGGTGCTGGGCATCGCGCTGGTGACCCGCGCGCGCTGAGCGTGAGCGGGCGGCGCTCAGCGGGCCTCGACCACGCTCACCTCGCCGTCCGCGTCGGTGATCTCAGCGGACAGCAGCGCGCCGTCCGCCGCGTATGTGTAGCGGTGGGCCAGCTCGACCTCGCCATAGACCAGCTTCTCGAACGCCAGCAGCGTACCGGCGGCGTCGAAGTGGCCGCGAAAATAGGTGTTGCGGTTGTTGATCTCGGCCTCGCCGAGTTCGGCGGTCAGGCGGAAGGGCAGCTTCACCCCGCTGTAGGTATTGAAGTAGCGGACGGTCGTGTCGCTCATCAAGCAATCTCCGTATGCAGTTTTTCCCGCAGCACGGGGCCGACCTGTGCGACCCAGTCCTGCAGGCGTTGGTCGGTGAGCCGGCTTTGCGAGCGCTGGTCGATGACGAGGCCGACGAAGCGGCCATCGACCACCGCCGGGCTGTGCTCGAACTGGTAACCCGCCAGCGGCCACTGGCCGACCACCTCGGCACCGCCGTCGACCGCCCAGCGATAGAGGTGGATCAGCGAATGGGCGAAGCGGTCCGGGTATTTCTCCTGGTCACCCAGGCCGAACAGCGCGATGCGCTTGCCGGCGAGCGAACGCCCGGCCAGTTGCGGCATGAACTCGTGCCAGCTCGGTTCCGCGATACGGGTATTCAGCCCGGGCAACTCGTCGATACCGTAGGACGGCGTGCCGAGGATCAGCGCGTCGTACTTCAACAGGTCGTCCGCCGTACAGCGGTTCACATTCACCGGCTTGGCCGCCGTTTCGCCGAGCAGCTTGGCGATTTTCTTGGCAATCAAACGGGTGGTGCCTGAATCGGTGCCGAAGAAGATGCCGATCTGTTCCATGGGTCGCCTCGCGCTTCGGCGCAGCCGATGCGGCCGCACTCAAAATGGAGGGAAAGCACGCGGCATGCCACGGCCGTCAGTGCGCCCAGAGCCTCACAGGCACTGACGAACCGGCGCACGCCTGCCGGTTTGTGCGGTGACGAACGCGACAAGACGGGCCCGGCATGGAGCGGGGCCGACAATCGCCGCCGACCGCAACTCAGTGCTGCGGATCGGCCGGTGCCGGGCGCGCGACCGGCACGACGACCGGCCTGACGCGCAGCGCGGCGATCACGCCGACGATCAGCAGCGCGATACCGGCCAGGGTCAGCGGCGCCGGCCAGGCGGCGCGCAGCATGAAGGCATAGGCCAGCGCGGCCAGCGTCTCGAAGACGATCAGCTGGCCGGCGAGCGCGGTGGGCAGGCGCTGGCTGGCCTGGTTCCAGCACAAGGTGCCGAGCCAGGAGGCAAGCAGGCCGATGGCGAACATCAGGCCGATGAAGAAGGCCGGCCGGGGGCCGAAAGGCATGGGGAGCTCGGCGCCGCCCAAGGCCATGCCGCCCCACAGCAGCGCATAGCCGGCGAGCGCCAGCGGCAGCGTGGCCACGCCCTGCGCGGTGGCCCAGGCACGCGGGCTGCGGTCCGGGTGGGCGCGCAGCCAGTCGGCGTTGCGCAGCGGATACCAGGTCCAGCACACCAGGGCGCCCACCGCCAGCAGCGCACCGAAAGCGTAGCGCGCCGGGTCCGCCGCCTCATCGGCCCGCAGGGCAGCGAGCTCGACCTGATTCACGCAGGCGATGCCGGCCGCGATCAGCGCCAGCGGCAGTGCGAGGCGCGCCCACGGCAGGCGGCCGTCGCGCGCGCCGTTGCGCAGGTTGGCGCACACCGCGATGACCACCGGCAGGGTGCCGATGATCATCGTCGGCAGGGGACCGCCGGCGCGCTGGATGGCGCTCGAGAGGCACAGGTAGTAAAGCAGGTTACCGATTGCGGCGAGCTTGAGCGCCTCCAGCCAGTCTGCGCGGGTGAGCCGCGCCAGCGCGCGGCGGTCCGCCCAGGCGAGCGGCAGGGCGATCAGGCCGAAGGCGAGGTAGCGCCCCACCGACTGCAGCGCGCCGGGATACTCGGGCAGCAGCAGCGGGCCGACGAACACCAGGCCCCACATCAGCCCGGCCGCGAGTGCGTAGAGGGTTCCGATCCACATGATGCAGGCAGTGTGGCAGCGCCACGGTCCGCCGTCTTGTACCGGATTGCGCCACTGGCTATAGGAGCGGGCTTGCCCGCGATTGCGGCCTGCGGAAAAACGAGCGCCGCATCGCGGCCAAGGCCGCTCCTACACGAAAGCTGCTGCCTCAACAGTCGCGCAATTGGCGCTGGTAGCGCGCCGGGGTCACCCCGTAGCGCCGCGCGAAGGCGCGGGTCAGGTGGGCCTGGTCGGTCAGACCAGTGGCCGCAGCCACCTCGGCAGGCGGCGTGCCGGCGGCGAGCTGGCGCTTGGCTTCCGCCAGGCGCAGCGCCATCAGCATCTGCTGCGGGGTGACGTGGTAGTGCGCGCGGAAGCTGCGCAGGAAGTGCCACGGGCTCAGGCCGGCGAGCGCCGCCAGTTCGTCCAGCGTGATGCGCTCGCCCAGTTGCGCGCGCAGGTAATCGAGCACCGGCGCAAAACGCGGCGCGGCGCCGTCACGCGCAGTGCGTCCGATGCTGGCCTGCGGGCGAAAGACCGCCAGCAGTTCGGCGAGCAGGCTGTCGAAGGCCAGCGGCTCGCGCGCCATCCACAGCGCGTCGAGCAGCGCGGTGACGCGCCGCGCGGCGGCCGCATCCTCGCGCACCGCGTCGCGGAAGCACCAGCCGCGCTCGCCGCTGATGCCTTCGACCACCTCCGCATCGATGTAGAGCATGCGGTAGCGCCAACCGCCGGCGGTTTCGGCACGGCCGGTGTGCAGTTCGTCGGGATTCATCTGCACCAGCGAGCCGGCGGGCGCGAGCAGCTCGGCGCCGCGGTAGCGGAAGCGCTCGGCGCCGGTTTCGACCGCCCCCAGGCCGAAGGCGTCATGGCTGTGCGGCTCGAAGGCGTGGCGCACGATGTGCGCGCGGTAGCACTCCACCCCCGGGCGGTGCGCGGGGCGGAAGAAGCGCGCGGCGTCGCGCGCGTCGTCGAAGGTCTGGGGCACGCCTTGCATGGCGGGGAACATAGCACGGCGCGGGGGCGACCAGTGGGAGCGGCCTTGGCCGCGATTCGGCCTTCGGGAAACCACCGCCGCATCGCGGCCAAGGCCGCTCCTACAGGGGCCGCTAGGTGTGCCCTACCGGCAGCGCGGTGTGGTCGAGCACGCGGCGCAGCACGAAGCTGGAATGCACGCCGGTGACCCCGGGGATGCGGGTGATGCGCTGGAGCAGCAGCTCCTGGTAGGCATCCATGTCGGCGACCACCACCTTGATCTGGTAGTCGGCATCCTGCCCGGTGATCAGCAGGCATTCGAGCACCTCGGGGATGCTCGCCACCTCGGCCTCGAAGTGGTCGAAGCGCTCGGGGGTGTGGCGGTCCATGGAGATGTGGATCAGCGCCATCAGGGTGAGCCCCAGCTTCTTGGCATCGAGCAGCGCCCGGTAGCCGGTGATCAGCCCGGACTCCTCCAGCGCGCGTACCCGGCGCAGGCAGGACGAGGGCGACAGCGCGACGCGCTCGGCCAGGTCCTGGTTGCTGATCCGCCCGTCCTGTTGCAGCAGGTCGAGGATCTGGCGGTCGTAGCGGTCGAGTTGCAGCTTGTTGGCCATTCGAATCACCGGAATGCAGTGGATTTCGATTATAGAGTCAATACTGCAAGATTCTGCCGCAAATGGTCGTATCGCAACGCAACAACGCAATCTTCCGCCACGCGGACTCGCCTAAGATTTCTCCATCGCAGATTCAGCACGAAATCCCCGGAGCGCCGCCATGATGTTGTCCGACCCGTCCGCCAAGTACCGCCCCTTCCCCGCCATCGCACTCGCCGACCGCCAGTGGCCGAACAAGCTCATCGAGCGTCCGCCGGTGTGGATGAGCACCGACCTGCGCGACGGCAACCAGGCGCTGTTCGAGCCGATGAACGTGGAGCGCAAGATGCGCATGTTCCGCACGGTGTGCGGGATCGGCTTCAAGGAGATCGAGGTCGGCTTCCCGTCCGCCTCGCAGACCGACTTCGACTTCGTTCGCCAGCTCATCGAAGGCGGCCACGTCCCCGAGGACGTCACCATCCAGGTGCTCACCCAGGCGCGCGAGGACCTCATCCGCCGCACCATGGAATCGGTACGCGGCGCGCGCCGGGCCATCGTGCACGTCTATAACGCCACCTCGCCGACCTTCCGCGAGGTGGTGTTCAACATGGACAAGCCGCAGGTGGTGGCGCTCGCGGTGTCCGCGGTGCGCCTGATCAAGCAGATCGCTGCCGAGATGAAAGCCGAGTGCGGCACCGAGATCGCCCTCGAATACAGCCCCGAAACCTTCTCGGCCACCGAGCTCGAGTTCGCCAAGGAAGTGTGCGACGCGGTGACCGCCGAATGGGGCGCCACGCCGGACAACAAGGTCATCCTCAACCTGCCGGCCACGGTGGAAGTCGCCACCCCCAACGTCTATGCCGACCAGGTCGAGTGGATGCACCGCAATCTCGCGCGGCGCGACAGCGTGGTGCTCTCGCTCCACCCGCACAACGACCGCGGCACCGGCGTGGCCGCCGCCGAGCTCGGCATGATGGCCGGCGCCGACCGCGTGGAAGGCTGTTTGTTCGGCAACGGCGAGCGCACCGGCAACGTGGACATCGTGACGCTGGCGCTCAATCTCTACACCCAGGGCATCCACCCCGGGCTCGATTTCTCCGACATCAACGCGGTGGCGCGCACCGTCGAGCACTGCAACCAGTTGCCCATCCACCCACGCCACCCCTATGTGGGGGATCTCGTGTTCACGGCCTTCTCCGGCTCCCACCAGGACGCCATCAAGAAGGGTTTCGCCGCTCAAAAGGCCGGCGCCCCGTGGAACGTACCCTATCTGCCGATCGACCCGGCCGACGTCGGCCGCAGCTACGACTCGGTGATCCGCGTGAACAGCCAGTCCGGCAAGGGCGGCATCGCCTACCTGCTGGAGACAGAGTACGGCATCGTCATGCCGCGCCGCCTGCAGGTGGAGTTCTCGCGCGAGGTGCAGAAGGTCACCGACGCCACTGGCGCCGAGATGAGCGCGGCGGCGATCTGGGATCTGTTCAGCGCCACCTACCTGGATAGCGTGGAGCCGGTGCGCTACGTCGAGCACCACCTCTTCGAGCACGGCACGGCCCAGGGCATCCGCCTGGTGGTGGAGATCGCCGGCACCCGCCACCTGCTGGTGGGCGAAGGCAACGGGCCGATCGACGCCGCGGTGCACGCGCTGCAGGGCGCCGGCATCCACGTCACCGTGCGCAGCTACGAGGAGCGCTCGCTCGCCCCCAGCCACGACGCCGGCGAGGCGCGCGCCTGCGCCTTCCTGGAGCTCACTGCGGAAGGCCGCGGCGACTGCTACGGCGTGGGGCTGGACGGCAACATCGTCACGGCGTCGATCCGCGCCATCGTCAGCGGGGTGAACCGCCTCGACCTGGCGCTCGGCAGCGGCGACCGCACGCTGGCCGCCTGAGCATGCCCGAGTAAGTCTGCCACGCCGGCCGCAGCCGCCTCACTGCGCGCCGGCGATCACCATCCACGACACGCCGTAGCGGTCGGCCACCATGCCGAAGCTGGAGGCGAAGAAGGTCTTGCCCAGCGGCATCTGCACCTGCCCGCCATCGGCCAGCGCGCCGAACAGGCGTGCGGCTTCCGCGTCGTCCACGGCGTTCAGCGTCATAGAGAAGCCGTTGAAGCGCGGCGCGCCGCCGCACATGCCGTCCGAGGCCATCAGCATGGTGTCGCCGATGCGCAGGTTGGCGTGCATCACCTTCTCCGCGCTGCCGGGCGGAATCGTCTGCGGATCGGGCGACTCCTTGTAGCGCATCAAGGCGAGGATCTCCGCACCGAGCGCGCTGCGGTAGAAGGCCAGCGCCTCCTCGCAGCGGCCGTCGAAGAACAGATAGGGTTCGACTCGCATCGGGCGTCCTCCTCAGGGGGTCAGGTCGAACAGGGCCTTGCCGCTCTGCATGTCGAACGGCACCGAGATGTGCTCATGGGCGATGCGCCAGCCATCGGCGCCGCGGCGCAGGCCGACGGTGCCGCGCAGCCACGAGGTCTTCAGTTCGCCGTGCTCGTCCGGCCCGCCGCAGCGCAGCAGGTAGTGGGCGAAGGCCAGCGTGCCGCCGTCGGCGACGATGGCCGGTTCGGCCATCTCGAACAGGGTGCCGCCCGGGCACATCTCCATGCAGCGCTGCCAGTGCGCGCGGTAGGCCGCGGCACCACGGAACTGCAGTTGCAGCACCGCGTCGTAGGCGACCAGATCGTCGGTGTAGCAGGCCATCACCGCATCGAGATCGGAGGCGCAGGCGGCCTGCACCCAGCGCTTCAGCAGCGCCTCGATGGCGCTGCGCTCGTCGGGGACGGAAGAATTGGGGTTCATGTCGTGACTCCTCCACGATTCAAGGCTGCAGGGTGCGCACCGGACGCACCTCGACGCAGCCGACGCGCGCGGCGGGGATGTGACCTGCGAGCTGGATCGCCTCGTTGAGGTCGCGTGCGTCGATCAGGTAGAAGCCGGTGAGCTGCTCCTTGGTTTCGGCAAACGGGCCGTCGGTCACCGTCAGGCGGCCCGCCCGCATGCGCACCGTGGCGGCCGTGCGCACCGGCTGCAGGGCCTCGGCAGCCAGCATGTGGCCGCTCTCCGCCACGCTCTCGGCGTAGGACTGGCATTCGGCGTCCTGCGGACTGTCGGGCTGGCTGTGCAGCAGGCTTTCGTCGGCATAGACGAGGCAGAGATACTTCATGGAATCCTCCGGGTGGGGTGGCTGACACCCATGGTCGTCGGCGCGGTCGCGATTTCGACACTGCGCCGCGCACGACGTCCTCAGTCTCCGTCCGGCGGCTCGCTGCCCTCCAGCACCCGCAGGCGGCGGGCGAGGAAACGGCGCTCGGGCTGCTGGCGCGACAGGTTCAACGCACGGTGGTAGGCCGCGCAGGCCTCGTCGGTACGCCCGAGCCGGCGGCACAGTTCGGCGCGCGCCGAATGCGCCGGGCCGTAGGCGCCCAGTTCGCCGCGCGCCAGCAGCGCATCGACCAGCGCCAGGCCAGCGCCCGCGCCGTCGCGCATGGCCACCGCCACCGCGCGGTTCAACTCCACCACCGGCGAGGGCGCCAGACGCAGCAGGGCGTCGTACAGGCCGACGATCTGCGCCCAGTCGGTGTCGGCCGCGCAGGCCGCCTCGGCATGCACCGCGGCGATCGCCGCCTGCAGCGTGTAGGGGCCGAAGCGTCCGCCGCGCAACACGTCCTCGACCAGCCGGCAGCCTTCGGCGATCGAGGCGGCGTCCCAGCGCCTGCGGTCCTGCTCGGCGAGCAGCACCGGTTCGCCCGCGGGCGTGGTGCGCGCCGGGCGGCGCGCCTCGGTGAGCAGCATCAGCGCGAGCAGACCGCGCACTTCGGCCTCCGGCAGCAGTTCGGCGAGCAGGCGGCCCAGGCGGATCGCCTCGGCGGACAGTTCGGCGCGGGTCAGCGCATCGCCCGCGGAGGCGAAGTAGCCTTCGTTGAACACCAGGTAGATGACCTGCAGCACCGCATCCAGGCGCTCCGGCAAGTCCCCGCGCGCGGGCACCGCGTAGGGCAGGCGCAACTCGCGGATGCGGTTCTTGGCGCGCACGATACGCTGCGCCACGGTCGGCGTGGCGGTGAGGAAGGCCGCGGCGATGGCCTCGGTGGTCAGCCCGCACACCTCGCGCAGGGTCAGCGCCACACGCGCCTCGCGCGGCAGCGCCGGGTGGCAGCACACGAAGATCAGCCGCAGGCGGTCGTCGGCCGGCTCCTCGGCGGTGGTCGCGGCCTCCGCTTCATCCACACCCTCTTCCAGGCGCCAGGCCAGTTCGGCGAGCGAGGTGTCGAAGCGCGCACGCCGGCGCAAGCGGTCTATGGCCTTGAAGCGCCCGGCCGACACCAGCCAGGCGCGCGGGTTGGCCGGCAGGCCGTCGCGTGGCCACTGCGCGAGCGCGGCGAGGAAGGCGTCCTGCACGGCCTCCTCGGCGAGATCGAAGTCGCCCAGCAGGCGGATCAACGTGGCCTTCACCCGCCGTGCCTCGGCGCGGAAGATGGCATCGATGGCCGCCTGCAGCGGCCCGCTTGTGTACTCGCCCATGATGCGCCCGGGCCTCCAGGCCCCGTCCGTTCCGTTGCTTCATCGTAGGACACGCGCGGCGTTTCGCCCGGCCACTTGATGCCTCACGATGCGGCGCGGGCGGCGAAGAACTCGCCGGGCGAGGCGCCGAACTGTTCGCGGAAGGCGGCGATGAAGGCCGACACCGATTCGTAGCCGCAGTCCAGCGCCGCGTCGGTGACCCGCGCGCCGGCTTCGAGCGCGGGCAGCGCGCTCAGCAGGCGCAGGCGCTGGCGCCACAGGCGGAAGCTGAGCCCGGTCTGCGCGCGCAGCAGGCGGGCCAGGGTGCGCTCGGAGACGCCCAGGCGCACGCTCCATTCACGCAGGCCCTCGCGCGAATCGGGCTGCGCCTCCAGGCGCGTGCACATGCGGCGCAGGCGGGCGTCCTGCGGCATCGGCAGCACCACGCCGGCCTCGGGCGCGCCGGCCAGCTGGTCGAGCAGCACCGCGGCGAGGCGCCCGCCCGGCCCGGTCTCGTCGTAGTCCACCGGCAGCTCGCCGAAGGCACGGATCAGCTCGCGCAGCAGGGCGCTCACCGCGACCACCCGGCAGCCGGGCGCGCCCCATGGCGCGGCAGCGGGGTCGATGTACAGGCTGCGCACCTCGGTGCCCGCGGTGCAGCGCACGCGGTGCTCGACGCCCGCAGGGATCCACACCGCGCGCTGCGGCGGGGCGACGAAGCGGCCGGCCGCGCTGCGCACGTCGACCACGCCGCGGCTGGCGTAGGAGAGCTGGATCCACGGATGGCGGTGGCGGAAGCCGAGCACCTGGTTGGGCAGGGCTTCCACATGGCCGTAGAGCGGGCGGGGCAGGCGGCGCAGTGCGGCAAGCTGGCGGGCGACGGGCGGGTTCATGTCCGGTTGGCGATATCGGCAGTCATTCTGCCGTTAGCCGGAAGTATCCGGCTCCGCTATGGTGCGCGGCAAGCCACTTTCGCAACCCGGAACCCTTCGATCCCATGCACCGCCTGCGCCTCCTCTTCGACAACTTCACCCTCGCGCTGCTCGGCGTGGTTGCGCTCGCCAGCGTGCTGCCGGCCGCCGGCGCCGCGGCCACCGCCTTCGAGCGCCTCACCTGGGCGGCGATCGCGCTGCTGTTCTTCCTGCACGGCGCGCGCCTGTCGCGCCAGGCCATCGTCGCCGGCGCCCTGCACTGGCGCCTGCACCTGCTGGTGTTCGGCTGCACCTTCGTGCTCTTCCCGCTGATCGGTCTGGCGTTCACGCCGCTGCTGCAGCCCCTGCTGGGGCGCGAGCTGTGGGTGGGCATGCTCTACCTGTGCGCGCTGCCGGGCACGGTGCAGTCGGCGATCGCGTTCACCGCGATGGCGCGCGGGAACCTCCCGGCGGCGGTGTGCAGCGCCTCGGCCTCCAGCCTGATCGGCATCCTGCTCACCCCCTTGCTGGTCGGCCTGATGATAGGCGCGCAGGCGGGCAGCGTGCCGCTGGGCGAGGCGGTACTGAAGATCGGCGTGCAGCTGCTGCTGCCCTTTGCCGCCGGGCACTTGCTGCGCCCGGTGATCGGCGGCTGGGTGCAGGGCAATCAGCGCTGGCTGAAGTACGTGGACCAGGGCTCCATCCTGCTGGTGGTGTACACCGCCTTCAGCGCCGCGGTGATCGGCGGCCTGTGGCACACCGTGCCGCCGCAAGCCCTCGCCCTGCTCACCGTGCTGTGCTGCGCCCTGCTCGCGCTGGTGCTGTGGGCGACCCGCGCGATCAGCCGCGCGCTGGGCTTCCCGCTCGAGGACGAGATCACCATCGTGTTCTGCGGCTCCAAGAAGAGCATGGCCACCGGCGTGCCGATGGCGCAGATCCTCTTCGCCGGCGGCGCGGTGGGCGCGGCCATCCTGCCGCTGATGCTGTTCCACCAGATCCAGCTGATGGTCTGCGCGGTGCTGGCGCAGCGCTACGGGCGACGCCCGGAACCCGGGATTCAGGGCGACAGCTGCAGCGCCGCGAGCCGCGCATAGAGGCCGCCGCGCGCGCGCAGGTCGGTGGACGTGCCGGTCTCGACGATGCGCCCCTGCTCCATCACCACGATGCGGTCGACCTGCTGCACGGTGGCCAGGCGGTGGGCGATGATCAGCGTGGTGCGCCCCTGCATGGCCGCCGCGAGGCCGCGCTGCACGAGGATCTCGGACTCGGCGTCGAGCGCGCTGGTGGCTTCGTCGAGCAGCAGCAGGCGGGCGCGCTTGAGGATGGCGCGCGCAATGGCGATGCGCTGGCGCTGCCCGCCGGAGAGCCGCGTGCCGCGCTCGCCGAGGAAGGTGCCGTAGCCTTCCGGCAGGCGGGCGATGAACTCGTCGACGGCCGCCGCGCGCGCCGCGGCGAACACCTCCTCGTCGCTCGCTGCGGGGCGGCCGTAGCGGATGTTCTCCAGCGCGCTGGCGGAGAAGATCACCGGGTCCTGCGGCACGATGGCGATCTCGCCGCGCAGTTCGTGCAGGGCCAGCTCGCGCACGTCCTGGCCGTTGATCAGGATGCGTCCGGCGGACACGTCGTAGTAGCGCAGCAGGAGCTGGAACAGCGTGGTCTTGCCCGCCCCCGAGGGCCCCACCAGCGCCACCCGCTCGCCGGGCGCGATGTCCAGGTCGATGTCGTCCAGCGCGCGCTGCGCGGGGCGCGCCGGGTAGGCGAAGCTCACCGCCTCGAAGCGCAGCGCCGCCTGGTCCGCCGCGACCGCCGCCTGCGGGCGAACCGCCTCGCGGATCGCCGGCGCGGCGTGGAGCAGCTCCAGCAGGCGCTCGCTGGCGCCGCCTGCACGCATGATGTCACCCCACACCTCGGCCAGCGTGCCCACCCCGCCGGCCACCAGCGCGGCATACAGCACGAAGGCGGCCAGCTCGCCGCCGCTCAGGCTGCCGGCGCGCACCTGCTGGGCGCCCACCCAGAGCACGAACAGGATGCTGCCCATCACCGCCGTGATCACCAGCACGGTGAGCAGCGCGCGCACGCGGGTGCGGCGGATCGCGGTGCGGAAGCCGGTTTCGCTGCGCTCGGCGAAGCGCCGCGCCTCTGCCGCCTCCTGGGTGAAGGCCTGCACCGTGGGCATGGCGTTGAGGATCTCGCCGGCGAGTGCTGAGGCGTCCGCGATGCGGTCCTGCGATTCGCGCGACAGGCGCCGCACGCGCCGCCCGATGGCCAGGATCGGCAGGGTGAGCAGCACCATCAGGCCGAGGTTGAGCGCAAAGAGCTGGAAGCTGGTGAGCGCCAGCATCACCATCCCGCCCACACTCTGGAACAGGCTGCGCAGACCCATCGACAGCGAGCTGCCGACCACCGTCTGCACCAGCGTGGTGTCGCCCGACAGGCGCGACAGCACCTCGCCGGTCTGCAGGGTCTCGAAGAACTGCGGCGACTGCCCCAGCACCCGCGCATACACCGCGCTGCGCAGGTCGGCGGTGACCCGCTCACCCACCCAGGAGACGGTGTAGAAGCGCGCCGCCACGGTCAGCGCCCAGAAGCCCGCGAGGCCGAAAAGTGCGATGAAGTGGCCGTCCAGGGTGTGCGCGCCGAGCAGGCCGGCGCCGTTCGCCACGCCATCGCCGAAGCCGCTGTCGATGAGGTCGCGAAAGGCCAGCGGCACCACCAGGATGGTGGCCGAGGCCACGCTGAGCAGCACGAAGGCGAGCAGCAACTGGGCGCGGTAGGGACGCAGGAAGGGCCACAGGCCGCGCAAGGCGGAGAGCGGCGGGGACGCGGCCGCAGCGGGCCGCCGGGCGGCAGCGCTGCCGGCGCCGTCAGCCCGTCGCACGGTCCGGCGCGCGCATGACCGGGGGCAAGGGACGCTGCTCCGCCATCCACAGGTCGTAGTCCATCTGCATCCTCAGCCACACTTCGGCACGCCCGCCGCGATCCACCCCGAGCCAGGCCTGGATACGCCGCGCCATCTCCGGCGAGATGCCGGCGTGCCCATGCAGCACGCGCGACAGCGCGGTACGCGTCACGCCGAGCTGCTGCGCCGCCTCGGTGACCGTCAATCCGAGCGCCGGCAGCACATCCTCGCGCAGCGTCTCTCCGGGATGCGGGGGGTTGAACATGCGTGCCATGTCGATTTCCTAGTGATAGTCGCGGTAGTCCACCAGCACCGCATCCTCGCCATCGAATGCAAAGGTGAGGCGCCAGTTGCCATTCACCCACACCGACCAATGGCCGCTCAGGTCATGCGCAAGAGGGTGAAGACGCCAGCCGGGCAGATTCATGTCTTCCGCCCCTCGCGCGCAGTCCAGTTGGCGCAACTGACGGGCAAGCCGCGGCGCGTGATGAGGCTGGATTCCCGCCCGCGAGCCCTTGCAGAAGAAGGCCTCGATACCCTTGTGCCGGAAGCTCTTGATCATTTGTGTGTAGTGTAGCTTAACGCAAAACAACGGTCGAACGGTCGTATCCCTGAACGAAGCAGATCAACCCCGAAAACTGCCATTACCATATCGCCGAGTTCGCCGCGTTTCGACAGCCGGGAGTCACCTCATGGCCAACCGCAGGCGCCGCACCGCCTCCATCGCCTGGCCTTCGTCCAGGTTGCCGTAGCCCAGCACCAGCCCGTTGCAGGCCATCGGCGGCAGGGCGTAGCGCGACAGCGGGCGCACGCCCAGGCCGAGCGCGGCCGCGCGGCGGGCGATGGCGGTGTCGGGCAGGTCGGGCGGCAGCCACAGGGTGAGATGCAGCCCGGCCTCGCCGCCGGTGATCGCCAGTTCCGGGCCGGGCAGGCGGGCCAGCGCGTCGCGCAGCGCGGCCTGGCGGCGCTCGTAGCGACGGCGGATGCGGCGCAGGTGGGCGGTGTAGTGGCCGCGACGGATGAAGTCGGCGAGCGCGGCCTGTTCGATGCCGTGCCCCGGGCGGGTGGCCTGCCCGGCGGCGCGCACGAAGTCGGCGGCGAGCGCTTCGGGCACCACCAGGTAACCGATGCGCAGCCCCGGATAGAGGGTCTTGCTGAAGGTGCCGGCGTAGACCACCGGCGCATCGGGCTGCAGGCCGTAGAGCGCGGGCAGGGCCGGGCTGCCGCGGCGGAACTCGCTGTCGTAGTCGTCCTCGACCACCCATGCGCCGGCCGCACGCGCGCCGTCCAGCACGGCGAGGCGGCGGGCGAGCGACATGACCCGCCCGGTGGGGTACTGGTGCGAGGGCGTGAGCAGGATCAGGCGCGGGGCGTGCGTCTGCCAGTCGGCCGCGTCGGGGGCCAGCCCTTCCGCATCCACCGCCACCGCATGCAGGACCAGACCGGCCAACCCGAGCGCGGTACGCGCCGCCGGATAGCCGGGGTTCTCCACCCAGGCGGTGTCGCCGGCGTCGACCAGCAGGCGGGCGCACAAGTCCAGCCCGGCCTGGGTGCCGCCGGTGATCACCACCTGCTCCGCACGCACCGCGAAGCCGCGCAGGGTGGTGAGGTGTTCGGCCAACGCGGCGCGCAGGGCCGGTTCGCCGCCGTGCGGCGCGTAGCCGAGCTGGCGCGGGGTCGCCGCCCGCCAGGCGCGCTCCAGACTGGCGCGCCAGGCGCGGAAAGGGAAAGCCCCGAGTTCGGGCAGGCCGGGGGCGAGCAGCGCGGCATCGTCATCCGCACCGGCCTCGGGTTGCAGGGCGGCGACTGCGCGGCGGGCCAGGCCGGGAAGACTGGCCGCCCCCGCCCTGACCGGCGACCTGCCGGCCCCCGCCAGCGTCGCAACGCGGGTGCCGTGGCGATCAGCGACCAGGCAGCCCTCCGCCGCCAGTTGCTCGTAGGCGAACAGCACGGTGTTGCGCGCGATGCCGAGTTCCTCGGCCAGTGCGCGGCTGGCCGGCAGGCGCAGTCCCGGCGCCAGCCGTCCATCCACGATGGCGGCGCGCAGGCGCTGGTAGAGCAGCTGCTGGCGAGGCAAGGCCGCCGGCAGCGGTTCGGCCAGCAACCAGTGAAATCCGCCGGCGCGCGTGCCCCGCCGGGCATCTTCGGGAACGACCGCGGTGACGGACGGGGAGCACTTTGGCGACACGGTGGCTCTATCAAACTGCTGGATGGTGGCACTACGGATGGTGCCATCGGACAGCTAGGCTTGCATCACCTGAAACACATGCACAGCCCGGAGCACCATCATGACCCGTCTTCCCGCCCCCTCGCCGCGCACCCGCGTCCGCCGCCTGCCCGACCGCGCCCATTACGACGCGGACACCGTCGCCGCCGTGGTCGACGCGGCGCGGGTATGCACCGTGGCCTTCAACTGGAACGGCTCGGTGCACGCCTTGCCCACCGCACACTGGCGCGAGGGCGACCACCTCTGCATCCACGGCGCGCGCGCCTCGCGCATGTTGCAGGCGCTCACCGAAGGCGAGTGCTGCGTGACCGTGGCCAGCATCGACGGCCTGGTAATGGCGCGCTCGGCCTTCCACCATTCGATGAACTACCGCTCGGCGGCGATCTACGGGCGCTTCGAGGCGGTCGAGGATGCCGCACACAAGGAAGCGGCACTGCGCGCCTTCATCGAGGCGCTCGCCCCCGGGCGCTGGGCACAGCTGCGCCCGGTCAGCGCCAAGGAGCTCAACGCCACCACGGTGCTGCGCCTGCCGCTGGCCGAGGCCTCGGTGAAGATCCGCAACTGGGGCGTGAAGGACGACGCCGAGGACATGGACTGGCCGGTGTGGGCCGGGGTTGTGCCGCTGGCCACGGTGGCCGGCGCGCCGCAGACCGATCCGGACAGCGTGGTACGTGAGGTGCCGGCGGCCTTCGGCTAAGGCTTCGCGGCCTGCGCTGGCCGCCCGCCGATAATGCCGATAACATTTTCGTGTTGACGTTATCGGCATTCACCATGAGATACCTCTGCATCCGCCGGCTGGCGCTGCACACCCTGCTGGCGCTCTTCTGCCTGGCCCCGGCGACAGGCATGACGGGCGCCGCGACGCCGCCGGCCGTGATGCTCGCCGAGCGCTACCACGAGGCTATCGACCCGGCCGGCTACTGGGTCAGCGAGAAGCTCGACGGCGTGCGCGCGATCTGGGATGGGCAGCAACTGCGCCTGCGCAGCGGACGGCCGATCGTCGCCCCGCCCTGGTTCCTCGCCGCCTTGCCCGCCCAGCGGCTGGACGGCGAGCTGTGGCTGGGGCGACGACGCTTCGACGAGCTCTCCGGCCTGATCCGCCGCGAGGCGCCGGACGATCCGCGGTGGCGCGAAGTGCGCTACATGCTGTTCGAACTGCCGGGCGGGCAAGGCGACTTCAGCGAGCGGGTCGAAGGCCTGCGCGCCATCGCCGCGAGCATCGGCGTGCCCTGGGTGCAAGCGGTGCCGCAGCGGCGCGTGGCCGACCGCCGCGCCCTGCAGGCGCTGTTCGACGAAGTGGTGCGCGGCGGCGGCGAAGGGCTGATGCTGCACCGCGCCGACGCAGCGTGGACGGCCGGGCGCAGCGACGCGCTGCTCAAGCTCACCCCCTGGCTGGACGCCGAGGCGCGGGTGATCGCCCATCTGCCAGGCAAGGGGCGGCTGGCCGGCATGACCGGCTCGCTGCTGGTGGAAACACCGGACGGGCGGCGCTTCCGCGTCGGCAGCGGACTCACCGACGTCTTGCGTCGGACCCCGCCCGCACCCGGCACCCTGGTCACCTACCGCTACCGCGAGCTCACCCCCAAGGGCCTGCCGCGCTTTCCGCGTTTCCTGCGAGTGCGCGAGCTGCCCTGACGGGTGTTGTGGGCGCGGGCCTGCCCGCGATGGCGACATCCGGTTTCCCAAAGTGCGGATCGCGGCCAAGGCCGCTCCTACATCAGCTGCGCTTTGCCCGGCTCCGGCGGGCGTGCAACACTTAGGGCCCCGCCCAACTCTTCACGCCGCCCATGAACAAGACCATCGCCGTCGCCTTCACCGGCGCTTCCGGCATGCCCTACGGCATGCGGCTCGTCGACTGCCTGCTGGCTGCCGGCTGCCAGGTATGGCTGCTGTATTCGCAGGTCGCGCAGATCGTCGCCCGCCAGGAGATGGGCATCGAACTGCCCTCGCGTCCGGCCGAGGTGGAGGCGGCGCTGCGCGAGCGCTTCAAGGATGTCGACGGCCGCCTGCGGGTGTTCGGCCGCGAGGAATGGTTCGCCCCGCCGGCCTCCGGCTCCAACCCGCCGGACGCCATGGTGGTGTGCCCGTGCACCATGGGCACGCTGGCCGCAATCGCCGCCGGCCTGGCGCAGAACCTGATCGAGCGCGCCGCCGACGTGGCCATCAAGGAAGGCCGCAAGCTGGTGCTGGTACCGCGCGAGACGCCGCTGTCCGCGCTGCACCTGGAGAACATGCTGCGCCTGGCGCGCCTGGGCGTGGTCATCCTGCCGCCCAGCCCGGGCTTCTACAACCACCCGCAGAGCATCGACGATCTGGTGGATTTCGTGGTCGCGCGCATCCTCGACCAGTTGGGCGTCGCGCACAACCTGATGCCGCGCTGGGGCGAGACCGGCGAGGGGGCCGACGATGGCCGCTGACACCGCGCGCCTGCCGCTGTTTCCGCTCGGCACGGTGCTGTTCCCCGACGGCCTGCTGCCGCTGCGCGTGTTCGAGGCGCGCTACATGGACATGACCGCACGCTGCCTGCGCGAGCAGTCGAGCTTCGGCGTGTGCCTGATCGCCGCCGGGCAGGAAGTGGGCGAGCCGGCGCTGCCCTACCTGGTGGGCACCGAGGCGAAGATCGAAACCTGGGACATGGGCGAACCGGGCGTGCTGTCCATCGTCGCCCGCGGCGGGCGGCGCTTCCGCGTCGAGGACCACGAGGTCCAGGCCGACGGCCTGCTCACCGCCACGGTGCGCTGGCTGGACCCGGCGCTGGCGCAATCGGTGCCGGACGCCCAGGCCGACATCCTGCCGCTGCTGGGCGCGATCGCCGGCGAGGTCGGCAACCCGCTGCCCGAACCGCACCGCTTCGACGACGCCGCCTGGGTGGGCGCGCGCTACGCCGAACTGCTGCCGATTCCGCTGCGCGCCCGCCAGGCGCTGCTGGAGCTGGACGACGTGGTCAGCCGGCTGGAGATCATCCAGCAGTACCTGCGCCAGCACGGGTTGCTCGGGCGCGAGGGCTGAAGGCGGCCGGCAACAGTGCGGTAGGAGCGGCCTTGGCCGCGATGCGGCGGTCCGCGTAGGCAATCAACGCCGCATCGCGGCCAAGGCCGCTCCTACAACACAGGCAAGCCGAGGCTCGGCCGGAGATTCCGGGGCCGCACGCGCTCAGTGCCACGCCACCTCGGCACACAGCAGGTAGCCGGCGCCATACACCGTCCTGATCAGCCGGGCGTGCTGCGGGTTTTCCTCCAGGCGCTTGCGCAGGCGCGAGATGCGCAGGTCGATGCTGCGGTCCAGCGCGTCCAGGTTGCGCCCGTCGAGCAGTTGCTCGCGCGACAGGATCTGGTTGGGGCGTTCCAGCAGGCGGCGCAGCACGCTGGCTTCGGCCAGCGACAGGCCTTCGCTGCGGCCGTCCGGCGCGGTGAGTTCGTGGGTCGCGGTGTCGAAGCGCCAGCCGGCGAACTCGGCCACCCGCGGCGCCTCGGCGCTGGGTGCGGCCGGCTGGTAGCGGCGCAGCACGCTGCGCACGCGGGCGATCAGCTCGCGCGGCTCGAAGGGCTTGACCATGTAATCGTCGGCGCCCAGTTCCAGGCCGGTCACCCGGTCGTGGGTGTCGCCGCGCCCGGTCAGCACCAGCAGGCCGAAGCCGTGCCGGCTGCGGATCTGGCGCAGCAGTTCCAGCCCGTCCATGTCCGGCAGGCCGAGGTCGAGGATGCACAGTGCCGGCACGCCCTGGCGCAGCTGGCGCAGCAGCGCGGCGCCGGTGGCGAAGTGCTCGCAGCGGAAGTCGTACTTCTCCAGCGCGCCGCGGATCAGCTGCGCGACCGCGGCGTCGTCCTCGACGATCCAGATCGACCCGGCGCTACGCGTCATCGTCCGGCCTCCCGGGCACGAGCGGGGCAATGCGGCTCAAGGCCGCATACAGGCCCTCGCGGGTAAAGGGCTTGGCCAGGATGGGCAGCGCCAGGTCGTCGCCGATGCTCGCCGCGGCGTCGGTGTAGCCGCTCATCAGGATCACCGGCAGCTCCGGGCGGAAGCCGCGCGCGAAGCGCGCCAGCGCGTGGCCGTCCATGCTGCCGTGCATGACCACGTCGGATACCACCAGCGACACCGCGGGGACGCTCTCCAGCAGGTCGGCGGCCTCCTCGCCGTTCTCGGCTTCCAGCACCGCGCAGCCCAGGGCGGCAAGCTGCTTGCGCACCACGCGGCGCACCTCGGCGTCGTCCTCCACCAGCAGCACCAACCGGCCCTTGAGCCAGCCGGCCGGATCGCCCGCCGCCGGGCAGTAGTCGCCCGCCGCGCCATCGCCGGCCTGGGCGCAGGGCAGCAGCAGCGCCACCGTGGTGCCGCAGGCCTGGCGGCTGCGGATGCGCACCCCGCCGCCGGACTGCTTGATGAAGCCGTACACCATGGCCATGCCCAGGCCGGTGCCGCCGCTGGCCTTCTTGGTGGTGAAGAAGGGCTCGAACACCCGCGCCAGGGTGCTGCCGTCCATGCCCTGGCCATTGTCGCCGACGCTGATCTGCACGTAAGGCCCGGGCGCGAGTTCCAGGTCGGCCGCGGCGACTTCGCCCAGCGTCTCGATGCCGGCGTGGATACGGAGCTCGCCGCCGTTGGGCATGGCGTCGCGCGCATTGAGCGCGAGGTTGAGCAGTGCGCTCTCCAGCTGGTGCGGGTCGGCCAGCGCCACCGGCTGCGGCGTGTCGGCCGCGGTGTAGATGGCGATGTTCTCCGGCAGCGAGCGGCGCAGCAGGCGGGTGAGCCCGTGGATCAGCTCATCGACCTCCACCGCGCGCGGCGACAACGGCTGCTGGCGCGCGAAAGCGAGCAGGCGGCGGATCAGCGCGGCGCCGCGGTTGGCCGCGAGCAGGGCGGGGTCGGCGTACTCGGCCACCACCGCGTCGCCGGCGCGCGCCGCGCGCAGTTCGTTGAGGTTGCCGGCGACCACGGTGAGCATGTTGTTGAAGTCGTGCGCCAGGCCGCCGGTGAGCTGGCCGATGGCCTCCATCTTCTGTGCCTGCGCCAGCGCGCTCTGCGTGCGGCGCTGCTCGGTGATGTCCACGCCATGCACGAAGCAGCCCAGCACCTCGCCGGCGGGGCTGAAGTCCGGCACCAGCGTGCTGCGCGCATGGCGTTCGCTGCCGTCCGCGGCGGCGAGGACGTATTCGTAGCTCACTTCCTCGCCGCCCAGCGCGCGGCGCACCGGCTCGGCCACGTGGTCGAACAGGCGGGCACCGATCACCGTGGGAATGGGCTGGTCGACGATGGTCTCGCTGGTCCACCCGAACCACTCGGCATAGCGCCGGTTGGCGTAGCGGTAGGTCCAGGTCTTGTCGAAGTAGGCGATGTGCGCGGGAATCGCGTCGGTGATCTGGCGCAGGCGGCCTTCGCTGTAGCGCAGCGCCACGGTGATCTCGCGGTTCCGCTCGATGGCCGCGGTCAGCTCCGCGTTGGCCGCGGTGAGCTCCGCGGTGCGGCGCTGGATGTGGGCTTCGAGCTCGGCCTTCTGGCGGTCGATCTCGTCCTGGCGCTGCTGCTGGTCGGTAATGTCGGCGTAGAAGGTGACGAAGCCGGCATCGTCGGGCAGGGGCTGGCCGCGCAGTTCCAGCACCCGGCCGTTGGGCCGCACCCAGCGCGTGTGGTGAGGGTGGAAGCGGCGCGCGGCGGCCATGCGCGCGGCCACCAGGGCCTCCACGCAGGCTGCGTCCGCGGTACCGGCACAGTCGTCGTACTCGCCGTACTCGCCGCGCGCCACGTTGTAGCGCACGAAGCGCTCGTAGGGCGTGCCGGCCACCAGCAGCTCCGCGGGAAACTCCAGCATGGCGACGAAACGCCGGTTCCAGGCGATGAGCCGCAGCCCGGCATCGAACACGGTGACCCCCTGATCGAACAGTTCCAGCGCGCCGCCGACCATCTGGCGGTAGAGGTGGTCGCCGACGGGGGCGCCGTCGGCTTGCGGGGCGGCGGAGAGCTGGCGGGCGGCCTGGAGGTTCATCGGTTCGGAAGCAATAGGTTGGCGCGGGCCGGACAGCATGGATTCTAACCGCTGCGCGGGGGCCGGCACGCCACGCCGGCAGCCGCCGACAAGATTGCGTACATTTCCGCGCAACTTCCGACAACTTCCTCTGCCATGTTCCCCGGTCGGGTCGCCATACGCTGGCGTACGTAGCGCGGGGCGCCCGAGCACAAGATCAAGACCGGGAAAGGGAGGAACAGGTGTCGCAATCCGCTTACGACCAGGGGCTGGACCGCAACCCCGCCAACTACGTGCCGCTGTCGCCGCTGTCCTACATCGAGCGCAGCGCCTATGTGTATCCGGACCGCACGTCGGTCATCCACGGCAGCCGCCGCTTCACCTGGGGCGACACCTATGAGCGCTGCCGCCGCCTGGCGAGCGCGCTGGTGCAGCGTGGCATCGGCCGCGGCGATACCGTGGCGGTGATGCTGCCCAACGTGCCGGCCATGGTCGAGGTGCATTTCGGCGTGCCGATGACCGGCGCGGTGCTCAACACCCTCAATACCCGCCTGGACGCCGAGGCCATCGCCTTCATGCTCGGCCACGGCGAGGCCAAGGTGCTGATCACCGACCCCGAGTTCGCCCCCACCATCCGCGCCGCGCTCGAGCTGCTGGACGGGCCGCGCCCGCTGGTGATCGACGCGCTCGACCCGGAGTACCCCGGCACCGAGCGCCTCGGCGAGATCGAGTACGAGGAACTGCTGGCCGGCGGCGACGCCGACTACGCCTGGCAACTGCCCGCCGACGAGTGGGACGCGATTGCGCTCAACTACACCTCCGGCACCACCGGCAACCCCAAGGGCGTGGTCTACCACCACCGCGGCGCCTATCTGAACGCCGCCTCCAACATCATCAGCTGGGGCATGCCCAACCACGCGGTGTACCTGTGGACGCTGCCGATGTTCCACTGCAACGGCTGGTGCTTCCCGTGGACCATCGCCGCCAACGCCGGCATCAACGTCTGCCTGCGCAAGGTCGACCCGGCGCTGATCTTCGAGCTGATCCGCGCCCACCGCGTCACCCACATGTGCGGCGCGCCCATCGTGTACGGCATGCTGATCAACGCCCCGGACGGCCTGCGCGCCGGCATCGAGCACAGCGTGGCGGGCCTGATCGCCGGCGCCGCGCCCCCGGCGGCGATCATCGAGGGCGCCGAGAAGATCGGCTTCGACATCACCCACGTCTATGGCCTGACCGAAACCTACGGCCCGGCCTCGGTGTGCGCCAAGCACCCGGAGTGGGACGCGCTGCCGATCGACCGCCGCGCCGAGCGCAACGGCCGCCAGGGCGTGCGCTACCACATGCAGGAAGCGATCACGGTGATGGACCCGCAGAGCATGGACCTGGTGCCGGCCGACGGCGAGACCATGGGCGAGCTGATGTTCCGCGGCAACATCGTCATGAAGGGCTACCTGAAGAACGAGAAGGCCACCCGCGAAGCCTTTGCCGGCGGCTGGTTCCACACCGGCGACCTGGGCGTGATGCAGGCCGACGGCTATGTGAAGATCAAGGACCGCTCGAAGGACATCATCATTTCCGGCGGCGAGAACATCTCCTCGCTGGAAGTCGAGGAAGTGCTCTACCGCCACCCAGCGGTAATGACCGCCGCGGTGGTCGCCAAGCCCGACGAGAAGTGGGGCGAGGTGCCGGCGGCCTACATCGAGGTGAAGGACAGCGCCAAGGTCAGCGCCGAGGACATCATCGAGCACTGCCGCGCGCATCTGGCGCGCTACAAGGTGCCCAAGCACATCGAGTTCTGCGTGCTGCCCAAGACCTCGACCGGCAAGATCCAGAAGTTCGTGCTGCGCCAGCAGGCGCAGTCGGCCTCGGCCATCGGCTGAGCGCCCTTTCCCGCCACACCGCCGACATCGCGGCCGCGCCCTCAGCAGGCTGCGGCCCGCGGTGTCGCGCGCCGCATACAAGACGAATCATCGACAAAGGAGACGCAGACCATGCTATTGACCCGCAAACACGGTGAGGAACACCCCTACTGGCCGGCCGGCCCGTTCAAGATCCGCCTGCCCTTCATCCACTACCGCTGGGAAGTGGCCGAAACCATCCAGGCCCTGGTGATGTTCGTGGTCGCCATGGGCATGATCCCGCTGCTGCAGAAGTACCTGGGCCTGCCCTACGACGTGGCGCTGGCCTACGTGGTGGTGTGCGGCATCGGCTTCATGCTGCCCAACCTGCTCGGCGTGCCCTTCGTGCCCGGCTGGATCACCCCGGCGATTCCCGTCGTGCTGCTCTTCATCGGCCAGCACGAACCCGGTCCCGACGCCATCCGCGCGCTGGTCGCACTGCAGATGGTGGTCACCTTCATCTTCCTGTTCATGGCGGTCACCCGCCTGGGCTCCAAGCTGGTGAACAACATCCCCAAATCGATCAGCGCCGGCATCCTGCTGGGTGCGGGCATCGCCGCGCTGTCGGGTGAGATCAGCCAGGGCGGCCGCGCCTACAACACGCCGATCTCGCTCGGCATCGGCGGCCTGGTGACCGCCTACGTGCTGTTCTCGCTGTCCTTCCGCGACTGGACCGAGCGCCACCGCTGGGCCAAGATCGTCGCCGGCTACGGCATGGTGCCGGGCATGCTGATCGCCATGGGCATCGGCTGGGCGGTGGGCGAATACCCGCTGCCGGCGGTCGAATGGGGCATTGCCACCCCGGCCTTCGGGCAGATCTGGGACTACCTGCCCTTCACCGTCGGCTTCCCCGGCATGGACCTGCTGCTGGCCGCCATCCCCACCGCGATCATCGCCTACATCATCGCCTTCGGCGACATCATCGTCGGCCAGAGCCTGATCGCCCGTGTGGACCACCTGCGTCCGGACGAGAAGATCGAGGTGGACGTGGACCGCGTGCACCTGGTCACCGGCATCCGCAACGCCATCCATTCGCTGTTCGCGCCCTACCCCGGCCTGGCCGGTCCGCTGTTCACCGGCGCCATGGCCACCATCGCCGAACGCTACCGCTACGGGCGCAGCGCGATGGACACCATCTACTCGGGTGCCGGCGTGTTCTGGATCGTCGGCTTCATCGCGCTCTTCCTGCTGCCGCTGATCACCCTGTTCAAGCCGGTGCTGCCGATCGCCCTGTCGATCACCCTGCTGATCACCGGCTACCTGTGCATCGCGGTGGCCGTGGAGCAGATCGACAACGCCACCTCGATGGGCGTGGCCGGCGTGATGGGCGTGGTGCTCGCCACCCACGGCGCGGCCTGGGGCCTGGGTGCCGGCCTGGTGCTGTGGCTGCTGATCGAGCGTCGCGGCAAGGACGTGCCGGCCGACGAGCCGATCCACGTGGAGGACAACATGCCGCACGAGCCCGACGCCGAAGACCCGGTGCCGGCCAAGGCCGGCTGAACGGCCATCCGTCCCGCGCATTGCGGTGCCTGCGCGCCGCAATGCGCCTCCCCTTATTCGCCCGGCAACGGGCACAACGGCAGGAGCATTTCATGCGCAAAGCCAGACTCGTGACCCTCGCCACCCTCGCGCTTGCGGCAATGTCCACGCCGGCTGCGGCCGACGACCTGCATGTGCGCGACGCGTGGATCCCCGCCTACGCGGACAAACCGGCCAGCGCGCCGCTCTTCCTTACCCTGGTGAATACCGGCAACACCGCCGACCGCCTGCTGGGCGCCAGCAGCCCGGCGGCCGATTCGGTCAGCCTGCAGGGCATGGCGCTGAGCGACGGCGCGCTGAAGGCGCAGCCGGTCAAGGCGGTCGACCTGCCGGCCGGGGTGCCGGTGCCGCTGGCCGCCGGCGGCGTATGGCTGCAGCTCGAAGGGCTCAAGACGCCGCTGCGCGCCCGCGCGAGCTACACCGTAACCCTCAAGTTCGAGAACGGCGGCGAACGCGAATACGCCGTGCGTGCGCGCCCCACCCTGCTGGCCTCGGAGTCGCTCGACAACCTGCGCACCGACCCCCTGCAGCAGCCCGGCCAGCCCACCCGCACCGAAGGGCTGGACGACGCCCTGCGCAGCGACCCCTTCCTGCGCTGACAGGACCAGCCGCCGCGGGCGACGGCCGCGGCGGCGATTTCAGCCCTGGTGCAGCACCTGCTCCAGGCGCCGCTCTAGTCCGACCAGAATATCGGCCATGTCGTCGGACGACTGGAAGAGCGACAGGATGTCCTGCGTGCGCGCGTGCACCATGTCGACGATTTCTTCCTCGAGCTCGTTGCTCAGCCCGAGCGGCGCAAACGAGACTTCCAGCCGGGTCAGCAGCCCGTGCAGATGCTCCGCAGCCCCCTTGTGCAGATCATCCTGATGCCGGTTGTAGTTCGCCAGCGTCCGCCGCGTATCCTCCAGCACCTCGGCCAGCCCGGACTGGGTGGCGCGCAGGCGGTGGCCGCCGATCAGCGACTGGACCCGCGCATCGGCCATCTCCGCGGCGATCGCGAGATGGTCGCGCAGCCGCCCGCACAGCTCGCTGTCGTGCACCGGCATGTCGTTGACCAGCACGGTGACGCCGGCGAAGTTATAGACGCTGCGCGTGTTGAACTCGAAGATGCGGTCCATGGTGGCCATGTGGGCGATGACCGCCTGCTCCAGCGGACGGTCCCGCCCCTGCTCGCTGAGCGTGAAGGTCTGCCAGGGCGCGCGGATCTGCACCGCGCCCTGCAGGTGGAAGGCGCGCAGCATGGCCAGCAGGGCCTGCGCGACCGCGTCCAGGTCCTCGCTCTCGTTCAGCGTGCGCATGAACTTGATGAGTACCGCGTACTCATCCATGTTCGACAGCAGCAGGGAGCTGAGCATCTCGGTGTCGCTGAGTTGCTGGCGCAGGTTCGCCGCATCCGCCAGCGCACGCTGCACCACGGCCACCCTGCGGCGCACCTCGTCGAGCGCATAGGGTTTGAGGATGAAGTCCTCCCCACCGGCCTCGTAGCCCTCCAGGCGCGCGGCGAGGTCCTCCCTGTGCGAGATGAACAGCACCGGGAGGTTGTGCGTGGCGTAGTCGTCCTTGATGCGCCGGCACAAGTCGTAGCCGTTCATCCCCGGCAGCTCGACGTCGAGCAACATCAGATCGGGACGCCGCTGCGCGACGCGCGCCAGGCAGTCCTCGGCGCTGTCGAAGCACTCGACCTCGTGGTCGCGTTCGAAGATGGACTTCAGCACCACGCGCGAGACCGGATCGTGATCCACGCAATACAGGGTCAGGGCGCTCATGCCGACACCCCCAGCACCTCGAGAAAGGGCGCGCCGATGGCCGGCGGCAAGGCCTCGCAGAGGCTGCGCGCCTGGGCGTAATCGAAGACGAAGGCGTCCTCCGGGCCGGCACAATCGCCGGCAGTCGCCGACAGATAGCCCATCGCCCAGGTCGGCATCGCGGCCTGGGCGGCTTCCTGGCGCAGGACCACCTCGACGCCGTGATGACGCGGGTCGCGGGCGATGCGCTCGTACAGGGCGAGCACGGCATCGGGCGGACCTTCCAGCAGCTGCACGAAGACGGGCGCGCGGTGGATCAGCAGCCCCGAGATCCTGTCCCGCTGGTTGCGCGCCTGTGACACGCGCAGAATGTCCAGCATTTCGGGCTCGTCGAACCCCTCGCGCGCAAGGCTGCGGTAAACGATCTGCAGAACCGGCATGGCTATCCTTCGCGGGTCCGCACGAACCCGTCAGTGGCGTTGGCGTACGGCCGCGGCACAGCCTCTCTGCCGCGTCTGACGCAATGCGACATTTCACCACAGCGCCGTACGACCTAAGTGGTATTTGGATCAAACTTCGACAGATTTTCCACGGCGGGGCGGCTAACCTGAGGCCCGGGCGTTCGCGCTAAACTCGGCCTCCCCACGGATACCAAGAACATGAACGAATCCTTCAAGCGCGGCGCCACCGAAGGCTTCCGCGCCTTCCTGCCTTTGTCGGTCGGCCTGATCCCCTGGGCGGTGGTCACCGGCGTGGCCATGCGCTCGATCGGCCTCAGCCCGCTCGAGGCCATGGGCATGAACGTCATCGTCTTCGCCGGCACCGCCCAGCTCGGCACCCTGCCGCTGATCGCCGCCGGCGCGCCGCTGTGGCTGCTGGTGCTCACCGCGCTGGTGCTCAACCTGCGCTTCGTGATCTTCTCCGCCGCGCTGGCGCCGGCCTTTGCCGGCTATTCCAAGGGCCGCCGCACGCTCGCCAGCTATCTGCTGGTGGACGGCGTGTTCGCCATCCTCTCCGAGCGCATCCTCAAGTCGGACGATCCGCACTGGCGCTGGGGCTGCTACATCGCGCCTTCCGTCTGGTGCTGGGTACTGTGGCAGCTGTTCGCGCTGGTCGGCGTGCTCGGCGCCGGCGTGCTGCCGGCGGACTGGTCGCTGGAGTTCATGGCCACCATCGCGCTGATGGTGATGCTGGTGCCGATGAGCGCCACCCGGCCGATGCTGGTCGCCGCGCTCGCCGGAGGCCTGGGTGCGGTGCTGCTGCGCGGGCTGCCGCTCAAGCTCGGCCTGATCGCCGGCATCCTGGTCGGCATCGCCGCCGGCTTTGCCGCGGAACACTGGCAGCAGCGCAGGAGGCAGGCATGAGCGAAGGACTCTGGCTGTGGCTGACCCTGGCTGCCATCGGCAGCACCACCATACTGACCCGCGGCAGCTTCATCATCCCGGGCGAGCGCGCCCGCCTGCCGGCCACCCTGCAGCGCGCGCTGCGCTACGCACCGGCCGCCGCGCTGGCCGCCCTGATCGCCCCCGACCTGCTGCTGGCCGGCGGCGAGTTCGCCCCACTCAACCCCAAGCTCGCCGCGGGGATCGTGGTCATCCTGGTATGCACCAGCCTGCGCAACCCCTGGCTGCCCTTCATTGCCGGCATGGGGGTGCTGCTGTTGCTGCGCAAGGGATTCGGCCTGTAGGAGCGGCCTTGGCCGCGATGCGGCGTACGGGAAAACGACGGCCGCAATCGCGGCCAAGGCCGCTCCTACAGGCACGCGCCGGGTGTGCTCCGGCTAAACTTGACCGCTTCAAACAGGCCCGAGGACGCAGATGCTCTCGATCGAACAGTTCGCCGGATTCCTGCTCGCCGCGGTGCTGCTGACCGCCGCGCCGGGGCCGGACAACATGATGGTGCTGAGCATCGGCATGTCGAAAGGTCGCAGGCAGGGCATCGTCTTCGGACTCGGCTGCGCCCTCGGCTGTCTAAGCCATACCGTGCTGGCAGTGGCCGGGGTGAGCGCGCTGATCGCCACCTCCGCCGAAGCCTTCACCGCGCTGAGGATCTGCGGCGGGCTCTACCTGCTGTGGCTCGGCGTCAGCGCGCTGCGCAATGCCGGGCCAGCGGGTGTCGCGGCGGTGCAGGGCGGCACGCAGACGCTGGGCAGGCTGTTCCTCAAGGGCGTGTTTGCCAACGCCATCAACCCCAAGGTGGTCCTCTTCTTCCTGTCCTTCCTGCCGCAGTTCGTGGTGCCGGAACAGGGCAGCCCGGGCCTGCAGATGGCACTGCTGGGCGTGGCCTTCACCGTGCAAGCGGCGGTGCTCTTCGGGCTGCTCGGCTACTTCTCCGGCACCGTGGGACAGTGGCTCAAGCGCCGCCCGGGCGTCGGTACGCTGCTGGACCGCGTGGCCGGCGCGGTCTTCATCGCGCTCGGCCTCAGGCTGCTGGTGAACCGCTAGGCACGCGGCGCAAGGCCGCTCCTGCCGCTCGCCAGGCTGCGATTACATGCCCAGCGACTTGAGCAGCTCGTCGTGGTCCTCGGCCGCGGCCGGCGCCGCGGCGGGGCGGGCCTGCTGGCCGGCCTGATCGATCAGCGCGTCCGGGTCGGGCACCTCGTCGGCGACGAAGTCGTTCATCTTGATGAACTCGGTGCGGTCGATCGCCAGTTCGAGGTAGAAGATGTTGTTGCGCCCGGTGAAGAAGGTCACCCGGCGCGCTTCCGGTTCGTCCAGGTTGGTGTCCACGCTCAGCATCACCTGCTTGTTGAGCGCCAGCATCTTGGGCTGGTTCTGGGTGATGTGGGTCTGCAGCTCGCGCGCCACCTTGCCGGTGAAGTCGCCGACGATCTGGTTCATCAGCTCGCCCATGACGTTGCTGACCTCGTCCGAGGTGTGCGAACTGGCCAGTTCGTCCTTGGACATGCCCATGTTCAGCATGTACTGCTCGTAGAGCTCCATCGCCGCCGGCGCCGAGAAATTGATCACCACCAGGCCGGAGAAGCCGCCGTCGAACAGCACGAAGCAGCCGATGTCCGGCTTGAGGCAGGTGCGGGTGATGCGCTGGACCATGCCGGAGTAATGCAGCTGGCTCTGCGTGGCGACGGTCAGCACCTTGGTGACCGAGTTGCACAGGCTTCTGAGGATGTCTTCGGTGCCGTACACCACCGGGTTGTCTTGCGTGCTCATGGATGCCTACCGGTCCTGCCCTGGGGAACAAGCCTGAATGTATAACACAGTCGCCGCCGCCACCGGGACTCCCGCCGCGTTCGCACCGTCGCGCTCATTGCGCGCGCAGCGCCGCCAGCGAGCGCGCCGCCACGCCGAGGTCGCGCCAGTTGCCGGGATGGCAGGTGAATAGCAGGATCTGGTGGCGGGTGGCGGCGTCGAACAGCACGCGCTTCATCTGCGCGAGGCGCTCGGGGTCGCTGTGCACCAGCGCGTCGTCGAGGATGACCAGCGTGGGGCGGCCGGCTTCGGCGAGCAGGTCGGCGTAGGCCAGGCGGGCGATCACCCCCATCTGCTCGCGCGCGCCGAAGCTCAGCGCATCGAAGGCGCCGCTCTCGCTGCCGGCGCCACTGGGGCGGGTCAGCGGGCCGGGGGTGAGGTCCTCGTCGATCTCCAGGATGGCCTGCGGGAAGAGCAGTTGCAGGTAGCGGTTCAGGTGCTTCTGCAGCGGGGCCTGCAGGCGGCGGGTGAGCGCGCGGCGCTTGTCGCGCAGCAGGCCGAGCAGCAGATCGAGCGCGGCGGCGCGGCGGCGCAACTCGTCCGCGCGCCGTGCGGCCTGGGCGTGGTCGCGGGCGAGCTCGGCGCGACGCTCGTCCTGGCCGCGGGCGCCTTCGGTCTGCAGCTCCACTTCCAGGCGCAGCAGGCGCTCGCGGCGTTCGCGGTATTGCTTCTCCAGTTGCTCGGCGCTGGCGCGCAAACGCTCGACGTCCTGCTGCAGGATCTCGGGGCGGGCCTCGGCGACCTGGCGTTCCAGTTCGGCGACGCGGGTGGCGAGCGCGGCCTGCTCGGCGCGCGCGTCGGTCAGCTCGCGGCTGGCGGCGGCCAGGCGTTCGGCGCGATCCGGGGCTTCGCACAGGGCTTGCGCCGCGGCGTGCTCACGGGCGGCGGCCTCCAGCCGGCTGCGCGCATCGGCGGCGGCGAGCTGGGCGCGGTGGGCGTCCTCGCGCAGGGCGGCGAGGCTTTGTGCGGCGGCCTGCTCGGCGGCTTCGGCCTCGGTCGCGGTGAGCAGCTCGGTGGTGGTATCGGACGGCGCCGGCAGGCGGCCGAGGGCCTGGGCGAGCTCCTCGGCGCGGGCGGCCAGCGCCGCATGTTCGGTGCGCAGCGCATCGACGCCATGCGGGGCGAGCGCCTGCAGCGTGGCCTGGGCGGCGGCGAGCTCGTTCTGTAAGCGGGCGTATGCCAGCTCGCGCGCCTCGGCGGCCTCCAGCGAATCGAGTCCAAGCCGGGCGAGCAGCGCGCCCTGCGCATCGGCCAGCTCCGCGGCGCGCGCGGCGAGTGCGGCCAGGTCGCTGCCGCCAGGGGCGATTTCCAGGCGGCCGAGGCCGGGCAGCACCAGGGTGGTGGCGGCCAGCACGCGGGTTTCGCCGCTGCCGGTCAGCGTCTGCCCGCCCAGTTCGATCTGTCGGCCCGGCTCCAGCGCATAGCTGAGCCGGGTGGCAGCGGCGCCTCGGCGGATGTCGATGTCGGCCAGTTCGCGCGCCTGGGCGCGCAGGGTCTTGAGATCGGCGGGGCGGATGGCGGCGGATGCGGCCTCGCGCTGCAGCGCCTGCACGCGGGCCTGGGCGGCGTCGGCTTCGCGCAGCTGGGCGGCGGCGCTCTCCAGCTGCCGGCGCGCGGCTTCGGCGTCGCGCGCCAGGCGGGTACGTTCATCACGCTGCCGCGCGAGACGCAGGATGTTGCGGGCGGCCTCCAGCTCGCGCCCGGCCTGTTCCAGGCGCGACTGCCACTGCCCGGCGGGCGCGGTCGCCGCCGCGCTGGCCTGGCGGGCGGCTTCGAGTTCGGCGCCGCGTGCGGCCAGCGCCTGGTCGTCGCGCGCGAAGCCGTCGAGCTGGGCACGCAACAGGCCGGCTCGGCTTTCGATCTGGGCGGCGCGCTGGCGTTCGGCAGCCAGCGCTGCCTGCAGCTCGTGGGTGGCCTGCAGGCGCGCTTCGGCTTGCTGTTGCTGGACGCGGAAGCCGCGCCAGGGCTGCTCGGCCTCGTCCGCGGCGTGCTCGCGGCGCAGCGCGGCGAGCGCATCGACGCGCTCGCGGTAGCGGGCGATCTCGTCGTCGAGCCGGGCGAGCTCGGCGGCCAGCGCGCCCTCCTTGTCCAGCGCCTCCTTGTAAGCGCCGCGCGGGCGCCCGCCGGCTTCGGTGAGCAGTTCGTTGCGCTGCGCTTCCACCGCGCCCAGAAGTTCGTCGCCGCCGCTGGCGGCCACCTCACCGAGCGATTCGTTAAGCGCGCCGCGCAGGTGGTCGGTGGCGTGGCCGACCGCCTCGCGCAGCTCCTGCGCCGCGCCCTGCTCTATCCACAGCAGGCCGGGGATGCCCCAGTGCTCGGCCTTGCTCGCGCCGCGCCCTGCGTGCTGGTAGCCGAGCAGTTCGGCCAGGCGGTTCTCGGCCTCCTCGCCGTCCAGGCTCTCGCGACCGATCTGCAGCGTGCAGCGCTTGCGCGCGAGGAAGGTCTTGGCGAGATGACAGGGCTGGCCGTCGAGTTCGAAGTCGAGCTCCACGGTGGGTGCAGCGGCGGGCTCATTCCAGGGGCGCAGGTCGTCCACGCTGGAGGAGCGGTGACGCTCGAAGAAGGCGGCGCGGATGGCGGCGACCACGGTGCTCTTGCCGGCTTCGTTGGGGCCGGTGAACAGATTGAGCCCGGGGGCGAGATCGGCGATTTCCAGCGCCGTGCGGAACTGGCGGAGTTGCTCGATGCGGATGCGGGTGAGCTTCATTGCGCCTGCCCTCCGGCGGCCGGGCGGCGCGCGGCGAGCAGGCCGGCGAGCAGCGCCAGCGCGTCGCGTGCCGCCTCGGCACGGGCCGGGTCATTAGCCCGTTGTGCGGCCTGCAGCTCGCCGACCACGTCGGCGAGATAGCCGTCGGCGGCGAGCGCTTCGATATCCGCCTCGGTGGGTTCGAGCTGCAGCGCGGCGAGGTCGGCCACCAGGCTGCGCGCGCGGCCCTGGGCCTGCGCGAGCGCATCGGTCAGCCGGCGATGGCCGGCGAGATCGGTGCGTCCGCTCACTTCCATCTGCACCACGTCGGCCGGACCGAAGGCGGCCAGGCGCTCGAGCAGCAGGTCGAGATCGCTCGGCACCTGCAGTTCGGCCCCGGCGCTGTGCCAGCGGTAGCGCCCGGTGACCACCGGGGTCACCACCGGCGGTGCGCCGGGGGCGGCGATGTCGACCAGCAGGGCCTGGCCTGAGGCGTTGGCGCGGAAGCGATCGGTCTCCGGCGTACCGGCGTACCAGGTGCGCGGGTCGATCTCGCGGGTGCCGTGCCAGTCGCCCAGCGCCAGGTAGTCGAGCCGGGCGCTGGCCGCACGCCCGGCGGCGATCGGGTTGGCCGAGTCGATGTCCTCGGCGAGGATGCCCTGCACGCTGCCGTGGGCGAGGCCGACGCGCAGGTAGCCGGCCGGGGTGTCGGCGGCGGCGAACCATTCGGTGAGATCGGCGTGGGTGTTGCGCTGGGTGAGCGGCGCGGGCAGCAGGGCCACGCGTGCGTCGTCCAGCAGCAGCGGCTCGGGGCTGAGGCAGACCGTGAGGTTCGCCGGGATGGCATCCAGCCGCGCGGCGCGGGTCCACACCGACTCGGCGAGCGCGGCGTCGTGGTTGCCGGGGATCATCACCCAGCGCCCGGAAAAGCCGCCCAGGGCATGGAACAGGCGGTGCAGGGTGCGGTCGGTGACGGTCTGCGCGTCGAACACGTCGCCGGCAACCAGCACTGCATCGACGGCGTGCACGGCGGCGAGCTGGGCGAGGCGTTCGACCGCGTTGAAGCGCTCGTCGGCGAGCAGGGCGGCCTCGTCGGCGTCGAACTGGCCGAACAGCTTGCCGATCTGCCAGTCGGCGGTGTGCAGGAATCTGGGCATCGAATCTCGGAAAAAGGAAGGCGGACGGACCGGGCAATGATAGATGAGTCGGGCGCGCAGGAGCGCCCCGGTGGCCGGCGGGCGGCTCACGGTCCATACTGGGACAATCACCGACGCAGAGACTCGCATGCACGCATCCAAACCCGCACGCTGCACCGCCGCGCTGCTGCTCGCCCTGGTGCTGGCGCTGACACCGACCAGCGCGGTGCTGGCGCAGCACTACGACAGCGACACGGTCACCGGCGACCGCGCCACCGACATGGCCGCGGACCTGATCGTCGTGCGTCCGCTCGGGCTGGTGGGTGCGGTGATCGGCACGGCGGGCTTCATCATCGCGCTGCCCTTCACCATCCCCACCGGCACGGTGGACGACACCGCGCGCGAGTGGATCCGCGACCCGCTGGAATACACCTTCAACCGCCCGCTGGGCGACTTCGAGCACTGCGGCGCCGACCGCCACCCCTGCGGCAGGACGCGCTAGGGCGTGCTCACAGCATCCACGGCGGCCACGCCGATGCGATAGCCCGGCAGCAGGCCGTCGGCGTAGGGCGAATGCGCACGGCCGCGCATCTTGCTGCGGTAGGCCTCGCTCGCCTCGCGCCCGCACCAGGCCTCGATGACGTCCGGCCGGGAAGGGTGTTCCGGCAGATAGGCGGTGAGGTCGTACACCACCCCGTCGATGATCATCCAGCAGTCCTCCGCGCGGTCGTGGCGCGCCACCTCGGCGGCGACGTAGCGCGGCTCGCCGCTCGCCACCACTTGCGGCGCCTCCTCCGCCGGCGACAGCCAGGCGGCCAGCCACAGCGCAGCGACGGCGAACCAGAAGGACAGGGTGGCGACGGCGAACAGGCGGCGCATCAGCGGAAGTCGAACAGTTCGAAGTGGATGGCGCCGGGCGGCACGCCGCGGGCGGCGAGCTCACTGCGGGCGGCGTCGATCAGCGGCGCTGGGCCGCACAACTGCACCGCGCGCCCGGCCAGTTGCGGCACGCGGCCGAGCAGATCCGCCAGCGGCGGCGGCCCGTCGGCGGCTTCGGCGAGCAGGGCGAGCTGCGGGTCGGCGCCGGCGAGGGTCTGCAACTCCTCCAGGTAGGCGGCATCCTGTGCCCCGCGGAACAGGTAGATCAGCACGGTCGGCTGCGCGAGCGGCCCGGCGCGCAGCGCGGCGATGAAGGGCGTGATGCCTACCCCGCCGGCCAGCCACAGCTGCGGAGACTTGGCGCGGTCGGCGAGAAAGCGCCCGAAGGGCCCTTCCAGGCGCACGGTGACGCCGGACTCCAGCGCCTGGACATGGGTCGAACACGGTCCCAGGGCCTTGATGCCCACAGCCAGCGTACCGTCGTCGCCGACCCCGCTGACCGTGAACGGATGGAACTCGCGGCAACCGCGGAAATGCGCGCCGTCGCCGAAGGCGGCAAAGACGAACTGCCCCGGCGCCACCGCCATGCGCGGCCCGCAGGGTTCGAGCACCGCCTCGACCATGCGCGCCGCCGGATGGGTGACGCTGCGCACCCGGTAGGGGCGAGCCGCCAGGCCGAGATCCGCGCCCAGCAGCCGCCAGGCGATTGCCAGCACGCTGGCCGGCAGCAGCAACCACAACGGCCCCAGCTGCGCCAGCAGCGCGGCCACGTGCCCCAGCCCGGCGAGCACCCCGGCCCCGGCCAGGTAATGCAGCGCCCGCCAGCGGCGGTAGGGCAGATGCGCGCTGAAGGTGGCGGCCAGGCCGATCATCAGCAGTACCAGCCCCGCCCACCCCAGCCACACCGGCCAGTGATGCGCCCACGGGGCGAGCGCCAGCCAGGCCACCGCGGGCGACTCCTGCCAGCCGGCACCGGCCAGCGCGAGCGGGTGGATGAGCAGCAGCGCATAGGCGAGCACACCGCCGCGATGGTGCCAGCGGTACTGCGCATCCAGCCCGCCGAACAGCGCCGCAAGGCGCGGCTCGCGCACCATCAGCAACAGGCTGCCGGCCAGCAGGCCGCTGCCGGCCCAGGCGCTGACAATGGCCAGTGCGCGCCAGCCGTCCAGCCCCGCCGGCCAGGCCCAGGCCACACAGCCGGCGGCCAGCGCGAGGAGCAATGCGGGGGCGGCCAGACGGTTTGCCGGGGACACGACGGACACCCCGGCGACCGCGTTCATTGCAACCGCCCCTGCGCGCGCAACTGCTCGCAGGCGGACTGCCGCCGCGGGCTCAGCACCACCCCGGCAGCGCGGGCGCGCTCCGCCATCTCGGCGTGATGGGCCTGCTGGTAGGCGCGGCAATCGTCGTAGGAAGTGAAGCTGCGCAGGCGGCGCTGGTGCTCGATGCGCTCGTCCGGCGTCATCACCTGCCAGCCGTAGATGTTCTGCTCACCCGCCCGCCACGGCCCGGCATGGACCGGGAGCTGGACGGCCAGCAGCACCAGCAGGCAGAACGGACGCCACATGCGGACACCTCGCGCGCAAGGCGCTTGTCTGGATGGGCCCAGTATGCGCCGCTGCACCGCTGCTGGCGCTGCGGCAGGTCAAGAATCCCGCATGACAGGATCGCCAGCGGGCGATGCGGCTGCGCTGCCATCCGGGCAAGAGCGTGCCTGCCCCGGCCGGAGCAGGCAGGAAGGGGAGGACCGGCCGGGGCCGCTCCCCCCTCGGCAGGACTCAGCCGAGCACTGCGAGCGCCGCGGCGTAGTCCGGTTCGTCCTTGATCTCGGGGACCATCTGCGCGTGGATCACCTTGTCCGCGGCGTCCAGCACCACCACCGCGCGCGCGGTGAGGCCGGTGAGCGGACCGGAGGCGATGGCCACGCCCCAGTTGCGCGCGAACTCCGGGTTGCGGAAGGTGGACAGGGTGTGCACGTTGGCCAGCCCTTCGGTCTCGCAGAAGCGCTTGGCGGCAAAGGGCAGGTCGGCCGAGATCACCAGCACCACGGTGTTGCTGAGCTTGGAGGCCTCGGCGTTGAACTTGCGGGTGGAGGTGGCGCAGGTGGGGGTGTCCAGGCTGGGCACGATGTTCAGCACCTTGCGCTTGCCCGGCCAGGCATCCAGGCCGACGTCCTGCAGGTCGGCGCCGGTCAGGCAGAAGGCGGGGGCGGCTGCGCCCTTGGCCGGGAAGCTGCCGGCGACTTCGACGGGGTTGCCACCCAGGGTAACGGTGCTCATGGTGTTCTCTCCTTGTTGGTTTCTCTTGCTTGGGGGGTGAAACGCCACCGCACGGCCAGGCCGTGTCAGCGGGTGTAGTAGCCCACGCCCACCAGCATGCCCTCGACCATGCGGAAGAAGGTGGTCTTGCTCTCGACCTTGCCGGTGAGCGGGTTGCGCCAGGCGTACTCGAGCTGGCCTTCGCCCTTGCTGCGGGCGATGTTGAGCATGTCCGAGATGATCGGCTTGCCCCTGGGGTCACGCAGTTCGCGCGCATCGCGACCGACCAGCGCGGGACTGGCGCCGTGGGCGAGGAAGCGGCCGTCGTCCGCGGCGACCACGAAGACGTAGAGGTCGTCCTGGATGAACGCGCCGCCGACCGCCTGGAAGGCGTCGAGCGCGGCCGCCCGGTCCTGCGCCAGCGCGCCGGAGGCCCGCGCCAGCATCTCGCGCGCCTGCGCGGCGCTGGCGCGCGGGGTGTAGAAGCCGACCGCGACGATGTAGTCGCCCACCTTGCGGAACAGCGTCACCTTGGGTTCCTCGCGGTTCTCGGCCGGATTCAGCCAGCGGTACTCCACCCGCCCGGCGCCGTCGCGCGCGGCCGTGTCGAGGATCTCGCGGAAGAAGGCCTTGCCGGCCGAATCGGTACGCCCGGAGACGTTCTGCCCGATCAGCGCGGCCGAGGAGCCGCCGCTGGCAAGAAAGCGGCCGTCCGGCGCCAGCGCGTAAACATAGAGATCACGGTCGACGAATTCGCCCTGCCGGGAGAAATCCGCCAGGGCCGCCTCGCCACCGGCGGCAAGGTGCTGCGCAGCGCGTTCGAGCAAGGCTGCGGCACGCTTTTCGTCCCAGCGCTCGGACAGGCGCTCCGCCGCGGCGGCAGGGCCACCGGCCAACAGGGACAGCAGGGTGAAGCAGGACAGCAGGGCTCGCAGCAGCGAACGGGACATGCGGACACTCCGGGAAACGGGAAAGGAGTTCCAAAGATAGTTAGGCGCGCGGGCGCTGTCGAGCCGGGCGGGGCTGCGCAGCACTCGCGCCGCCCGCGGGCCTCACTTGGCGAACAGCTGGCCGATGTCCTTGAAGGCCTTGAACTCCAGCGCATTGCCGCAGGGATCGAGCAGGAACATGGTGGCCTGCTCGCCGACCTGGCCCTTGAAGCGCACATAGGGCTCGATGACGAACGGCGTGCCCAGCGAGCGCAGGCGTTCGGCGAGCGCTTCCCACTGCTCCCATTGCAGGACCACGCCGAAGTGCGGCACCGGCACGTCGTGGCCGTCCACCGGGTTGGTATGCGCCTGCTCCTGGGCGGCCGTCTTCGGGTGCTGGTGGATGACCAGCTGGTGGCCGAAGAAATCGAAATCCACCCACTGCGCACTGGAGCGGCCCTCGGCGAGGCCGAACACCTCGCCGTAGAAGCGCCGCGCGGCGGCGAGGTCATGGACCGGAATGGCGAGGTGGAAGGGCTGCAGGCTCATCGGCGGCTCCTCAGGAAATTCTGCCTGGCAGGATCGTATCAGCCGGCCATCTGCGACTGCAGGTAGTTCTGCAAGCCGACCAGCTTGATCAGGCCGAGCTGCTGCTCCAGCCAGTGGGCGTGGTCTTCCTCGGTGTCGTCGAGCATCTTCTCGAGGATCTCGCGGGTCACGTAGTCCTGCTCGGCCTCGCACAGCGCGATGGCTTCGCGCAGGTTCTTGACCACCAGCATCTCCACCGCCAGGTCCTTGGTGAAGATGTCCGGCAGGTCCTTGCCGACGGTGAGCTTGGACGGGCTCATCGCCGGCACGCCTTCGAGGAACAGGATGCGGCGGATCAGCGCGTCGGCGTGCTGGGTTTCGTCTTCCATCTCGTGGGCGATGCGCTCGGCGGCCTTGGCCAGACCCCATTCGGAGAGCATGCGCGAGTGGATGAAGTATTGGTCGCGCGCTGCCAGTTCGTCGGCAAGCAGTGCGTTGAGGGCGGCGATGACCTTCTTGTTTCCTTTCATGGCGGGCTCCGCGAACGGTTGGTCGTGTGGATCGGGGAATGATAGGCCGATATGCCGATCTGTAGGAGCGGGCTTGCCCGCGATTGCGGCGAGGTTTACTCGACGGGCGTATCGCGGCCAAGGCCGCTCCTACAGGGGCGGCGGCGGCGGTCAGGCGGGACGGGCGTGGTTGTCGAAGGCGAAGGGATGCGGCCAGTGGCCGCGCGGCTGCGCGCTGGCGGCGGCCACCTGCCACAGGTCGCCGCCGTCGCCCGTGGCGACCAGGCCGCCCCCGGCCACCGTCAGTGCGCACACGCCGGGCGTGGGCAGCTGGCCGACGAAGGCGCCGTCCGCCCGCCACAGCGCGAGCGTGCCGGCGACGCTGCAGCTCACCGCGAACAGCGGGCCAGCCGGATGCTCGACCGCGACGATGTCGCCGGCGTAGCCGCCGCAGGCGGCCAGCACTTCTGCGGAGGCCGCGCCGTAACGCAGCACGTCGCCATCGACGCGGGCGAACAGCGGGCGGGCGTAGTCCGGCGCGGCGGCGTCGGCGGCCTCGTTCTGCAGCGATACCGCGATGCGGCCGTCGGCGGCCTGGGCGATGTGGCGCACGCTCATCCACGGGTCGGGCAGGCGGTAGTGGGCGAGCAGGCGGCCGTCGGCCGGGTCGAGCAGCGCCAGCGAGGGGTCCATGCTGTCGAGGTTGCGCTTCAGGCGTCCGGTTTCCGGCAGCGTGAGGATGCCGCCGTTGGCCACCGCGATGCGCCCGTCGGCGAGTTGCTGCACGGCGTGCGGGCCGATGCCGCCGGTCGGCCAGGCGGCCAGGCGTTCCAGGGTGTGCGCGTCGTAAACGCCCACCCTGCCCTGGCCATCGATCAGCTCGCTCTCGGTGGCGAACAGCAGGCGGCCGTCGCGGCTGAAGGCCAGGTGCCCTTCCAGGCGGATGTCCTCGTCGGCGTCATAGACGTCGAACTCGGCGAGCGGACGGCCGCTGGCGACCTGCCAGCGCATCAGGAAACGGCCCGGGCGGCGCGCGGCGACCACCGCGGAGCCGTCGCCGGACGGATGCCAGGCCAGGTCGTGGCCGCGCGCAGGCAGCTCCAGCGCGCTGGCGAGCGCGTCGCTGCGCCCGGCGAAGAAGCGCCGCGGACGCTCGGGCGAATCCGCCCAGCAGGTGAGCAGCGCGGGTTCGGCGCCGGCCAGCGCGGCACGGGCCGGCGCGGCGAGCTGCGCGAGCAGCAGGCCGGCGGGCACGGCGCCGAGCAGGCGGCGGCGGACGAGGTCAATCGCCATCGCTTTCTCCGAAGCCCACGGTCACCTTCATGGCGTCGGCCACGTCCTCGGCGAGCAGGCGCTGCAGGCGGCCGAGTTCGGTCATCAGGTTTTCGGCGGCCGGGCGGGCGGCCTCGGCGCCGAGATCCCCGGGCAGGTCGGCCAGCGCCGCGGCCACGGCGTCAAGGCGCACATCGACACGGTCGGCGAGCACCAGCAGGCCGCGGCCGCGCATCACCGCGGTCAGGCCCGGCCAGCCCTCGCCGCCCTGCAGCCCGGCGCGCAGGCCGCCGAAGTAGGCAAGCAGACCGTCGCGCGCGGTGGCGCTGCGCCAGGCGTCGGTCTCCGCCGGCCCGCTGCGCGGACGCAAGGGCTTGTCCAGATACTTGAGGCGCAGCACCTCGGTGCTGCCGATCAGGATGTTGATGCCATCGCCGATCAGGCGCGCCTCGCGCTCCGGGTCGGCTTCGGCCAGCGCCGCGCGCCATGCCGGCCAGCCGGTGGCGGTGTCGGCCAGGGCGGCGGCGGCATCCTGCGCCAGCCAGGCGGCGTAGCGGCAGGCCGCCGGGTCGTCGGCGAGCGGCGCGCGCCCGGCGTCGAACAGCAGGTATTCGATGGCCGGCAGGCCGCGCGCGGACAGGCCGATGCGCGCGGTGTCGTCCGGGCTCTGCGCATACTGGGCGATGGAGCGCTCGATCTGCGCCGGCCGGGTGGGCCAGAAGTCGATGCGCCGCAGCACGCGGGTTTCCAGCACCGGGCCGAAGGGCAGCGGCGAGAGCGCGCGCAGCGCAAGCTGGGCCTCGCGCCAGCGCACGCGGGCGGCCGCCAGCGCGGCAGGCCGGCCGGCGCAGGTGGCTTGCAGCGCGGCACCCAGCGCCTCGACCCGCTCGCCCAGCCCGGCGTAACCGGGCGCCAGGCGGGCCTCGGTGAGCGCCGCCATCCACTGCGAGGGCATCACGTAGGGCGCCGGCGCGGCGGCAGCCGCGAGCGGCGCGGCAAGGGCGAGCAGCAGGGTCGCCAGACGGTGCGCGGCGCGCATCACAGCGACTCCACGAACTTGACCAGCGCCTCGCGCGCTTCCTTGCTCAGGCCCAGCACATGCTGCTTCGAGGCTTCGGCCTCGCCGCCGTGCCACAGGACGGCTTCCAGCACGCCGCGCGCGCGGCCGTCGTGCAAGAGGTACTGGTGGCCGTTGACCGCCGGAATCAGGCCGATGCCCCACAGCGGCGGGGTGCGCCATTCGCGGCCGTCGGCCTCGAAGTCGGGGCGGCCGTCGGCCAGCCCTTCGCCCATGTCGTGCAGCAGCAGGTCGGTGTAGGGCCAGATGGTCTGCCCGGACAGTTCGGGGAAGTCCTTGGCCTCGCCGGTGACATGGCTGGGCACGTGGCAGCTGGCGCAGCGCGCTTCGTGGAAGATGCGCTTGCCGGCCAGCACCTGCGGGTCGCGCGGATTGCGGCGTTCCGGCACGGCCAGGGTGGCGGTGTAGAAGATGGTGCGTTCCAGCGCGCGGTCGTCGATGTCGGTGCGGTGTTCGCCGCGCTCGGCACGCCAGGCCGCCTCCTGCTTCTGCCGGGCCACGCAGTCGGCCTGCGCGGCGGTGCATTCCTCGTGCGGGAACAGCCGCGAGGTGATGCCGATGTCGCCATTGAAGGCGCCGGCGGTCTGGTGGGCCACCGTGCCGACGTTGGCCTTCCAGCCGAAGCGGCCGATCACCCAGTCCTGCCGGGAGGTGTCCCACACCCGGTTGGGGCGCCCGGAGATGCCCGCATCCTCGGCGGCCTGGCGCTCGGCAAGCTCGCGCAGGCGGGCTTCGGGGATGGCCTCGAGCAGGCCCAGGCCGATGACCTGGGGCGCGACGCGCGGGGAGACGAGCGTCTGCGGATGCATCGGCCCGTAGCCCAGCTCGGAGAGCTCGTAGCTCGGCTTGCGCAGGCTGTAGGGCGTGCCGTCGGCGAACTGCCCGGCGATCTCCTGGTAGCGCACGGTGATGCGCGCCTCGGGACGCAGGTCGGGCAACGCCAGGTTGTTGAGCTGGCCGCCGTAGGTGGGTTCGGGCACCACGCCGTCCTTGCCGCCCTCGCCCGGAATCGACAGGCGCAGCAGCAGGCCCACCGGCTGTTCGGTGCTGACGCCGTGCTCATCGACCGGCGGCGGGGCGCCGCGGCCGTCCATCGCATGGCAGCCGGCACAGGCGCGGGCGATGAAGTGCGGGCCGAGCCCGTCGCGCCCGGTGGTGGAGGCCGGCGCACCGACCCAGCTCTTCTTGAAGAAGGAGTTGCCGATGAAGAACGGCGTCTGGCGATCCACCGACAGATTGGCCGCCGGGTAGGAAAAGGCGTTGCGGCCGTGGTCCGGGGTGGTGGTGGCGCCGCCGGGCAGTTCTTCGCCGGGCTCGAAGCCGATGCCGGTTGCGGCGGACAGGGTGGCGGAGAGAGCGGCGCCGGCGGCAAGCGCGCCGAGGCCGAGGAGCAGGCGGGGAGAAGTCATGGGCAGCAGGCGGGATTCGGCAATGGCAGGGCGGAGGGGATGCTGCGCGGCAGGCGGGCACCGGCCCACCCGCCGCGCATTCACGAACGGCCGTTTACTCCGGCAGCGCGGTGTTCAGGCGCTTGATGCCGAGCGCGGCCGCGGCTTCGACCAGGCCTTCGGTCTGCTTCTTCAGCGCCACCACGGTGGCCTCGACCTTGGCGCGGCCCGGATTGCCGGCGAGGATCGCGCGGTCGAAGGGCGCGGGAATCGCCTCCGCCGCCTTCACCGAGCCGTCGATCTGGCTATCCACGCGGGTGGCCAGCGCCTTGTTCTTCGCCGCCACCAGGTCGCGCACGCCCGGGCCCTTGAGCACGCTGCCGTCGGCACGGGTGTACTGGCCGCGCCACACGTTGCGGATGCCGGCGGCGTTGGCGACGATGTCGCGGTGGGTGTTGTCCGAGAAGCACGAGTGCTCGTCTTCCTGGTTCTGCGAGTCGAGCGCCACCTCGATGCGCTCGCCGGCCAGCTCACCGCGCGACAGGATGCCGATCGCCGAGATCACCCTGGCGAGATTGCCCTCGTCGGCCGCGAAACTCTTGCGGTAGTTGTCGGCATTCGGCGCCCAGGCGTCCACCAGGCCGGCGAGGTCCTTGACCAGCAGCTCGGTGGTGACCTTCAGGTAGTCGCGGCGACGGTCGGCGTTGGGCGCCTGGCCGTCGACGAAATCGGTGTAGGCACGACGGCCCGGGCTGTCCTCGTAGAGATCCTGGCCCCACAGCATGAACTCGATGGCGTGCCAGCCGGTGGAGATGTTCTCCTCGCCGTCCTTCTCGTTCAGGCCGGCCAGGGTGTCCATGTCGATGCTCACCGAACGGTCGGCGATGATGCCGGCCTCGGCCGCGCCATTGACGAAATCTACATAAGCCTCGTCCATCGGCCAGGCGTTGATCTGGCCTTCCGGGCCGTCCTCACCGTCGATCGGGCCGCCGTAGAAGCGGAAGGCCTCGGTCTGGCCGTACCATTCGCGCGCTTCCAGCCAGGCCTTGCGGGCGGCCTGCAGGCCGGCCTCGGACGGCGCAGCGACGAAAGCGTCCACCGCCTTCTGCAGGGCCAGGGCGCCGGCGTGGGCGTCGGCGTAGCTGGCATGCACCAGCTCACCGTAGTGGGCGAGCACGCGCGGCGCGCTCACCGGCTCGGCGGCCAGCGTGACGGTGGAGAACTGCAGCGCGGCAAGCGCGGAAACCAGGGTGATCAGTCGCATCGGGGTCATCTTCCTTGTAGGTTGTCGGTCAACAGGACGACCGGGCGGCGTGCCGCCCGGTCGCGTGCGGGAGCGGCGCCGGCAAATCAGAACTCCCAGGCGATGCCCGCGTTGGCAAAGCTGCGGTCGTTGCCGCGCCCGACTGCCGCAGACACCTTCAGGCCGTCGACGATCTCGTAGCGCAGGCCGAGCGCGCGGTCCGGGCGGCTGTGTTCGGCGCCGAAGGTTTCGACCACGAAGTTCAGCTGCTCGGTGAGCGGCAGGTCCAGCGCCACGCCCCAGGTGTTCACGCCTTCGCTCTCGCCGCGCTCGCGGGTGATCTCGCGGCCGAGGTTCAGGTGCACCATCTGCCCGCCCTCGAAAGTCCAGGTCGCCAGGCCGCTGAGCGCATGCACGCGGGTGGACACGCCGTCCAGGCGGTCGCGGCCGTATTCGTACTTCAGGCCGGCCGAAAGGCCGGTCTCGGACTGCAGCGGCACCCACTTGATCGCCAGCCCGTGGCCGTTGATGGTGTCGGTGGGCGAGGAGGCGTGGTCGCGGGTACGGGCGAAGCCGATCTCCATTTCCACGTTGTCGATCGGCCCGAAGCCGGCGGCGGCCTCGAAGCCGCGCGCCTCGTCGTCCTTGGACCAGCCGGCCTCCAGCTTGGCGCCACCCTTGTCCAGGGTGCCGGCATCGTCGACGTTGAGCGGGCGCTCGGCATGGGCCAGGCCGCTGGCGCCCAGCAGCGCGGTGGCGAACAGCGGAATCAGACGGCTACGCAGGTCTTGCATGTTGAACCTCGGAATATTGTGGTTTTCAGGTGGACGAGCCGGCCTCCCCGGCGGGCAGGGCGGAAACCACTACCTCAACAGGGATATCCGCGCAGAGGAATACTAATAAGAGTCAGTATCATTTGCAAACAGGAATTGCTGCGCTGCGGCGTTTACGCCACAGGATTGGCGATATCCTCGCGCAGCCCGGCGCAAGCCGACTGCCCATCGCCGCGCGGGCGGCTGAGCACAGGCCAGGCCGCGGCGAACTGCCAGGCGAAGGCGGCGACCCACAGCCCGCCGGCGGCGCCGAGCAGGAGGAGCGGGGCGAAGCCGTAGCCTGCGCGCAGCAGCGCCGCGCCGACGATCAGCCCGGCGCCCAGCGGCACCCGCAGGCCGCGCTCCAGCGGCACCCCGGCATGGATGCGCCCGGCGATGTTCATCACCACGAAGATGGACAGGCCCATGCCACCCGCCATCAGCAAGTGGCGCCCGGCCGAGGGCGACAGCGGCACGCCCAGCAGCGCGAGGCCGAGCAGCAGGTAGCCGGCCGCCATCAGCCAGTACACTAGGTAGAGCATGAACACCCAGCGGCTGAACAGCACCCGCCCGAGGTGCCAGTCATTGGTCAGGTTGAACAGCGCGGCCGCCGCGGCCAGGGCGATCCAGCCCGAGACCGGGGCCAGCGGCGCGAGCAGTTCGACCACGGTGTACAGCGCGATGCAGAACATCGCCAGATTGCGCCGCGGCGGGCGGGCGAGGTATTCCACCGCAGTCTCGCCACGTTCTTCGAGTGCGCCGTTGACCACCCGCATGGAGATGCGCGACAGCGCCAGCACGATGAACACCATCATCACCCCGACCGCCGCGTTGAGCCAGGCGAGCTGCTGGCCGCCGCCCAGCGCGGCGGCGTGGTAGCCCACGGTGCATGCCAGCAGGGCCGCCAGTCCCCACAGGAAGGCCAGATGGCGGCGTGCCGGGTCGCGCCACAGGCGCGGCGCGGCCATCGCCAGCGCGCCGGCGAGCAGCGCGCATTCGGCCACTGCGGCGAGCCACTGCCCGGGCGCCCCGCCCAGCACGAAGCCGGCACGCGCGCCCAGCCACAGCAGCGCCAGCATGGCGACCTGGCGGCGCGGCACCGCCGCGCTGGCGGTGAACTCGGGCAGCGCGGTGAGCAGGAAGCCGAGCAGCGCCGCGCCGCCGAAACCCAGCGCCATCTCGTGCGCATGCCAGGCGAGCGCGCCGCCGGCCACCGTGGGCAGGGCCAGCGCGCCGCCCAGCGCGGCCAGCCAGGCGGCAAACGCCAGCGCGCTCCAGGCCGAGGTGAACAGGAAGAAGGGGCGGAAGCCGCACAGCAGCAACGCATCGAGGCGGGCACGCAGGCCGCCGCTCAGCATTGCAGCCCCCTGCGCGCGGCCGGCGCCCCGCCGGAGGCCACCAGGCGCAGCCCGCCGCCGGCCTGGCAGGTCGCCTCGGCTTGCGGCGCGCCCGCCGCGGTGCCCAGCGCCGGCAGGCCGAAGCTCGCGCGCACCGTGGCGTGCTGCAGCAGCTCGGCGGTGTGCTGGTAGACGAAGGCGTCATCGCGCGCGAGCGCGGGACGGGCAAGGTCGAAGCGCGCGACGATGCGCCCCGGATCGGGCGCCATCACCAGCAGCTGGTCTGAGAGGCGCACCGCTTCCATCAGGTCGTGGGTGATCATCAGCACCGCCATCTCGCGTCCGGCCAGATGCTCGGCGAGCAGGGCGTAGAGTTCGGCCTTGAGGCCGATGTCGAGCGCCGAGAAGGGTTCGTCGAGCAGCAGCAGGTCGGGCTCCATGACCAGCGCGCGCGCCAGCGCCACCCGGCTCTGCATGCCGCCGGAGAGCTGGTGCGGGTACTTCTCCAGGTCGTCGGCCGCCAGCCCCACCCGCAGGCCGAGCTCGAAGGCGCGCCGTTCGCGCTCGCGCCGCACCACGCCGCGCGCCTTGAGGCCCAGGGCAATGTTGTCCAGCGCACGGTTCCAGGGCAGCAGGCGCGGCTGCTGGAACACCGCGGCGGGCGCGGCGAAGTCCGACGCCAGCCGCCCCTCGCGCACTGCCAGCAGGCCGGCGACCAGGTGCAGCAGGGTGGTCTTGCCGCAGCCGGAGGGACCGACCAGGGCGGCGACCTGCCCGACGGGCAGCTCGAAGTCGATGCCGGCGAGCACGGTGCGCAGCGCGTAGGCGTGGCCCAGGCCCTGGGCCTGGAGGCGTTTCGGGATCGTCATCTTGCGGTCCGCCAGCGCTCGACCTCGCGCTTGATGGGTTCGAGCAGCAGGTATTCCACCGCCAGCAGCAGGCCGACCACGGCAAGAATCCAGGCCAGCGTGGCGGCGGTGTCCAGATGCGAGCGGGTCACCGCCAGCGCGGCGCCCACGCCGTCGCTGGTGGCGAGCAGCTCGGCCATCACCACCACCTTCCAGGCGATGCCGAGCGCGGTGATCCAGGCGGGAAAGAGATAGGACAGCACATGCGGCAGATAGACGTCGGTCAGGCGCATCAGCGGCGGCAGGCGATAGGCGGCGGCGAGCTCGGCGAGTTGGCCGTCCACGGTGCGCGCGCCCTGCAGCGCGCCGACGAAGATCACCGGGAAGGCGGCGACGAACACGGTGAATACCGGGGTGCCGTCGCCGGCGCCGAACCACAACAGGGCGAGCACCAGCCAGGCGATGGGCGGGGTGCCGATCAGCACGGTGACCACCGGGCGCGACATCATCGCCGCGGTCATCGACAGGCCGGCGAGCAGGCCCATCGCGCTGCCGGCGGTGAGCGCCAGCGCGAAACCGATGAGCGCGCGGCGCGCGGTGACCAGCAGCTCCGGCCAGGCGCTGCCGTCGGCGAGCAGCCCGGCCAGGGTGGCAAAGGCGGTGCGCGGGTCGGGCAGGATCAGCTCGCCGTAGAAGCCGGCGGCCCACTCCCACAGCGCGAGGCAGAGCAGCAGCGAGGCCAGCGCGCCCCAGCCGCTCCACAGGTAGGCCGGCAGGCCGGCCAGCCAGCGCGCCGCCGCGTTCATCTGCCCGCTCCGGCGTAGAAGCCGTCGTCCGGCAGGCGGCCGCCGACCAGCGCCGGATTGCGCTCGGCCAGCACGCCGTAGAAGAACTCCAGCTCGGCGCGCGCGCCCGCAGCCGGCAACGCTTCCAGCGGGCTGACCGCCAGCGCATCCATCACCGCCTCGGCGCTCAGCAGCTCGACGCGCGCCGCCACGCTGCGTGCGCAGGCTTCGCGATCGGCGATGCATTCGCGCAGCGCCGCATCGTAGGCGGCGTGGATGCGCGCGACGAAGGCGGCGTCCTGCGCGCGCGCGCCGACCACCGCGATGCCGGCCTGCGGCATGCGTGCGGAGCGCTGCAGCACGCGCCCCCACTCGGCCTGCAGGTCGATGCTGCGGTGCAGTTCCGGGGCGATCAGGCCGACCGGGAAGGACTTGGTCTTGCGCAGCGCCATCGACACCGCCGGCTCGGCCAGCAGGGCGTGATCCACGCGGCGCGCGATCAGCAGCTGCATGGCGTCCATCGGGGTGGCCACGTAGCGCAGGCGGAAATCCTTGCGCGGATCAAGGCCCTGGCGCTCGGCCACCACGCCGAAAACGATGTCCGGCATGTCGGCGCGGAAGGGCATGGCGATCTCCTCGCCCTTCAGGTCGGCCAGGGTCTTCAACTCCGCCGAGCGCGACACCAGCCACAGGATGCCCCAGGTGGACACGTTGGCGAGCTTCAGCTGCGCGCCGCGGTTGTACAGGTTGGCCGCCACGTTGGTGGGCATGGCGAGCACGTCGGCGCGCCCTTCCAGCGCCATCACGCGCAGCTGGTCGGGGTCGCGCCAGAGGACGAAGTCCACCTCGTCGGCAATGTCCGCCAGCGCGCCGGATTCGGCCATGCGGATCAGCGGGAAGGACACCGCTGCGGCCGGGCCGGCGAGCACCAGGCGGGGGAGTTTTTCGGCCTGCGCGGAAAGCGGCGCGAGCAGCGCGGCCAGCAGCAGCAGGCAGAGGCTGAAAGGCCGCATCGCGGGCAAGCCCGCTCCTACCGGTACCGCTCGGTGTGTAGGAGCGGGCTTGCCCGCGATCGCCAGAATCCGGCGCAAGACGGCATTCATGCTCAGAACTTCCCGTTCCAGCTCACGACCAGGCTGCGCCCGGGCGCCTGGATCTCGGCGCCGGACACGCCTTCGGTGAGGTGTTCGTGGTAGGCCTTGTCGGCCAAGTTCTTCACCGCCACGCGTACGCTGTGCGCGCCGCGCCGCCAGGTGGCGCCGAGGTCGGCGGTGGCGAAGCCGGCGGTCTCGTTCTCGCTGCCGCGGGCGAACACGGTGGCCACGCGGTACTGGCGGCGCACCAGGCGCAGGGTGGTGTCCAGGGTCCATTCCTGCGTCACCCGGCCTTCCCAGCCCAGGGAGAGCTCGTCGGCCGGCATCTGGAACAGCGGTTCGTCGAGTTCCTCATTGGTGCCGCGCACCATGGACAGCCCGGCGCTCGCCCAGTGGCCGTCGACGAACTGCCAGCGCCCGCGGGCTTCCAGGCCCTTGAGGGTGACCTTGCCGATGTTCTCGGTCTGCTTGACCGGCAGGCCGCTCTGCATCGCACCGGTGATGCGCCCGGTGATGTAGTCGTCGATGCGGGTGCGGTACACCGCCACGCTGTAGTCGAAGCGGCTGTTCGCGCCCTTCAGGCCGAGCTCGATCTGGGTGGCGGTTTCCGGCTTGATCTGCGGGTTGCCGACGTAGAAGTAGCCGTCGCCGCGCGGCGAGGACTCGAAGCGCTCGCGCATCTCGCCGGCGCGCACCCCGCGCGACAGGTTGGCGTAGGGGCGCAGCAGCGGGCTCACTTCGTAGATCGCCGCCAGCGAGCCGGACCACATGCGGTCGCGGCGCGACAGGTTCTCGGTGACCGGCGGATTGCCCACCGCGTCGGCGTCGCCCTTCACCGTATCGTGGCGCAGGCCGGCCAGCACGCCGAGCTGGCCGAAGCGCATGTCGTCCTGCAGATAGACGCCCAGCGCCTCGATGCGGCCGTCGTCGAAGGGGTCGTTGCGCACATAGGCTGCGGCCGGGTTGGGCGGCGCGGTGCGCATCAGGCGCTCGGGCGAGGCCTCCATGCGCCAGGCATTGACGCCGAAGGACAGCAGGTGCTGCGGATGGGCCAGCCAGTCGGCGCGCGCGTCCACGCCGTCGGTGACGAAGCTGACATGGGTGCGGGCGATGTCGCCGATGTCGTCGCCCGCGGCACTGTAGGCGCGCGAGTAGATGCGGCGCTCCATCTCCTGGCGGTAGACGCGCAGGTCGAGGTTCACCGGCGACTCGCCCGATCCCTTGTGGCTGTAGCCGGCCTCGAACAGGACGCGCTTCTGCTCCGGCGAATGCACCGTGGTTTCGCTGATCTGGGCGTGCGGATGGGGCTTGGTGGAGCCGGGATACCAGATGTCCTCGTCGGTATGCTGCTGCAGCGACACACGCAGCTCGTTGGCCGCGTCGATGCGGAAGCGGTACTGGCCGATGAAGCTGTCGGAGTCGTAGCCGGTGTCGTCCACCCGGCCGTCCGGCGCCTCGTAGTCGTCGATGCGCGCGAGCGAGGCGCCGAGCATCAGCGCGTGGTCCTGGTTGGCCGCGTTCATCACGCCGGTGGCGCGCACGCCGCGGCTGGCGCTGTCGTAGGACACCGCGGTGTCCAGCCCGACCCCGGGTTCGAAGCGCGCCTGCGGCAGGCGCACGTTGATCGCCCCGCCCAGCGCGCCGCTGCCGTACAGCACCGATGCCGGGCCCTTGACCACTTCCACGCGCTCGGCCAGCGGCAGGCTCATGAAGGAAGCGATCGCCCCGGCCGGCTGCGCCGAGTTGAAACGGATGCCGTCGACCAGCAGCACCACGCTCTCTTTCTTCAGCCCGCGGATTACCGGGTTCTGGCCCTGGGCGCTGTCGCCGGAGACCGCCAGGCCGGGTTCGCCGCGCAGCGCCTCGCCGAGGTTGTTGGCGCCGCGGCGCTGCAGCGCGTCACGCGACAGCGACAGGGTGGCGGCCGGGGTTTCCAGCTCGTCGGCAGCATAGCCCTTGGCGGTCACGCTGACTTCGCCGAGCACGCTGTCGGCGGTGTCCGCAAGCGCGGGCGGCACGACCAGCGTCAGGCAGGCGAGGGCAAGGGGGCGCATTCTCATCACGATCTCCAGATGGCGGTAAGGCTGGCTGGCGTCGTGCTGGCTTGCCCGGGGTTCAGAATGGCGCCGATGGTACCGTAATGCGAACGATTATCACTTGATGTCGATCAATTCTGCCCGCCCGCGCATCGACCCGCCGGCTCGACGAGGGCTTGACCCCAGGCTCACGATCCTTAAAATGAGATGCGTTATCATTTGCATTCAATCAGGAGCCTCCCTTGTCCCGCTACACCGGCCCCCGCCTCAAGGTCCAGCGCGCACTCGGCACCGCGCTGCCCGGCCTGTCCCGCAAGTCGCCCGACGAACGCAACTACCCGCCGGGCCAGCACGGCGCCAAGCAGAAGCGCAAGTCCGACTACGGCCTGCGCCTGATGGAGAAGCAGAAGCTGCGCTTCAACTACGGCCTCACCGAAGGCCAGATCCGCCGCCTGTTCCGCGAGGCCAAGAACGCCAAGGCGCCGACCGGCGACAAGCTGCTCGAACTGCTCGAGCGCCGCCTGGACAACTTCGTCTTCCGCGCCGGCTTCGCCCCCACCACGGTGGCCGCACGCCAGCTGGTGTGCCACCGCCACGTGCTGCTCAACGGCCGCTCGGTGAACATCCCGTCGATCCGCATCAAGCCGGGCGACACCATCACCCTCACCGAGAAAGGCCGCCGCATTCCCGCCACCGCGGAATGCCTGGGCGAGCCCGCGCTGAGCCGCCCCGAATGGCTGAACTTCGACGAGCAGGCAGTCAGCGCCACCGTCACCCGCGTGCCCGATGCCTCGGAAGTGCCCTTCCCGATCGAGGTCCAGCACGTGGTCGAGTACTACGCGGTGCGGCTGTGATGGGCGCGCTCGCGGTCCACGACGAACGCGCGGCGGACGGCCCGCAGTACACCAGCCGGCCGGAGCTGGCGCTGTCCGCGGTGCTCTACCTGATGTCACGCTTCCCGGCCACCCGCAGCAGCGCGGTGGCCGACGCCATCGCCGACCATCTGCAGATCCTCTGCAACGATCCGCGCCAGCCCGCCTGCGTCCGCGAGACTGCCGACAAGCTGATCGGCGACTGGCACACCTTCGGCGCCCTGTGCGACGAGGAGCTGCTGCCGCAAGGCGGCCTCGCCAACTGAGAGGGCCGGGATGAGCGCGCAGGCCGGCACGGTGGACGAGCTCTACCGCCAGCACCACCCCTGGCTGCTCGGCTGGCTGCGCACGCGCCTGGGTTGCCCGCACAACGCTGCCGACCTGGCGCACGACACCTTCCTGCGCCTGCTCGGCAGCCGGCGCCCGCTCGGCCGACTGAACGAACCGCGCGCCTACCTCACCACCATCGCCCGCGGCCTGGTCATCGATCACTGGCGGCGGCGCGACATCGAGCAGGCCTGGCAGGAGGCGGTCGCCCACCTGCCCGAAGCCCAGGCCCCCTCCCCGGAGACCCGCGCGCTGGTGGTCGAGGCCCTGCTGCGCATCGACGCCATGCTCGACGGGCTGCGCGACAAGGTGCGCGAAGCCTTCCTGCTGGCGCAGCTCGACGGCCTCGGCTACCGCGAGATCGGCGCCCGGCTGGGCGTGTCCGAGCGCATGGTGAAGAAGTACATGGCGCAGGCCATGCTCGCCTGCGTGCTGGCCCTGGACGAGTGCCCCGCCGATGCCGCCTGAGCACCAGCCCGGCATGGCCGCGCTGCAGCAGGCAGCCGAGTGGTTCGCCACCCTGGGCGAGGACGGTGCCGACGAAGCTCAACGCCGGCGCTGGCAGGCCTGGCTGGCGGCCAGCGCCGAACATCGACATGCCTGGGCGCGGGTCGAAGCGGTCAGCGAGCGTTTCGCCCGCATCGGCCAGCAGTCCTCGCCGGAAGCCGCCCGCCACGCGCTGTCCATGCACCCCTCGTCCGGCCGACGCCAGGCCCTCAAGCTGCTTGCCGGCTGCGGCGTGACCCTGCTCGGCGGCTGGCTGGGCCACACCCTGCTCGCCTCCGGCGGGTTGATCGACCTGGTCGCCGCCTGGACCGCCGGCGAACGCACGGCAGTCGGCGAGGTTCGCGAACTCGCTCTCGACGACGGCGGCCGCCTGTGGCTGAACACCGCCAGCGCAGCCGACATCGACTACGGCCCGCAGTGGCGCCGCATCGCGCTGCGCGCCGGCGAACTGCTGATCAGCACCGCAGCGGACCGCCATCAGCCTCCGCGCCCGCTGGTCGTCGACACCCCGCACGGCCGCCTTACCGCGCTCGGCACGCGCTTCTCGGTGCGCCTGAGTCCCGAGGCCACCCAGGTCAGCGTGTTCGAGGGCGCGGTAGAGATCGCCACCGACGGCAAGCTGGTCGGCGTGCTTCCCGCCGGCAGGCAGGCGCGCTTCTCTCGTCACGCGCTGGGCCCCTTCGATCCGGCGGAAACCGCGCGCGAGAGCTGGGTCCGCGGAATGCTGGTAGCCGACAACCGGCGGCTGGACGACTTCATCGCCGAGCTCGCGCGCTACCTGCCGGTGCATCTGGAGGTTGCTCCCGAGGTGGCCACGCTGCGCCTGGTCGGGGTGTATCCGATGCGCGAGCCGGTGAGCGACTTCGGCCGCACGATGATGGCCATCCAGCAGGCCCTGCCGGTGCGTGCCCGCCGGATGGACGCGCACCACTGGCGCATCGAGGCGCGCTGAGCCCTCCGCCCGGCGATTTTCGCCCGGGGCGGTTCCCTTTTTCGCGGCTCGCCCGGCAAGGGAGGTGAACACCCGCTCACACCCATAACAAGACGTTCACCACCATGACCCGACCGACCCGCCCTACCCGACCGACCGTCGCCGTGCGCAGGCTCGCGCGCGCGCTGGCCGCAATCACCCCCGCCATCGCCACCATCCATGCCCCGGCAAGCCTCGCCCAGGCGGCTGCGGTGCGCGACTATGCGATCCCCGCCGGCACACTGTCCTCCACGCTCACCCGCTTCGCCGCCGAGGCGGGCGTTGCCCTGTCGGTGGATGCGGCCCTGCTCGAAGGCCGGCAGAGCGCCGGGCTGCAGGGGCGCTACGGCCTCGCGGACGGTTTTGCACGCCTGCTCCACGGCAGCGGCCTGGGTTTCCGCATCCAGGACGGCCTGGTGCTGATCGTGCATGCGGATGAGGCCGCCCGCCAGGGCCGGCCGGCCGCACTGCTGCCCGAGGTGCAGGTGCTCGACCGCCCCGACTCGCTCGGCACCAGCGTCATCGACCGCCGCCGGCTCGACGCGCTGACCACCGGCAACGGCGACATCACCAGCGCACTGCGCGTGCTGCCCAACATCCAGTACGACATCAACCAGTACGAGGCAGGGCGCCAGGGCGAGATCGCGCCGGCCGAAGTCAGCATCCACGGCGCCAAGACCTACGACAACGCCTTCCTGTTCGACGGCATGTCGTTCTCCAACAACCTGGACCCGATCCAGACCAACCCCAACAACGCGGCCCAACCGTCCTCCTCCAGCCAGGGACTGGCGATCGACACCAGCCTGCTGTGCAGGATCACCGTGCGCGACGCCAACGTTCCGGCCGAGTTCGGTCACTTCAGCGGCGGGGTGATCTCCGCCGACACCTGCGAGCCTACCCGCAGCTTCGGCGGCAGCGTGTCGATGGAGATCGCGCGTTCCGACTGGATGCGCTACCACCTGAACGAGGCCCAGGAGCAGGCCTATGCGGAATCCACCTCCGACACCAGCGCGCCCGAGTTCGACAAGCGCACCTACCGCGTCGCCCTGCAGGGCCGCCCGACCGAGAACCTCGGGCTGATCGCCAGCTATGTGCGCAAGACCTCGGAGATTCCCCTGCGCGGCTATGCAGGCGGCAGGGTCAGCGCCAACGACGACAGCGAGAAGACCGAGGAGCGCCTCAGCGAGAACTACTTCCTGCGCGGCTTCTGGACCCTGACGCCGACGGTGAAGGCGGACCTCTCGGTGTTCCACGCGCCGCAGCGCGACCGCCATTTCATCAACAACGCGAAGAACTCGTGGTTCGACATCGAGCAGGGCGGCCAGGGGGTCAACCTCGGGCTCTCCCACCGGCATGACAAGGTGCTGGTCTCCCACCGCCTGACCTGGAACGAGTACGAGAGCTCGCGCGACGCCGGCCAGAACTGGTACGGCAACTGGCGCTATTCGGCGGGCGACAAGAACTGGGGCTATCGCTCCAGCGCCACCGCCTGGAACAGCGGCGAAGGGCAGTACGGCGACATCGAGCAGACCCAGCACACCGCGAGCTACCAGATCAAGGCGGACTGGCTGCCGCTGCAGCTGGCGAACACCACGCACAGCTTCCAGACCGGCCTGGAGTTCACCCGCCAGGAGAGAACCTTCCACCGCCTTGAAGACGCGATGATGTACCTGCGGACGGCATCGACCACCACCTGCGCCACCGCGGGCGGCGGCACCGACGCCGAGGGCTGCTCGCTGAGCCCGACCTGGAACGGCTGGCCCGGCCAGTATTTCGATCGCGTCACCCGCTACAGCGCCGGTGAGTTCGAGCTCGACAACACCATGCTGAGCCTGTTCGGCCAGTACGAGCTCGAATGGGAGCGCCTGCGCCTGCGCCTGGGTGCCCGCTACCAGAAGGACGATCTCACCCCGGAGTCCACCGTCTCGCCGCGCACCGCGCTGTTCTGGGACGTGTTCGGCAACGACGCCACCCGGGTCGAGCTGGGCGCAAACCGCTATTACAGCCACAACTTCATGAGCCACTACACCAAGCAGCACGTGCTTGCGCTACAGAGCAGCGGCACGCGCAGCCTGAGCGGTGGCGTGCTGAGCGAGTGGAACTACACCCCGGCCACCAGCTGGCGCAACTACCGCGAGAACCTCGACGGCCTGAAGACGCCCTACAGCGACGAACAGGTCGTCGCCCTCAGCCAACGCTGGCTGGGTGCGCGCTGGGGCTTGAAGCTCGTCAAGCGCGAGGACCACGACCAGGTGATCCGCCGCCCGCATCCCGACGGCGGCAACGTGTTCGCCAACGAAGGCCGCAGCGCGGCGCGCACCGCCGCCTTCACCATCGAGACCGAACGCCCGCTGCGCCTGGGCCCGAGCTGGAACACGCTGTCCTTAGGCATCGACTACACCGACGTGCAGACCTCGCACGCCGACTACGAGGAACTCGTCACCGAATCCGAGGAGCAGGAACCGATCCGCTACGACGGCAGCTGCATGGCCTGGAACGAACGCCCGGCCGACAACTACAACCGCCCGGTCACCGCGCGCCTGAACATCATCACCGAGCTGCCCGCCCAGCGCCTGACCATCGGCAACCTGTTCCGCTACCGCGACAGCTACCGGAAGTTCGTCCGCCAGGGCACTGCCGACTGCGGCGGCATGGTCGCCGACAACTACGAACTCACCACCTTCCGCCCGGCGGTCACCTGGGACATGCGCATCAACTACGCCATCCCGGTCGCCAGCGGACAGGAAGCCTTCGTCGCCCTGTCGATCGACAACGTGCTCGACCGGACCAACGAGATCGAGGACAGCAGCAGCGGCATCGTCTACGAGAAGGGCCGCCAGTTCTGGGTCGAGTTCGGCTACCGCTTCTGATCCGCCCCGCCCGGCATTCCGCCGGGCGGCGCCCCTCTCCCCGACCGGATGACCTTGCACATGAACCCACCGAGCTTCCCGGCCCGCCCCACGCGCGCCCGCCGCCCAGCCTTGCTCGCCCTCGCCGCCCTGTCCGCGGCGCTGTGCGCCCACGCCGTAGCCCCCGCGCCGCCGTGCGCCACCGCCGGTGGCTGGGACGCCGCCTGCCTGCGCGCCGCCTACCACCGCGAGATCGCCGACTGGCCGCGCCCCGAGGGCGTAGACCGCCCCGACTGGCGCGAGATGGCCCCGGTGCCGACACTCCCACGACCCGACCAGCCGGCCGCGCTGGTGGCGCTCGGCGAACGGCTGTTCAACGACCCGCGGCTGTCGCGCTCCGACATGCTGGCCTGTATCAGCTGCCACCGCCCCACCCACGGCTTCGCCGACACCCAGGCGGTATCGTCCGGCCACGAGGGCCGGCTGGGCACGCGCAACACACCCACCGTGCTGGGTGCCGGCCATGCCTCCTCACTGTTCTGGGACGGCCGCGCGCCCACGCTGGAAGCGCAGGCCACCGGCCCGATCGCCCACCCGGACGAGATGGCGATGCCGCTCGACGAACTGCCGGCCAAGCTCGCCGCGCTCGACGACTACCCGGCGGCTTTCGCCCGCGCCTTCGGCGACGAGCCCGCCACGGCCGACCAGCCGGCGGTCAGCCTCGCGCGCGTCGCCGCCGCGCTGGCGGCCTACCAGCGCACACTGCTGCCGCCCGAAACGCGCTTCGACCGCTTCCTGGCCGGTCAGCGCGACGCGCTCGACGACCGCGAACTGCTCGGCCTGCACCTGTTCCGCACCAAGGCGCGCTGCATGAGCTGCCACGACGGCGCCCTGCTCAGCGACGGGCGCTTCCACAACCTCGGGCTGACCTGGTACGGGCGCAAGTACGAGGACCTCGGCCGCTACGCGGTGACCGGCGAACCCGCCGACGTCGGCCGCTTCCGCACGCCCACGCTGCGCCAGGTGGCGCACACCGGTCCGTGGATGCACAACGGCCGCTTCCCGGCGCTGCGCGGCGTGCTCAACATGTACAACGCCGGCATGCCGCGGCCCAAGCCGGCCAACGACGAGCAGGCGCGCGACCCGCTGTTCCCGCAGACCTCGGAGCTACTCCAGCCCCTGCAGCTGGACCAGGCCGAACTCGACGCCCTGGAAGCCTTTCTGGGCGTGCTGTAGCGCGCGCCGCCGCGGTGGTCCGCGCCGCCCCGGCGGGGCCATGACAGCCCGCCGGGGCGGGTTCGCTGCCCCACGCGATCCGCGCGGCTAATGCGAACACGCCCTAGCTGCCACCTTCCGGCACATACACGAAGGAGCCGTCCTTCATGCGATAGGCCACGCCGGCGCGCGCGCCTTCGCCAGTGCCGATCTCGCCACTGGCCTGGTAGTGCTCGATGACCTCGCCTTTCTTGACGACCATCTCCATGTTCGGCTTGCCGGGGTTCTTGATGATGGTCACGTCTTCCTGCGTGAACGGGTTCATCGGGTTGTTGGCGATCGCCAGCAGCAGCGCGGCGATGATGACCAGAAAGACGTCGATCAGGTTGACCACCGACAGCACCGGATCGTCGGCCTCGAGGTCGTCCATCAGGCGCAGGCTCATTGCACGCCCTCCGCGGCCAACGGCGCGACCGGATCGTCATTGACCGCCGGCAGCGCGTGCGCCCGCCCACCATGCTTCTCGATTTCCGCCAGTTCGGTGGCCAGCCAACGCCGGCGCACGCTGACCACGCAGTAGGTGATGGCCGAGGCGATCAGCGCCAGGATCACCGCCGAGAAGGCGACGGTGAGGTTGCGGCTGACGTCCTGCAGATTGCCGTCGGCCAGTGCCATCAGCGCCGGCCCCATCGGGATCATGGTCGCCACCAGGCCGAGCATCGGCCCGACGCGGGTGGCGATGCGCAGCATCTCGAGGCGGCGCACCGCGATGGCTTCCAGGTCGGTGACCGCCAGCGCCGGGTCAGCGTGCAGCGCCTCCCGCAGCACGAAGGCGCGCGGGTCGTTGCGGCGGCGCTGGTGTGCTTCCATGATGAAGCTGCCCAGCGCGTGGAAGGCGTAGAAGAACATCAGGGCGACGAACAGCAGCACCGGCAGCATGAAGAGCTGGCTGAGCCCGTACATGGACGATTCGATGAAGTGCGACATGGATTGCATTCCTCCTGTTGAAAACGGATCGGGGATCAGGACGCCGGCCGCAGCGCCGGCGCCGCCCGGCGGCGGGCCTGCTGCAGACCACCGGCCACCAGGGCGAGCAGGGTCAGCGCGGCGAGCAGCAGCTCCGCCCACGGGGCGGGCGCCACCTCGGCCTGGGGCGCAGGCTGCTTCTCCAGCACCTGGCCGGTTACGGTCTCGCCGGCCGCGGCCCCGGCCGCATCGGCCTGCGGTGCACCGGCGGCGAGATTGAGGCCGAAGCCCGCGGCGAGCGCGTTGACGTACTCGTCCACCTTGCTGCTGGCGGGCTGGTAGTCCAGGCGCTCGACGGCGTCGGCATAGACTTCGACCAGCCGGCGCAGGGTGGCCTCGTCGGTCTGCCAGTACTCCTTGCGCGCGGCTTCGAGCATGCGGTCGGCGATCTGCGCCCGGGCGGTGGGGTTGTGGCGCTCGAACCACTCGTTCATGCCGAGGTCGAGCTTGTCCTCGACATAGACGTCGAAGAAGCCCTGCCACTGGTCGTCGCGCACGATCTCGGGCGCCACCGCGGTCCACCCCCAGAAGTTGTTCACCGTGTCCAGCACGTTGATCGTGCCGGCATAGCCTTCCTGCTGCATGGCCTCGATCCACTGCGGGTGGAAGTAGCGCGCGCGCAGCTCGGCGGCAAGGAAGCGCTCCGCCGGCTCGACCTTGCCGTTGGCCGGGTCGCGCAGGTTGCTGATGTACAGCCCCGGCGTCTCGCCGCCCAGGTGGCGCACCGCCAGGCCGATGCCGCCGAGGTACTGGAAGGGGTCGTCGGTGGTGAGCATGCCGTAGAGGTTGGACGAGCGCGCCAGCACCGCGGCCTCGGTGCCCTTGAGGTGCTCGGCATAGAGGTTGAAGCCCGCCGCGCCGTCCGGCCGCGCGACCTTCTCGCCCCAGTGCGCCTCGTCCGGCCCGTAGGCGAACTGCATGCGCGCGAGGTAGAGCTCGGCGAGCTTGCCTTCGGCCTCCCAGGTGTCGGTGGCGAGCGTGGCGTCGTCCAGGCCGGTGCCGTAGGCCCCGCTCTCGCTGGAGAAGATGCGGGTCAGCGCGTGCAGGCGCGCGTCGGCGGCGGGGAAGCCCTGCGCCAACAGGCCGCTCTCCAGCGCCAGGGTGTTGGCGCGCACCGCGTTGTCGGGCTCGTCGAGCGCGGCGACCTTCTCCACCGCGCGCGCGATGTGCAGCATGACATTGGGGAAGTGGTCGCGGTACAGGCCGGTGGCCGACACCACCACATCCACCCGCGGGCGGCCGAGTTCGGCACGCGGGATCACCTCGACGTCGGAGATGCGCCCGAAGCGGTCCCACACCGGCTTGACGCCCAGCGCGTGGAAGACCTGGGCCTCGAGCACGCCGAGGTGGCGCATGGCCTCCACCGACCACAGCGAGAAGGTGGCCTTCTTCATGTCCTGGCCGTTCTCGGCGCGATGGGCGGCGAGCAGCTGGGCGAAGGCCTCCCCGCCGGCGCGCCAGGCCTGCTCGGTGGGCAGGCGCGAGGGGTCGAAGCCGTAGAGGTTGCGCCCGGTGGGCAGGCTGTCCGGGTTGCGCACCGGGTCGCCACCGTACTGGGTGTCGACGAAGCGCCCGTCGAGCGCGCGCAGCAGGCCGGCGTGCTCGCCGGCGGCCGCCAGGGCGTCGAAGTAGCGCCGCCCCTCGGCCAGCAGCGCCGCGCGTGCCGGGTCGGACTCGGGCTGCGCCGCGCCGGGTTGCAGCAGGTGGCCGGCCAGCAGGCGGTAGGGGGCCGAGGCCGGCAGGTTGCGGTAGTCGTCGACGAACAGCTCTTCCGGTTCCTTGAGGCCGAGCGTGGCGTAGAGCGGCGCGCCCAGCATCTGCATCACCGTGCCGATGCGGTGCTCGGTGGCCGGCGCCTCGCCCAGGGTGTGCAGGCCCAGCGGCTGCGCGCTCTGCGCCAGGGTGTGCAGCCAGTCGTGCAGTTCGCGCTCGAAGAGCTTGAAGTCGGCGCGTGCGCGCTCGGCGGTCCAGCCGATGTCCTCGATCAGGTTCAGGCGCGCGGCCTCGTCGACGATCGCTCCTCGCGTGCGCTCCTTGACCGCGCCCTCGTCGAGCAGCTCGTACTGGTGGATGAGGTCGTGCAGCGGCATCAACTCCTTGTGCAGCCCGGCCGGCGAGAACGGCGGCGTCTGGTGGGTGATGATGGTGGCGCGCCCGCGGCGCTTGGCCTGGGTGGCCTCGCCGATGTTGTCGACGATGTAGGGATAGACCACCGGCAGGTCGCCAAGCACCAGGTAGGGGTCGTCATGCACCGACAGGCCGCGCTCCTTGCCCGGCGTCCATTCCTGGCTGCCGTGGGTGCCGAAGTGGATCAGCGCGTCGGCGCCGAAGCCCTGGCGGGCGTAGAGATAGGCCGCCATGTAGAAGTGGGTCAGGGGCACCTTGGTGTCGTGGTAGATGGCCTTTTCGGCCGCTTCGCCGACTTTCCCGCGCGGCGGCTGCGGCATCAGCACCAGGTTACCGAGCTGCATGCGGGGAATGACGAAATGGCGTTCCGGGCCGTCGCCGGCCAGCATCGGGTCGTCCTCGGGCGCGCCCCAGTGGGCGGTCACGCGCTCGCGCACCGCCGCCGGCAAGGCGTCGAACCAGGCGCGGTAGTCGGCCAGCGGCAGGCGTGCGGCGAGGTCGTCGGCGATCAGGGCGTCGAGCCGGCCGCTGCGGTAGAACGGGGCCAGCATGCGGGCCACCGCATCGATCACAGCCTGCTCGCCCGCCGCCGGCACGCTATAGCCGGCAGCGCCCAGCGCAGTGCTGAGCTGCGCCAGGCTGCGCGGCACGTTGAGGAAGGAGGCGGAGACGTTCTTCTCGCCCGGCGGGTAGTTGTAGAACATCAGCGCGAGGCGCTTGTCGGCATTTGGCATGCTGCGCAGGCGGGCCACGCGCAGGAGCTTGGCGACCAGGGCTTCGGCCTGTTCCGGGATCAACGTCGCACGGCCGTCTTCGATGGCGGCGACCATCAAGGGGTCGGTCAGGCCGCTCTGTTCGGGCACGGCGAGCGCGAACGGCACCGACCCGCTGGACACGCCGACCGCGCTGGCGCGCCAGTGCGCCGCGTCGCCCTCGCGCCAGGTCATCGCCTGCAGCACCGGCACGTCCAGGCGCCGGTAATCCTCGCGCCGGCGGTCCTGGTACATGGCCTGGAAATTGACCAGCACGTCCACCGCGGCACGGCCGTTCTCGGTGACGATGTCCAGCGCGCCGACGTCAGCCATCAGCGGATGGTAGAACACCACCGGCTGCGCGCCGCGCGCCTCCAGCCGGCGCACCAGTTCGTCGATGTGGCCCATGCCCATGTTGCCGATGTAGGACTGGTGCACCACGATGCCCACCGCCGGACGGCGCGCGGCGCGCTCGGCGCCCAGCCAGGCGCGGTACTCGCCCAGGCTGGCGACGACCAGGCCCGGGTGGTCGGGGTGGTAGATGCCGGATTCCGGGAAGATAACCGGCTCGGGCACCGGCACCGATGCTTCGCCGAACAGGTGGTGACGCACATAGGCGAAGAAGCCGGCGAAGTTGCGCTGGCCGCCATTGCGGTAGTAGGCGTGCAGGGTCTCGCCGCGGGCCGCATCGAGCCCGCCGCCGGTACGGGGCCCACGCGCGGCCACTTGCAACCAGGGCACCCCGGCGCGGTCGAGCAGTGCTCCGACGGCTTCGTGCATGCGCCGCCCGTCCTCCTCACGGGGCGCGTCGAGCACGACCAGTCCGGCGCCGCCGAACAGTTCCGCCAAGCGCGAGCCGTCGTCGCGGTCAATGTTGGCGATGCGCAGTTCGACCGCACTCTCCGCAGCGATGCGCGACAGCTCGGTGAACTTGCCGCCGAGCACGAAGTCGCTGCTGACGACCACCACCGGCCGCTCGACTGGGCGGACGGACCACAGCACCGCCGCCAGAACCAGCAACAGGAGGAAAGCGAGAAGGGGCAACCACCTGCGGGCCAGCTTGCGGGATGAGGTGGGTGCGGGAGAGGGGGTCAGGGCTTGCATGCGCTAGTCCGCAGAAGGGCCACCGCCCGCGACGGGCGGGCGGACGGCGTTGAAGACAATCAGAAGGAACCGTGCAGCGCCACGCGCAGGGTGCGCGGGGTCTCGGCGTAGCTGAACAGGTCCGACTTGTCGGCCAGGCGCACGTCGGTCAGGTTGTCGATGCCGCCGGTGACGCGGAAATGACGGTTGATCGCGTAGCCCGCGTTCAGATGCACCAGGTTGTATGCCGGCGCCTTGCGGTCGGCCGAGCTGACGTACTGGGGTCCCATGCGCTCGACGCGCAAGCCGGCGTCCCACTGGCCGGCGCGCCAGCCCAGCCGCGCGTTGAGCAGGTGGTCAGTGCGGCCGTTGAGCGGCTTGCCGGTGGTCTCGTCCTCGGTATCCAGCCACTGGGCGCCAGCGCTGGCCTCGAAGCCGTGGCCGAGATCGATGCGCAGCGCGGTCTCGATGCCGTCGATGCGCGCGTTATTGACGTTGTCGTAGATGTAGAAGCGCCGCGGGCCGATCTGGTTGAACTGGCGGGTGGTGATCAGGTCGGTCACCTTGTTGCGGAAGGCGGTGGCCTCCCAGTCGAAGCGGCCGGAGGCGTAGATCACGCCGATCTCCCACGACTTGCTGGTCTCCGGGCGAATGTCGGAATTGCCGTAGAAGGTGTGCGGCCCTTCGGCCCCCTCATAGTTGGAGGAAGCCTGCTTGAGCGTCGGCGCGCGGAAGCCTTCGCCATAGCCGCCGCGCAGCGTCCACGCATCGGAGGCGTGCCACACCAGGTAGGCCCGCGGGCTGGTTTCCGCACCGAAGATGCTGTGGCGGTCGCGGCGCACCCCCACGGTGAGCAACAGGTCGGGGCGCAGCGCGATCTCGTTCTGTACGTAGTACGCGCGGAAATCGGCGTCGTCCTCGCCGCCGGCCAGACCGGCGTTGGTCAGCGTCTCGGTACGCAGGTCGGCGCCGACGGTCAGGTACTGCATGTCGCCGACGGCAAAGCCGACCCTGCCGTCCGTACCGCGTTCGCGCATGCTCTGCGGCCGCGTCGGCGCCACCCCGTTGGTGCGCGAGTTGCTGACCTCGAAATCCGACTCCCAGGCACGCAGCTGGGTGGCCACCCCGTTCCAGTCGGCACGCCAGGTAGCGACCGATTGCGAGCGTTCGATGTCGTAGGTGTCGCGGTAGTACACCCCACTGCGCACCTGGTCGCGCTCGCGCTCCTCGTTGCTGGCACGGTGTTCGAGATCGATCATGTGCGCAGCCATGGGCTGCCAGGAAAGCAGCACATGGCCGGCGGAAAGATCGGTGCCCTCGATCTCCGACAGGCCCGGATCCTCCTCCAGTTCGAGCGCATCGCGCTGCAGCCGGGTGGCCGAGACCGCCAGGCGCAGGGTGTCACTCAGCGCGCCGGACAGGTGCAGGCCGCCGCCGAGCGAGTCGCCATCGCCCGCGCCGCGCACGTCGCGCGCGCTCAGCCGCACGCTGCCGTGCCATTCCGCGTCCGGGCGGCGGGTGATGGTGTTGACCACGCCGCCAACCGCGTCGGAGCCGTACAGCACCGACATCGGCCCGCGCACCACCTCGATGCGCTCGATGCCATCGACCGGCGTCCAGTCGTACTGGAAGTCCGAATGCCCCACCCAGTCGTCGGTGTTGATCACCCGCAGGCCGTTGACCAGATACAGCGTGTGCTTGCCGTCCATGCCGCGCAGCGACATGGTCTTGCGCCCGCCCACGCTCTGGCCGACCAAGCCGACGCCGGTGGTCTCGCGCACGGCGGCCAGCACGTTGTCGGCCGCGGCGGCCTCGATGTCGTCGCGGCCGACAACGGCCGCGGCGGCCGGGGTGTCGCGCACCGACTGCTCACGCTGGGTGGCAGTAACGACGATTTCGTCCAGCGGCGAGTCCGCGATCGCCACCGGCGGCAGCGTGCCAGCCACCACGAAAGCCAGGAGCGGGACAAAGAGACGGCGAAGTCTGGTGTCCGCGCACGCGGACACCATCAACGGGGACAGGCGAACCATCAGGATCTCCAAGGAGTCGTGGCTGGCTACCTATCCACCCGGTGAAATCGGTTGCTGGCTAAGGGGTTGGGGAAAACGGAGGCATTGGCTCCGAAAGCACGAATGTATTAATGATAATGATTCTCTTTTCTACAATCAAGTCATGCCCGCCGAATCGCCAGCGAGCCCGCCCCGAATGGAAAGAGCGCCTGAGACGAGCTTGCCGCCACCTTGCGCTTTATTCGCGAACGATTATCATTTCTAACATAACTCCCGGAGGCGCCCATGCACACCACTGACGCGAATGCCGTACTGAGCCTGGTCAACAGCGCGGTCCAGAACTTGCACCATTACATGGGCTCCGGCTGCCCGCGCGCCGAACGCCAGGCGCGCCTGGCAATCGATCATCTCCAGCTCTACAGCGCCGACCCGGCGGTCGACGCTTCATGCTGCGCGCTGGAGCACTTGCTCGATGCGGTCGCACCGAGATGAACCGTCGTACACGACCGTTCTCCGGGGACGAGTTCGAAACGGCATCGCTGGCGCTTTTCACCCGCTGGCAAACCGCCCTACGGGCCACGACGGCACCGCTGCCGGCGCGACTGACGGGACATGGACCGCTGGGTCGCGCCGTACGGGAACTGTCCCGGTCCGGCATGCCCCCGGCCAGTGGCGGAATGAACGTCTCCTGACTGCAAGGTGCCGCCGTCCGGCGCCCGGCCGGGACGACCGCACTGCCCCCCACCGATCAATCGATGATCTTGCGCACGCCCGACAGGTAGGCCTTGCCGTGCTCGATCACGTCGTCGCGCTTCAGCCCTTCGGAGGCGAAGTGCATGTCGCCGGCGATGTCCTTCATTTCGAGCAGGTGTTCGGAAAGACGGGCGAGGCTGTCCTCGATGGTGTAGCTCAGGCTGTGCACGTCGTGCATGTCGTACTCGCCGACCTCACCGGCCAGGATGGCTTCGAGCTGCTGGTTGGCCTCGCGCAGGTTGGCGATGGTCTGCTCGATGTCGTCGGCCTGGCGGGCCTGGTAGTGGTCCACCCGCGGAGCCGCAGCGGCGTCATCGGCCTGCGCGGCCGGGGTCCATACCGCGCACGCCGCGATGAGGGCGAGAACCGGCAGTTTCTTCATGATCGATCTCCTGTGGTTGAAGTGTTGAATCCCGATGGCTTGGCGGCAGGGCCCGCGCCTCGCCTCAATAAACGTCGCGCCGGTAGCGCCCCTCCTCAGCCAGCCGGGCGAGCGCATCCGCCCCGAGCAGGCGGCCGAGGGTCTCGTGCACCGCCGGGGCCATGCCGACCGCGTTGCCGCAGACATAGATCGCCGCGCCGCCCTCCACCCATTCGCGCAGGGTGTCCGCGGCGCGCTCGAGGCGGTGCTGCACGTACTCGCCTGCCGGCGCATCGCGCGAGAACACCCGGTCGCAGCGGGCGAGCAGGTCGCGCGCCTCGAGGCTGGCGAGCTCGTCGGCATGCAGGGCGTCGAAGGCAGCCTGGCGTTCGCCGAAGATCAGCCAGTTGCGCCCGTCGCCCTGCTGTGCCCGCCAGCGCAGGTGTGCCAGCAAGCCCGCCAGGCCGGTGCCGTTGCCGATCAGGATCAGCGGCCGGGTGGCATTGGCGCCCAGGCGGAAGCCGGGGTGCGCCCGCACCCGGCCGGCGAAGCTCGTCCCGGTTTGCGCCGCACCGCCGAGCAGGGCCGACATGCACCCCGGACGTCCGTCCTCGTCGCGCACCTCGCGCACCAGCAGTTGCGCCATGCCGCTCGCGGGCAGCGAGGCAATCGAGTAATCCCGCGGGCGTTCATCCTCTCCGGGGGGGAAGAGTTGCAGCAGGTCGCCAGGCTCCCAGTCGGGCAGCGCGCACGGCGCGCCGGCGGCATCCACCGCCTGCAGTTCGACCTGATACACCGGCCAGCCCGCACTGCCGGCATTCAGCAGCCGGCTGCTGCGCAGGCACCAGTGCTGCAGGGGCGCGCGCGTCACCGCCGGTGCAGACGCTTCGGACAGCCCGCCGACACTAGCCAGGCGGTGCTGCCAGTGCGCCAGCGCAGCGGGCGCCATGCGGTCCACCTCGATGCGGTCGAACAAGGGACGGGCGCCACTGCGCTGCAGCCAGGCGTCCAGCCGGCGGCCGAAGGCGCAGAAACGCGCATAGCTGGCATCGCCCAGGGCCAGCACCCCGTATCGCAGCGCGGGCAGGTCCGCGGCCACGTGCAGGTATCGATCGACGAAGCCGGCCGCATTGTCGGGCGCGTCGCCCTCGCCGCAGGTACTGACCACGAAGAGCGCTTGCCGGCAGGTCTGCAGGCGGGCGAGATCGACGCGCTCCAGCGGCAGGCAGATGGCGGGCACCCCGGCCGTGCCCAGGGTCTGCGCAGCCTGCTCGGCCAGCTCCAGCGCCTGCCCGCTCTGGCTGGCGTAGGCGATCAGAACGCCGTCGGCGGCGGTCTCCGACGCCGACGGCGTGCGCCGCCGCGCCCTGCCCAGGCATTGCCAGCACAGCGCGGCATAGGCGGCCAGAACGCCGCCGGCCGCCAGCCAGCGGCCGGCATCCAGCGTGCTCAGCATGCCGGGCATCCGGTCACTGCGGGGCGGCCTCGCCCCCTCACTGCGGCAAGACTTCCAGGGTGGCGGTGTAGGCCATGCGGCGTTCCATGTCCGGGTTGCTCGGGCTCTTGCCGGTCATCACCGCGTTGAGGTAGTACAGGCCGGGGCGGGCGAAGGTATGCCGGATGCGCCCCTGCTCATCGGGGAGCAGTTCCACCTTGTCGAGCTGGTCGCGATAGCGGGTACCGCCCTCGACGATGGCGACCTTCAACTGCCCGGCAACCTGGCCGTTGGCATGGAAGGCGAAGCTGACCTCCTCGCCGGCGTACAGATCGTTCGGGTGGGTGACCGGCACCATCTCCAGCCCCTCACCCACCGGCTTCAGTTCGGTGGGGCTGCCCACCGTGACGAAGGTCTCGATGCGCGTGGCGTTCTCGCGCAGCACCAGGTCGGTGGCGCCTGCCGGCACCTTCTCGGCGATCTCGGCCTGCGTGCCGCGCATGCGCTTGGGCTGGCCGTTCTCCTTCCAGCTCGCCATCACGGCCGCGTTGGCCACCGCGATGCGGTAGGTGCCGGGGGCGTCGAGCTTGACGTCGAACACGCTGCGCAGCTGGCCCTGCACCAGGTTCTCGGCCTGCACCGCGCTACCGTCGGCCGCCAGGATGGACAGGCTCTGGCCGACGCTCAAGGGGCGGTAGTTGAAGTGGAAGACCTGGTTCGACACGGCCGCATCCACGGTCACATAGCCATTGCTGGACAGCACGGTGGACGAGGGCACCAGCCAGGTTTCGTGGGCCTGGGCCAGCGGTGCGGCCAGGGTGGCGGTCAGCGCGGCGAGGGCGATGCGGTGCTTGATCATGGTGAATACACTCCTGTCGATGATGGAATTCAGGGCTTCAGGTGCACGGCGACCTTGCCCAGTTCGCGCTCCCCGCGCGCCTCGCGCACCACAGCCTCACGCGGCGGCCAGTCGAAGGGCAGCGTCAGCACTTCGCGGCCACCGTGCTCGCGCGAGGCCTCGACCACCAGGCGATACGATCCGGCCGCCAGTTCGCCCAGGGGCGCGTCGCCGGCCGTGAAAGCGAGCCGGTGCGCGCCGGGATGGCGGGTCGCGCTGGTGACGCCATCCACCGGCACCTGCATGTCGCGTCCGGCGCGCCGCCACCACTGGCGGATGTCCTTCAGCCACTTGGTACCTTCGCCGTTGCGCATCTTCACGTCGTACCAGACGGCCAGATTGGCGGCCACGCTGTTGTCGGGGCGTTCCAGCCACACCGCGACATAGGGGCGCCGGTAGTCGGCCACGTCGATGCGCGGCAGTTCGATGTCGACCTCGATGCCGGCGGAGAGCGCCGGCGCCGCCACGAGCAGGCCGAGGGCGAGAAGCACGGTCTTGTGCATGGGATGCTCCACAACTAGTGAATAAAGAGGATGACCAGCAGCGCCGGCAGCACCACCCCGAGGCCTACCACCGGCCACACGGCGGCGCGACTGGCGGCGTGGACCTGCAGGATGAGCAGGCCGGTGATCGAGAAGACCACGCAGGCCAGCGCGAACAGGTCGATGAACAGGCTCCAGGCCGCGCCGCTGTTGCGCCCCTTGTGCAGGTCGTTGAGCCAGGCGATCAGCCCGCGGTCGGTCAGCTCGTACTCGGCCTCGCCGCTCTGCAGGTCGAACCTCAGCCAGGCGTCGCCGCCCGGGCGCGGCAGCGCCAGATAGACCTCGTCCTCTGCCCACTCGGCCGCACGACCGGCGGGCCGGACGTCGAGGACCTCGGCCAGCCAGCGCTCCGCGGCCGGCGGCAAGGCGGCCTCCTCGCCCTCCATCCGCCCGGCCTGCTCGCGCAAGGCCAGGAGCAGCGCCTGCGGCAGGCCGGCGCTGCGCGTCTCCACCTGCGGGCGCGACTCGATGGCACCCGAATGGTTGAGCGTGATGCCGGTGACCGCGAACAGCAGCATGCCGAACAGACACAGCGCGGAGCTCACCCAGTGCCATTGGTGCAGGGTGCGCAGCCACGCTGCCCGGCGCGCACGAGGCGGCGCGGGCGCGGCGATGGCGGTGGCGGAAGATGCGTCAGCGGAAGGCGGAGGGTAGGTAGGCATACGGATCGGGTGCGGAAAAGGTGTCCTTGCTGCGGCCAAGGGCCGGAACACCGGAGCTCCGGACGACGGCGCGCGGGCCGGGGCGGGTCGCGCCGCAAACGGCGACGGACCCGCCTTCGACCTCACGACCGCGTCAGAAGCGGGCGTTCAGGCTGACCCAGAAACTGCGGGCCTTGTCCTTGTTGTTGTAATCGTCCTCCGGCGCCCAGCCGCCCACGCACTGGCTGCCGCTGGTGCAGCTCACGAAGGAGTAGGTGGTGAAGTCCTCGTCCAGCAGGTTGTTCACGCGCGCATTGAGCGTGAAGTTCTTCGACAGCGCGTAGCTCGCCCCGAGGTGGAAGACCTCGTAGTCCTTGAAGTAGCGGGGCTTGTTGTCCGCGTCCTTGCCACGGTAGCGCTTGGAGCGCGCCTCCATGGTGAGGAACACGTTGAGCTTGGGCATGGCCTGCCAGTCGAGCGTAGCGTTGAGCATGTGCTTGGCCGAGTTGGTCAGCGGCAGGCCCCTGTCGGCGCCGCTCAGCTGCTCGCTGTCGGTGTAGGTGTAGTTGCCGCGCAGCGCCAGCGTGTTCAGCATCTGCCAGCGCCCGGCGATTTCCACGCCCTGGATGCGGGCTTCGTCCACGTTGATCTTCTGGCTGTAGCTGGTGTAGCCGAGGCTGGTGTAGTCACCGAGATTCACGCACGGACGCACGCCGCCGGTGACGTCGCAGCTCTGCGTGGCCTCGCCGGACATGATCTTGTCCTTGAAGTCGTTGCGGAACACCGTGAGGTTGAAGTTGTGGCGGCTGGGATGGTTCCAGTACACCGCGAGCTCGGTGTTGCGGCTCTTCTCGGGCTTGAGGTCGGGGTTGCCGACGAAGGGCGAGGTGCCCTGGCCGCCGAAACCGGTGACGCCGTCATAGAGGTCGGTGGTCTTGGGTGTCTTGTAGCCGGTGCTGATCCCGCCCTTCAGGGTCCACAGCGAGCCGAGCTTGTAGGTGCCGTACAGGCGCGGCGAGAGATTGGTGCCGAACATCTCGTGGTCGTCGTGGCGCAGGCCGGCGGTCAGCGTGAAGGCGTCGGTCGGCATCCAGTTGTCCTCGACGAACACCGACCACATGTTGTGTTCCTGGACCTTGCCCGGGGCGCCCGATTCCATGCCGAACACGCCGTCCTCCAGTTCGCCGCGGATGACCTGCCCACCCAGCACCAACAGGTGGTCGCCGGCCAGGTTGGACAGCGGGATGTCGAGGCGGCCGTCCAGGGTGTACTGGTTGCTCTGCAGCGTGCGCTTGCGCCGCGGCAGGAAGGTGGCTTCGGCGATGGCCTTGCGCTCGTCCACGCTCAAGCCGGCATAGGGGCCGGCGGCGTCGTAGATCTGCTGCAGGAGCTCGCGCTCGGCCACGGTGAAGGGCAGGGTACGGCCGTTATTGTCGGTCTCTACATAGGACAGCGCGACGAAGCTGGTACCGAAGTCCCACTTGCCCTCATGGCTGATGGACCACGAGTCGCGGGTGAACTCCTGCTCGTCGGCATATCCTGCCCGCGGCTGGACCTTGCCGCCGCTGGCACGCCAGATGGTGGCTATGCTGTCGACCGTGCCGAGCGGATAGGCGATGGTGCCGTTCGACTCGAAGGGGCTGTTGTCATAGACCTGCTTCGAGGCGTCGAAATCGAAGCTGATACGCTGATTGTCGGTGGGCGTCAGGTACAGGCTGAAGCCCAGCGCCTTGTTGGTGTTGTCGACCGTCTTGCCGCCGCCACCGAAGCCGAGCACCCGGGTGCGGGTCACGCCATTCGGGTCCACGGCATCCTCGAACTCCGGGTTGGAGGCGTCGCGCTCGTAAAGGCTGCCGCGCAGGCTCATCGCCAGCAGGCCGGGCACGATGGGGCCGCGCAGACTGAAGTCGGTGGTGGTGTCCTCGCCGAAGGCATCGTCGCTCTGGAAGCTGCGGCCGACGGTGATCGACCCGGTCCATTTGCTCACGTTCTTCTTGGTGATGATGTTGATCACCCCGCCCAGCGCGTCGGCGCCGTACAGCGTGGACGCGGGGCCGCGGATCACCTCGATGCGCTCGATGGCATCGAGCGGCGGGATGTGGTTGAACTGGTTGCCGCCGAAGCTGTTCGGGTAGATGTCGCCGTGGTTGTTCTGGCGCTTTCCGTCGACCAGCACCAGGGTGTAGTCGGAGCCCATCCCGCGCATGCTGATGGTCTTCTGCCCGGTCTTGTCGGCGGTCTCGCCGACGTCCACGCCCTCCAGCTCGCGCACCGCGTCGATCAGGGTCATGTAGGGCTTCTTGGCGAGCTCCTCCTGGGTCACCACCGAGATGCTGGCCGGCGCATCGGTGATCTTCTGTTCGAAGCCGGTGGCCGAGACGACCACCTCGCCCAGTTGGTTATCGGCCTCCTGGGCCAGTGCGGAAAACGAGAACGCGGCCAGCAGCGCAGCAACGCAGGGTCGCAGCGCCGGCGCGCCGGCGCGGGACGGAAGGTGAGCCATGGAATCCCCTCTTGGCAATTACAAAGGTCTGGCTGGCTTCCAGGCTCGCGCGCCGGTGGCTGGCTATGTATTACGAACTATTTGCGCATGATAACAATTCTCACTTCTGAATACATTCTTTCGATTCCTTGTGTTGCAACGCCGCAACAATCGCGCCGCGGCCACCGGCCCGCGCCTTGCGAAGTCAGCCCCCGGACACGAGCCTGGCGGCAGCGTCCGGATGCTGCCAGCCACCACCCAGGGCCTTGTACAGATCCACCGTCGCGCTCAGGCGCGCCAGGCGCTGCTGCACCAACTGGTCCTCGGCGGAGAACAGGCTGCGCTGCGCGTCCAGCAAGGTGGTGAGGCCATCGCTGCCTTCCTTGTAGCGCAGCTCCGACAGGCGCAGGGCGCGCGCGGTCTCGTCGCGGATCTCGCGCTGGGTGCCCTCCTGGATGCGGCTGCGCTCGGCCGCGGCCAGCGCATCGTCCACTTCCTTGAGCGCGGTGAGCACAGCCTTGCGCCAGTTCTCCACCAGCACGCGACGCTGCGATTCGCTGGTCTGCACCTGCCCGCGCAGCCGGCCGCCGTCGAAGATCGCCTGCATCAGCGACAGCGTCAGATTGGCGGTATTGACCGGGTTGGCGAGCCCGCCAAAGCCGAACTCCGGGCTGGACACCGCGCTCGACAGACCGATCTGCAGCTTGAGCGGAAACAGGGCTGCGCGCGCCACCGCGATGTTCGCGTCGGCCGCCGCCAGGCGGGCCTCGGCGGCGGCAAGGTCCGGGCGGCGTACCAGCAAGCCGGCGGGCAGCGCCGGGGCGACCGCCGGCACCGCCAGGCCGTCCAGACTGCGACCGCTCACCTCGAAGCCCTGCGGCACCCGGCCGACCAGAATCGCCAGCGCGCGCAGGCTCTGGCGCTCCTGCACCTCCAGCGGCAACAGGGCGTCGCGCGCGGCCAGCACGGTGCTGCGCTGGCGGCTCAGGTCCAGCGCGGAGGCCGCCCCGTAGCGGTAGCGCGCTTCGACGACCGCGAACAGGCGCTCGGCGATGGCGAGGTTGCGCCGCGCGATCTCCAGCCGTTCGCGCAAGGCCAGCACCTGCCAGTAGGCATTGGCCACGCCCGCGGTGAGCGACAGGCGGGTGGCCTCGAAGTCGTAGCGGGTGGCGTTCAGGGTGGCCTTGCTGCCCTGCCAGTTGGCGATGTTGCTGCCCCAGATGTCGATCTCGTAGCTGATCGCCAGGGCTGCGGAGGAGGCCTCGCTGCGGGTGGACACCGTGCCCAGGTCGGTACGCTCGCGTGTCTCGCCGCGGTTGGTGGCGGCGTTCAGGTTGAGGGTGGGAAACAGCGAGGCGCCGGCGCTGCGCACCGCGATCTCGGCCTGCAGCACGCGCTCGGTGGCCACCGCCACGTCCGGGCTGCCGGACAGCGCCTCGGCCACCAGGGCCTCCAGTTCGGCCGCCGAGAAGCTGCGCCACCAGTCGGCGTCCACCGCCTTATCCGCGGGCGCCGCCACCGCGGCCTCGTCCCAGCTGGCCGGCAGGTCGAGCTGGGCGCCGGGATGTTTCAGCGGCAGGGCGCAGCCAGCGACCAGGCCCGCGCCCAGAAAGGCGAGCGCGGTGCTGCGCAGGCGGGACGCCGGCCACCGCAGGGGGTGTTGCGAATTCAGGATCATGCGGACTATCACTCCGAAGCGAGGGCGACCACCGGGTCGAGCCGCGCGGCCTTGCGCGCCGGCAGGAAGCCGAAGACCAGACCGGTGGCGAAGGCGCAGCCGAAGGCGAGCAGCACCGGGGCGAGCGAATACTGGATGGGCGTGCCGAAGGCCTCGACGATGGCCGCCACGCCCAGCCCGGCGGCCACGCCCACCAGCCCGCCGAGCGCGGACACCGCCAGCGCCTCGACCAGGAACTGCTGCAGGATGTTCCTCATGCGCGCGCCGGTGGCCATGCGGATGCCGATCTCGCGGGTGCGTTCGGTGACCGACACCAGCATGATGTTCATCACCCCGATGCCGCCGACCAGCAGCGAGATCGCCGCAATCGAGCCGAGCAGGATGGTCATGGTGTTCTGCGTGGCCGACACGCTCTCGATCAGCGAGGCCATGTTGCGGATCTGGAAATCCTCGGTGCCGTGGCGGGTCAGCAACAGCGCATGGACCTCCTCCTGGGTGCGATCGATCTGCTCCACATCCTCGACCGCGACGGTGACGTTGCGCAGGTGGCGCTGGCCGGTGAGGCGCAGGCTGGCGGTGGTGTAGGGCACGAAGATGGCGTCGTCCTGGTCCTGCCCCCAGGAGGTGGCGCCCTTGGGCGCCATCACCCCGACCACCTGGAAGGGGATGTTGTTGATCAGGATGAAGCCACCCAGCTCGACGCCGTCGGGGAACAGCGCATTGGCCACCGTCTGGCCGATCACCGCCACCGGCGCGTAGCGCGTCTCGTCCTCCACCGAGAAGAAGGTGCCGCTGGCCACCGGCCAGGTGCGCGCCACCACGTAGTCGGCGGCAGTGCCGACCACCTCGGTGCGATGGTCCAGGTCGGCGCGGCGCACCGTCACCGAACTGCTCTGTTCGGGGGCTGCGGCCAGCACGTTGGGCAGTTCGCGAATGGCCTCCACGTCCTCCGGCACCAGGGTGACGATGCTGCCGCGCCCGCGCATGTTGGGCGCACCGGGACGCACCATCATCAGGTTGCTGCCCATGGCGCTGATGCTGTCGACCACCGCGCGCTTGGCGCCGTCGCCGATCGCCAGCATGGTGATCACCGAAGCGACGCCGATGACGATGCCGAGCAGGGTGAGGATGGTGCGGAAGACGTTGGCGCGCAGGGCACGCACCGCGGTGCGCGCGGCCTCCACCAGGTCGGTGAGCGGCGAGCTGCGGTCCACGTGCGGCGTGAAGTCTGGCTCGTCGCGCGCCGGCGGGCGCGGGCCGGGGTCGGACTGGATGAGGCCGTCGCGGATCTCGATGACCCGGTCGGCCGCCTCGGCCACCTCGCGCGCATGGGTGATCAGGATGATGGTGTGCCCGGCCGCCGACAGCTCGCCGAGCAGGCGCATCACCTCGGCGCCGCTGCGGCTGTCCAGCGCACCGGTCGGCTCGTCGGCAAGGATGATGCGCCCGCCGTTCATCAACGCGCGGGCAATCGACACGCGCTGCTGCTGGCCGCCCGAGAGCTGGCCGGGGCGGTGGTCCAGGCGGTCGCCCAGGCCCAGTTCGGTGAGCAGCTCGGCCGCCCGCGCGTGGCGCTCGGCGGGCGGCATGCCGGCATACACCGCCGGCACCTCGACGTTCTCCAGCGCGGTGGCACTGCCGATCAGGTTGTAGCTCTGGAAGACGAAGCCGAACTCCTCGCGCCGCAGGCGGGCCAGTTCGTCGCCGTCCAGCGCCGCCACGTCGCGGCCCATGAAGCGGTAGCTGCCGCCGCTGGGACGATCCAGGCAGCCGAGGATGTTCATCAGCGTGGACTTGCCCGAGCCCGAGGCGCCGACGATGGCGACGAACTCGCCGGGATGGATGGCGAGGTCGATGCCGTGCAGCACCTGCACCGCCAGTTCCCCGCTGTGGAAGCTGCGGGTCACCCCGGACAACTCGATCAGCGGCACGGCCGGCGCTTCGGCGGGCAGGTCGGCAAGAGCGGTCTCGGCCTTCATCAGCGCGGCAGCCTCGGCATCGGCCCGCCCTGCTGGCCGCCGGCGGAGGCCAGGCGCAGGCCGGCCACCACCTGTTCGCCCTCCTGCAGGCCGTCAACGATCTGCGCCGCGATGCGGCTGGTCACGCCGACCTGAACCTGACGTTCCTCGATGCTGCCGTCGCCGGCGAGCACGCGCACCGTGGCGCTGCGCGGCCCTGCTGCGTCACGCGGGCGCCCTGCCCGTCCGTTGCCCTCGGCCGACGGCCGGCGCATGCGCTCGGTCGCCGCGGCGCCGTTGCCCGCGCCGGTCCTGGCGGCCGCAGCGCCCGGCGAGCGCACCCCTGCCCCGGCGAGATTGGACAGCGCCCCCATCGGCACGCTCAGCGCATCGGCCGCGCGCGCGACCACGAAGAACACCTGCGCGGTCATCTGCGTCATCAGCCGGCGGTCCGGGTTGGGCACGTCGAACAGCGCGTTGTAGAGCACCACGTTGTTGGTCACCGTCGGCGTGGGCTCGATCTTGCGCAAGCTGCCGGTCCACCGCTGCCCCGGGTTGCCCAGGGTGGTGAAGTAGGCATCCATGCCCAGGCGCAGGCGGCCGACATCGGCCTCGGACACCTGGGTCTGCACGGTCATGGTGGACAGGTCGGCCACGCGCAGGATCACCGGCGCCTGCTGGGTGGCGTTGAGCGCCTGGCCCTGGCGCGCGGAGATCGACACCACGGTGCCGGCGATCGGCGCCTCGATGCGGGTGTATTGCAGATTGGCCTCGTCGGCGCGCAGGTTGGACTCGACCTGGTCGATCTGCGCCTTGAGCGCCTCGATCTGCGCACGCACCGAGCGCAGCGTGGCCTCGGCCTGCTGCAGCGATTCGGTGGTGGTGGCCTCTTCGGCGATCAGGTTCTGCTGCCGGCGGTGCTGGATCTCGGCCAGCGTCAGGCTCGACTCGCGGTCGGTGAGCTGGGCGCGCAGGTTGCGCAGCTGCGCACGGGTCGCATCGACCTTGCTCTGCAGCACGGTGGCGTCGATCTCGGCCAGCAGGTCGCCGGCCTTCACCTCGCTGCCCACCTCCACATGAAAACGCTTGAGCTGGCCGGACACCTGCGCGCCCACGTCCACGTAGTCGCGCGGCTGCAGGGTGCCGGTGGCGGTGACCAGATCCTCCACGTCGGCGCGCTGCACCGCGACCAGCTGGTATTGCTCGGCCGGCGAGGCGCTGCCGCGCAGGTGCTGCCAGGCAAGGTAGCCCCCTCCGGCGGCCAGGGCGAGCAGGATGGTCACGACGATGATGGGGGTACGGCGGGTACGCGGGGCGGTGGAAGCGGTTCGGCTCATGTCTCGGCAGGCGTCAGGCAATCGTTTGTGCGACGGGAATGAAGGATATTGGAGCAATGACGCTCGGTTTGTATCGTATTGCAGTGCACGGTCGTCATCGTCCGGCAGGTGGACAGACCGCCGGTCGTCACGTAGATTTCATCCAAATGACCGGCGGGCAAGGCCGGCGAAAACCCTGATCAGGATCAATACGGACCTCCGCAGAGATGGACAGACTCACGACCCGGGAGATGACCGCGCGCCTGCGTGCCGCCGGCATTCCGGTCACCCTGCAACGCCTGGAGATCGCCCGCGTGCTGCTGCCGCGGCCGGTACACATGAGCGCCGACCAGGTGCTCAGCGAAGTCCGGGCGACGGTGCCGGAGACTTCCCGGGCAACGGTCTACAACACGCTCAAGCTGTTTCGTGAGAAGAAATTGGTCAAGGAACTGATCGTCGATCCGGATCGCGTGGTGTTCGATTCCAACACCGACCCGCACTACCACCTCTACGACGTGACCACCGGCGAGCTGACCGACGTGTCCGCCGACGAACTGCAGGTGGTCGGCGTGCCGCAGCTGCCGCCGGACATCGAACTCGAAGAGGTCGACGTGATCATCCGGGTGCGCGGCAAGCGCGGCTGAGCCCCTCGCCCCGCCCCGTCATGCGAAGGCCGCCCGGCAAGGCGGCCTTCTTCGTTTCCGCGGCAGGAGCGGCCTTGGCCGCGATACGGCTCTCGTTTCCCCGAAGGCCGCGCCTACCGCGCCGGGACGGTGATGAAGCCCATCTTCTGCACCCCGGCCTCACGCGCGGCCGACATCACCTCGGCGATCTTCTGGTAACGCGTCTCGCGGTCGGCGCGCAGGTGCAGTTCCGGCTGCGGCGTGGCTGCCGCGGCATCGGCCAGACGGACGGCCAGATCGGCATCGGCCAGCGGCTGGTCGTTCCAGAACAGCTTGCCCTCGCCGTCCATCGCCAGGGTCACGGTCTCGGGCTTTTCCACGTTGGGGTCGCTGGAGGCGGCCGGCAGGTCGATCTTGACGCCGTGGGTGAGCAAGGGCGCGGTGATCATGAACACGATCAGCAGCACCAGCATCACGTCGATCAGCGGCACCATGTTGATCTCGCTCATCGGCGCCTGTCCGCCACCCTGGTTGAATCCACCGAAAGCCATCATGCCGCTCCCGCGCTGGGACGCAGCGCCACGGTCCTGGCCCCGCCCGCCTCGCGCGCCGCGCCGGCATCGGGATGGGCGGCCAGGCGCGAACCGGTGGTGAACCAGGCGTGCAGGTCGTGGGCGAAGGCGTCGAGCTCGGAGAGCTCCAGCCGGTTGGCGCGGCTGACCGCGTTGTAGGCCAGCACTGCGGGGATGGCGACGAACAGGCCGAAGGCGGTCATGATCAGCGCCTCGCCGACCGGGCCGGCCACCTTGTCCAGGGTGGCCATGCCGGAGACGCTGATGTTCACCAGCGCGTGGTAGATGCCCCACACGGTGCCGAACAGGCCGATGAAGGGCGCGGTCGAGCCGATGGAGGCCAGCATGGTCAGCCCGGCTTCCAGCTTTGCGGTGGACAGCGCGATCGACTTGCGCAGCGCGCGGGTGACGAACTCCTCGGCATCGAGCTTGCCGCCCAGCGACTGCTGGTGTGTGTGCTGGCGCACATGTTCGGCCGCCGCGGCGCCCTGGCGCGCCAGCGCCTCGAAGGGCGAATCCGGCGCCAGCTTGCGCAGGCGGGCCAGGCCGTCCTGCAGGTCGGACGCCGCCCAGAAGGCTTCCACCGCCTGGTCATGGCGGCGAGCCTGCAACTGACGCACCACGCGCACCAGGATCAGGTACCAGCTGGTCACCGACATCAGCACCAGCGCAAAGGCCACCAGGCGGATCGCCAGGTCGGACTGCGCCCACAGGTGGGCCAGACCGAAGGTTTGCTGCATTTCCACGTTCAGGATCCTTCCAGTTTGAAGACGATGGGCACCAGCACCCAGGCGGCAACCGCGCGATCGCCCTGGCGCGCGGGCACGAAGCGCCAGCGGCGCACAGCGTCGGTCGCGGCACGGTCGAGCCGCCCGGAACCGGAGCTGGCGGACAGTTCGATCTCGGCCGGCAGCCCCTCGGCAGACACCCGCACACGGAGCATCACCCGGCCTTCCTCGCGCATCCGCCGCGAGAGGGGAGGATACGCCGGGGGCGGATTGTTGAGGTAGTCGGCGTCGAAGCGCGCCGCGGTCACCACCGGCGTGCTCGGCCCCGGCGCGGCACGCGAGGGCGCGGCTGGCGCCGCAGCGGGTGCCGGCGGAGCGGGCGGCGCCGGTTCGGCCGGCGCGGCAGCGGCGGGCGGTTCGGGCTCCGGCGGGGTCTCCGCGGTCAGCGCGGTCGGCGCCTTGCTGACCGGCTTGGGCGGAGGCGGCGCGGGGCGCGGCTTGGGCTTGGCCACCGGGACGGGCTTGGGTTTGACCACCGGCTCGGGCGGGGGCACCGGTGCCGGCGGCACTTCCGGCGGCGGCGCCGGCTGCGCCGCTTCGATCAGCGCGACCTGCAGCGGCGCTGCCGCCACCAGCGCCGGACTGAAGTCGGCGCGCGCGATCGCATACAGACCCGCGGCATGCGCCGCCATGACCAGCGCCAGCGCCAGGCCTCGAGTACGCCTGCGCAAGCGCATGGGTCGCGGCCGCCCGGGCCCCGCGGACCGCGGTGCGCGCGCACGAACCGGCGCCGCGCGTTCGCGCGCCGGCGCCCGCTCGGCGACGGGGAAGAATGCAGGGGCAGGCAACGCCCGGTCGGCTAGGCTCATGAGTCCGCTTTCCGGCTTGCCCGTTCAGAGCCCGGCAACGGGCAGCAGCGGCCCCATCGCCAGGTTCATCAGCACCGCGGCAACCACCAGGTAAAGCGCCACCCGCCGGGCGGCGAACGCGGCACTCGCCAGCCGCGCAGGAAGTCCTCGCATCGTCGGTAACATGGCAAACCAGTCCTGTTCGTATCTTGGCGCTGGCTAGCCCGCGACGCGGCGGGGCATGGCTGGCGTGCGGCGCGTCCGGGCCGCCCGGCGCGGCTCAGGAGCCGCCGTCCATCTGCGACTGCAGGTAGTTCTGCAGGCCGACCTTGTCGATCAGGTCGATCTGCGTTTCCAGGTAGTCGATGTGCTCCTCGGTGTCCTCGAGGATGTCTTCGAGGATCTCGCGGGACACATAGTCCTTACAGGACTCACAGTAGGCGATCGCCTCGACCAGCAGCGCACGGCCCTCGGTCTCCAGCTTGAGATCGCCCTGGATGCACTCCGGCACGTTCTCGCCGATCAGCAGCTTGTTGAGGTTCTGCAGGTTGGGCAGTCCTTCGAGGAACAGCACGCGCTCGATCAGCTTGTCGGCGTGCTTCATCTCCTCGATGGATTCTTCGTATTCGTGCTTGCCCAGGCGGACGAGACCCCAGTTCTTGTACATCCGCGCATGCAGGAAGTACTGGTTGATCGCGGTCAGTTCGATCGTCAGTTGCTTGTTCAGGTATTGGATGACCTTCTTGTCGCCTTTCATCGTGCCTCCATCAGGGAAAAAGCCGCGGGGAACGCCTGCGGCGCACCAGCCGCCTGCGAGCCGAGTGCCGACTTCAGGCAGGAGTGCGCGCAGCTTGCGCAACGACCGCAATCGGCGGCCACCCCGAGGTGGTCGCGCAGATCGCGCATACGCCGCACGCCACCCTCCACGGCATCGTGAATATGACGCTCGGTCACCGCGTTGCACACACAGACGTACATGTCAGTCTAGCCCCTGATGGTGGTTGCGAACAGCGCGGCACGCCGCGCCGCCGGCCTGCCTACTTGGTCAGGATCAGCTTGCCCGCCCGGGTGGCGCGCAAGGCATACAGCGCGTCGCCATGGCGGATCATCACGCACGAGCGACCCTGCAGCAGCTTCTCGCTGGCGATCGGCTGCTCGCCGCAGCGCGCGAGCGCCGTCTCGGGCAGGTCGAAGGCCGCGTCGGCTGCATCGCTCTCATCGTGATGTGGACGCTGTTCCATTACGTGTAAGCTTAAGTACAACAAGAATGATTCGCATTAAAACACCGCGAGGCGGCAAGGTCAAGCACGGACCATCGGTGCACGAAGCATGCCGGCGCCTCCTGACCGGGCCGGGCGCCGCGGCGCCTGCCGCTGCGGGCCGTTTCCGACTGTGCCGCGCTCACCTCCGCCCGCTGGGATGCGACAATCGGCGGGCAATGTCGCCAACCCAACAGGAGTCAGCATGTCGGACAAGTACGTGATCGCAGCGCCCGCGCAACCGGCCGTGCCGGTGGTCGGCGGCGGGTTGTTCCCGGTGCGGCGGATCTACTGCGTGGCGCGCAACTATGCCGCCCATGCCCGCGAGATGGGGGCGGACCCGACCCGCGAGTCGCCCTTCTTCTTCACCAAGCCGGCCGATGCGGTGCTGTCGGTGGCCGAAGGCGAGTGCGGCCGCTTCCCCTACCCGCCGGCCACGCGCAGCGTGGATCACGAGCTGGAACTGGTGGTGGCCCTGGGCGCCGGCGGTGCGGACCTGAGCGCCGAGCAGGCCGCCGGCTGCATCTGGGGCTATGCGGTGGGACTGGACATGACCCGGCGCGACCTGCAGGCCGAGGCCAAGGCCAAGGGGCGGCCCTGGGACATCGGCAAGGCCTTCGACGGCGCGGCGCCGATCTCGGCCATCGTGCCGGCCGCCGGCAAGGTGCTGGCGGCCGGCGAGATCAGCCTGCAGGTCAATGGCGAGACGCGCCAGCACGGCGACCTGGCCGACATGATCTGGTCGGTGCCCGAGGTGATCGCCTTCTTCTCTCGCTACTACCGGCTGATGCCCGGCGACCTGATCTTCACCGGCACGCCGGAAGGGGTGGGGCCGGTGGTGCCGGGCGACCGCCTGAGCGGACGCATCGCCGGCGTGGGCACGCTGGAGATCGAGGTGGTGGGCCGCTGATCAGCGCGCGACCGGCGGGCCACGAAGGCTCAGCCGGGCGTTGCGGCTTTCCATCCCGCCCAAGCGCAGGCGGCCGACGAGCACCTCGGCGGTGAGCGGCCAGTCCTCCCAGCGCGGCGTCCCGCCGTCCGTGTCGGCGGACGGCAGGCGCGCGCGCAGCGCATCGAGGTCGAGCGCGTCGATCGCGAGCTGCAGGTCGGGCACGCCGTCAGCGCGCAGCGGCCAGGACCAGCGCCCGCTCAGCGCGCTGCCGGCGAGCCTACCCTCCAGCGTGCCGGACAGGACATCGCCCTCGCTGCCGGACAGGACATCGCCCTCGCCATGGAAGGCGGTGGCGGCATCGATCTCGATGCGCGGCGCGGCGAACGCCGCCCTGCCCGCCGCCTGCCAGCGGCTCACGGCCATGCCGGCCTGATCGATTCTGGCCGACAGCTTCAGCGGCCCCTGCGGGCCGTCCGCCTGCGCCGCGAAGTCCGCCGATTCCAGCTGAACCCCCTCGCCGGCCGCGATGCGTGCGGCGGCGATTTCCAGGCGGCCTTCGTCCAACCGCCACACCCCGTCCAGCTGTCCGCTCAGTCCGGCCGTCAGCGCATCGAGCCGGATGCCTTGCGCATCGAGGCGATAGCCCGTCTCCCCATCCACCGCCAGTTCGCCGGCCAGCGGCCCGGTCAGCTCGATGCGCGCCGTCAGCCGCAGGCGGCCGACCTCGCCCATCGCCACCGGTCCGGCCGCCAGTTGCGGCAGCAGCGCCCGCAGGCGCAGGTCCCGGGCGGGATAGTCCAGCAGCACTTCCGTATCGGCCAGCGTCAACCGGCCGATGACCGGGGCCGGCGGCGCGCCTGCAGTTTCCTGCGGGGCGGCAGGCAGCAGCCAGTCGAGCGGGCTGGGGCGGCCCTGCCCGTCGATATCCACCTTCAGGTGCAGGCCGCGGACATCGAGCGTGGTGATGCGCGGCCGATCGGCCAGCAGCTCGCCGAACGCGAAGCCGGCGGCGATCTCGTCCACCGCGGCCAGCGGCGTGCCATCCGGGCCGCGCAGCACCAGGCCGCGCAGGCGCACCTGCCCGAGCGGCCAGACCCGCCATTCGACCGGTTCGGCCAACGTCACCTGCGGCAACAGCCTCGCCTGCAGGGCGTCTTCCGCCGCACCGCGCAGCCACTCCCCTGCGCGCCAGGCGAGCAGGCCGAGCGCCAGCCCGCCGATCAGCGCGAGGAACAGCAGGGCGAGAACGAGGCGGCGCAGCAGCTTCATCGGTGGGTTCAGGATGGTCCTCCGGGGCTCGATGGTAGCGGCATCGCCGAGATTGTGCGCCGCGCGAGCCACTGGCTATGATGCGAGGGTGCGGACAACGACAATTCCCGCCGCGCTTCCACCCCTTCGACCAGGAGAACCCAGCATGAGCTTCATCAAGGAATTCAAGGAATTCGCGATGCGCGGCAGCGTCGTCGATCTTGCCGTGGGCGTCATCATCGGCGGCGCCTTCGGCAAGATCGTCGATTCGCTGGTCAAGGACATCGTGATGCCCATCATCGGCCGGCTGCTGGGCGGGGTGGATTTCCGCCATCTCTACATCAACCTCGGCGACCAGGTCTTCGAAACCCTGGCCGAAGCCGAGAAGGCCGGCGCGCCGCTGGTGAAGTACGGCTCCTTCATCAACACCGCCATCGACTTCATGATCATCGCCTTCGCGATCTTCGTCGCCATCAAGGCGATGAACCGCCTCAAGCGCGCCGAACCGCCGGCACCGCCGCCGGAGCCCGCGCCCGAGCCGGAAGACGTCAAGCTGCTGCGCGAGATCCGCGACGCGCTGAAGGCGCGCTGAAGGCCTAGCGGGCCTTGCCCGGGCGCCCCGTTGGCCTCGCGCCGGGGCGCCGCCCGTTTGACCGGCGTCAGCGCATGGCGGGCAGGAACAGGGTGAAGGTGCTGCCCGCACCCTCCTCGCTGCGCACCGACACCGAGCCGCCATGGCGCTCGGCCACCGTGCTCACCATCAGCAGGCCGAGCCCCACGCCTTCGACCGCCGGGCCATGTTGGGCGCCGATGCGGCCGAAGCGGCGGAACAGGCGCGACAGATTCTCCGGCGCGATGCCGCAGCCGCTATCCTGCACCGCGACCGCCCAGCCGCCGGCCTCGGCAGCGAGCGCCAGCCGGATCTCCGCGCCGCGTGGCGAATACTTGATGGCATTGGTCAGCAGGTTCACCACCGCACGGAACAGCAGTTCGCGGTCGCCCATGACCAGGCAGGCCTCCTCCTCCTCGATTCCGGGCGCGAAGCGGGTGACGACCCGCTGCTCGCGGCCGCGCGCGAGAGCCCACACTTCATCGGCGGCATCCATCAGCAGCATCTCCAGCGCCACCTCGCTGAAGCTGTCCGCCTGCAGCGCCTCGGCGCGCGCCAGGCGCAGCAGCTTGTCGGCCATGCCGAGCGCCTGGCGCGCATAGCCCTCCAGCCGCGCCTTCCCCGCCGTCATGTCCCCGGCCGCAGGGTGGCCGTCGAGCAGGGTGAGGATGGAGGCCAGCGGCGCGCGCAGATCGTGCGAAAGGAAGTACATCAGGTCCTCGCGGCTGCGCTGCGCCGCGCGGATCGGCGCGATGTCGGAGAGGCCGAACACCGCACCGAGCGGCCCGCCCTGCTCGTCGTACAGACCGCCGACGCTGACCATCAATGCGCCGCCGTCCGCCTGGTCGGTCTCGATGACGCAGCCGCCGCCGGCAGCGGGCATCGGCAGCCCGCCGGCGAAGGCCTGCCCAGCCGGCCAGGGCATGGCAGCGAGCATCTCGCCCTGGGCCTCGGCGCTCCCGCTGCCCAGCAGGTCCGCGGCACGGCGGTTGGCCAGGCGGATCCGGCCGGCCGGATCCGCCACCAGCACCCCCACCGGCAGCGCGTCCAGGGTATCGGCGACGAAGCGCTGCAGGGCACGCTCGCGCCGTGCGGCGTCGCGCACCACCGCGATGCGGGCGCGGAAGGGATCGATCGAACCCGGCGGTGCGGCCTGCACCGTGCCGGTATCGAACGGACCGGCCAGGCCACGCAGCGCGGCCAGCTCGGTATCGAGATAGCGCTGCGCCGCTTCCAGGCGGCGCCAGCTCCACAACGGATAGGCCAGCAGACAGCCGGCCAGCGCGCCAGCCGGCGGCAGCCACAGCTGGCCGAGCGCGAGCAGCGCCCAACTGCCGGCGAGCACCGCCGCCGACACCGCAAAGGCCACCACCAGGGTGAAGCGCGGCCCGGCACGCAGCATGGCGAGCAGCAGGCCCGCCACCGCCAGCACCGCGAACGCCGCCCCGGCGAGGCGGCCGACCGGCACCACCGCGATCCCCTGACGCAGGGCGTTGAACACGTTGGCGTGCACCTCCACCCCCGGCATCGGCCGTGCATGGCCCGAGGTGGGCGTGGGCACGATGTCGCCCATGCCCACCGCGGAGGCACCCACCAGCACCACCGCGCCGGCCAGTGCGCCGGACGGCAGTTCACCGCGCAGCACGTCGGCGTAGGAGAGATAGCGGAAGCTGCCCGGCGGGCCGATGAAGGGGATGTGGAACCAGCCGTCGCGCCGCCAGCCCGGCAGCGCCCGGTCGTCGGCCGGCGGTCGACCCGCCCGCGCCGCCGCGGCGGGGTCGTACAACTGCAGCGCGGCGAGCGCCAGCTGCGGGTGGCGGGCGCTGCCCATGCCCTCCCACAGGTAGGCGCTGCGCGCGATGCCGTCCGGGTCGAGTTCGATGTGGATGTGGCCGAGCGCCGCGGCCGCCTCGGCAAAGGGCGCTGCCGGCAGGGCCTCGCCCGCGCTGGCCGCCGCACGGGTGCCGTGGGTGACCGGCAGCACCACGCGGCCGTGCGCGGCCATCGCCCGTGCGAGCGCCGCATCGCCGGCACGCTCCTCCGGGTCGGACTCCGCGAGGATGATGTCCAGCGCGACCACGTCGGCGCCGGCCTGTGCAAGCTGCTCGATCAGCGCCGCATGCACTGCTCGCGGCCAGGGCCAGCGACCGATCTCCGCGAGGCTGTGGTCGTCGATCGCGACGATGGCCACCGCCGGGTCGGCCGGCAGGCGCTGGGTGGCCATGGCCGCGTCGTAGAGCAGGCTGTCCACCCGCCACAGCCAGCCGTTCCAGGCCGCGCCGCCGGCCAGCCCGGCGCACACCACGGTCACCGCCAGCCACTCGGCCAGCGGCTGGCCGACCAGGCGGCGCAGGCCGTTCAGAGCGCGAGCAGCGGCAGCAGCAACATCCACCACGGGAAGTCGGCCGGAACGATGATGCGCTGCGCGCCGGACCAGGCGCCGACGAAGCCGTCGGCGTCGATCGCACGCACGCGCATGTAGTAGGTGTCCGGCGCCGGACGCGGCAGCTGCACCGCCGGTTCGGCGACCGTGCCGGCATGCAGCACTTCGGCAAAGTCGTCCTGCACGGCGAACTGGTAGTCGAAACGCTGGCCCGGCTCGCCGGCCCAGCGGAAGGCCAGCGTGTCCTCGCCCACTTCCGGCGGTTCGGGCACGGCCGCGGGCTCGCGCACCACCAGGCGCGACACGGCGGACCACGGTCCGTGGTCGCCGTCGGCGCGCACGCTGGCCACCCGCCAGCGGTAACTACCCGGGGCCAGCTCACGACGCAGGCCGGTATCGGTCAGGGCTTCGCGCACCGTCCCGGGTGCGCTGAAATCCTCGCCAGCGACCAGTTCGAAGCGGTAGCTCGCCGCCTCCGGCGCACCGCTCCAGACGAAGTTCACCGGGCCGGCAGGCGCCTTGCCGAGATCGGCCGGTTGGCCGGGGAAGGGCGGTTCCGGCCGGGCCTTGAGGCGGAAGCTGTGCAGCGCGTCGTGGCCTTCCAGGCCTTGCGCATCGACCAGGCGGGCGCGCAGGTGGTATTCGCCGTCCGGCAGTCCGTCGAAGCGGACCTCGCCGCGCGCGCTGCGCTCGGCCAGCACCGGACGGAAGTCCGGGTTTGCGGCGACCTGCACCCGCCAGCGCTCGGCGCCGTCGACCGCCGGCAGGGCGAAGCGCACCACCGGCTCGATGAACAGGGTCGGCCAGCCGCCGAGGTCGGGCGCCGGCGGCAGGGGCTGCGGACGGCCCAGGGCGCGGGAGCCGTCGGCGAGCAGGCCGAAGCCGGCGTCGAGCGCCCGGCGCACGCCGCGCGCGCCGACCTCGACCCGGCCGTGGGTCACTTCCGCGCGGCTGATGCCGGTCTGCGCGTCGTTGGCCACGCGGAAATCGGTGCCGCGCACGCCGATCACCGCGGTGGGCGTCTCGATGCGGTAGCGCGCCGCGGGTCCGCGCTGCGGCTCGGTATGGGATTCCACCCGGCCCTCTTCCAGACGCAGGCCGACGTCCTCGCCGGCCAGGTCCGGATGGCCGTGCAGGCGCTCGACCTGCAGGCGCGAGCGCGCGGGCAGTTCCAGCGTGGAACCGTCGGGCAGGCGCAGGGATACGTGGCCGTCGGCGCCGGTACTGAGCCGGGCGCCCGACTTCACCTCGTCCCCGGCGGCCAGCGCGCGGCCGTCGGCCAGCGCCGCGCCGCTCACCGCCTCGACCCGCATGGCGCGCGGCTCCGGACGCAGCATGCCGCGCGGGATGCGCAGCACGGTGCCGACCGGGATGCTGTAGGGATCGGCCACGCCGTTGAGCTGCTGCAGGCGGGGCCAGGCCGACGGCCGCGCGAGGAAGCGCTCGCCCAGGCCGATCAGGGTGTCGCCGGCGACCACCCGGTAGCGGATGTCGTCGGCCACGGCAGCGCCGGCTGCGAGGACCAGCCCGCTCAACAGCAGGCCACGGATGATGACGGGAATACGGCGGAACGTCATGAGGGCGCCAGAGGGGAAGGTGGAAGGCGGTCGATTCTAATCACCGATGCCCGCCGTCAATTGCAAAATCACGCAAAATCGGCATCCCGCACACCAATACCCCCTTCGTCGGCGCCCCGAACCTCATCCGATTTCGTCGACCGCTGCCGGTGCCTGCACGGCGATGACCCTGTCCTTGCCGGCCCGCTTGGCCCGGTACATCGCCTCGTCCGCCCGCTCAAGCACGGCCTCGGCGCTTTCGCCCGCCTGCCAGGCCGTGACCCCGCCGCTGAAGGTGATCGCCATGTCCTGACCGCCGGCCCGGAACGCCGTGTCCGCCAGCTCGCGGCGCAACCGGTCCAGGGCAGTAGCGGCCTGTTCCAGCCCGGTCTCCGGATAGACGATGACGAACTCCTCGCCGCCATAACGTCCGGCACCATCCTGCGGGCGCAGGTTGCGACGGATTGCCTCGGCGCAATACCGGAGCGCCTCATCGCCGGCCTTGTGCCCCAGTTCGTCGTTGATCTGCTTGAAATTGTCCAGGTCCAGCACCGCCAGACACAGCGGGCGCGCGAGACGCGCTGCGCGCGCGGCCTCCTTGTCGAACAGCTCTTCCAGGCCCCGCCGGCTCAGCAGGCCGGTCAGCTGATCATGGCGCAACAGGCGGCTCGCCTTGTCGAGCTCCTGCTGGAGTTCGTCGATCTGCTGCCTGGCCGCGTGCGCCTCCGGGTGGGCTGCGACGGGTGGCTGCCCGCCCTGCGCGGCATCGGCGTCGCCGGCAGCCACCGGCGGTGCTTCGAGCCGCTCCAGGCGATAACCGTAGTTGTAGGTCGGGCTCAGGCGGAAACCGCGCTCGGGACGCAGGCCCAGCTTGGCGCGCACCCGGCTGATGTGGGTGTCCACGGTGCGGGTGGCGACATTGGGGTTGCGCCCCCACACCGCCTCCAGCATGTGTCCGCGGGAGATCAGGCGGCCGAGGTTGCGGAACAGGAAGACCGCCAGGTCGAATTCCTTTTCGGTCAGCGCCACGGGCTCACCCTCGCAGCTGGCTGCCTTCGTCGCGGTGTCGAAGCGGTAGGCGCCCACTTCCAGCACCGGATCGGCTGCCACCGGGCGCGCCCGCCGCATCACCGCCTCGATGCGCGACAGGGTCTCGAAGCGGCGCATCGGCTTGACGATGTAGTCGTCCGCACCAACGGACAACGCGGCCACCACGTCCTCCTCGGCGTCGCGCGCGGTGGTGAAGATGGCCGGCACGTCGTCGCCGCGGTCCTCGCGCGCCCAGCGCAGCACGTCGTGGCCGGTCATGTCGGGCAGGGTCCAGTCGAGCAGGTAGAGGTCGAAGCTCTCGCGCCCTGCGCTGCGGATGAAGTCGCGCCCGCAGGGGAAGGCATGCACGTCGTGGCCGGCCTCGCGCAGCCAGGCCGACAGCGTGTCGCGGTGTACCGGGTCGTCCTCGAGGATCGCCACCCTCATGCGTAGTCCCCCACGTAGGGATTGTCGGCGCGCTCGTCGCCGAAGGTCGAGCGCGGGCCGTGGCCGGGCACGAAAGTGACGTCGTCGCCGAGCGGGAAGAGCTTCTCGCGGATCGAGGCGATCAGCGTGGCGTGGTCGCCGCGCGGGAAGTCGGTGCGCCCGATGGAGCCGGCGAACAGCACGTCGCCGACGATGGCCAGCCGGCTGCCCGGGTGGAAGAACACCACGTGTCCCGGCGTGTGGCCCGGGGCATGGATGACCTGCAGGGTTTCCGCGCCCACGGTGACCGTGTCGCCGTCGTTCAGCCAGCGCTCGGGCTCGAAGCTGTCCACCTCGGGAAAGCCGAACATCTTGCTCTGCTGCGGCATGCCGGCGATCCAGAAGCGGTCTTCCTCCTGCGGGCCCTCGATCGGCACCTTCAGCTGGCGCGCCAGCGCGGCGGTGCCGCCGGCATGGTCGATGTGGCCGTGGGTGATGAGGATCTTCTCGACCTGCACGCCTTCCTCGCGCACGGCGGCGAGGATGCGCTCGATGTCGCCGCCCGGATCGACCACCGCCGCGCGGCCGGTGGCGTCGCACCACAGCAGCGAGCAGTTCTGTTCGAAGGGGGTGACGGGGATGGTGCGGCAGTGAAGCATGGCGGCATCAGCCTTGCAGGGAAAAGGGGCAATGATAGCCGATGCACTCCGCCCGCTCAGCCCAGCAGCGCCACCGCCTTGATCTGCGCCCACATGCGCAGCCCGGGTTCGATCTGCAACTGGTCCAGTGAACGCCGGGTAATGCGCGCGATCAGCGGCGTGCCCTCGGCCTCCAGGCGCACCAGCACGTGCGCCGGGGTGTCGGCGTCGGCGATCTCGCTGACCATGGCGGGCAGCAGGTTGGTGATGCTGGTGCCCTCCACCTTGCAGAAGGCCAGGCTGACGTCGCGCGCATGCACGCGGAAACGCAGGCGGTTGCCTGGGGCTTCCGGACGCCGTGCAACGAATACATGGCCACCGGGGAAGTCCAGCCGCGTCAGGTGATAGCGTTCATCGTGGTGGCCGACACGCGCCTCGATGACCACCCCGGCGTCTTCCGCGAAGGCCAGCGGCAGGTCGAGGCGGGCCAGCGTGTCCTGCAGGCCGCCGCTCGTCACCACCCGGCCGTCTTCCATCAGCACCACGTGGTCGGCCAGGCGGGCGACCTCGTCCGGCGCGTGGCTGACGTAGAGCACCGGGATGTCCAGCTCGTCGTGCAGGCGCTCCAGGTAGGGCAGGATCTCCTGCTTGCGCGCGTGATCGAGCGCCGAGAGCGGCTCGTCCATCAACAGCAGGCGCGGGCTGGTGAGCAGCGCACGGGCGAGCGCCACGCGCTGGCGCTCGCCGCCCGACAGGGCGTCCGGATAGCGCGTCAGCAGGTGGCCGATGCCCAGCAGCTCGATCACCTCGTCCCAGCCCACGCGGCGCTCGCCCGCCGGGGTGCGGCGCAGCCCGTAGCGCATGTTGGCCGCCGCATCGAGATGCGGGAACAGGCTGGCCTCCTGGAAGACGTAGCCGAGCGGGCGCTTGTGGGTGGGCAGAAAGGTGACGCCGTCCTGCCAGGTCTCGCCATTCACCACCAGGCGTCCGCCCGCAGCCTGCTCCAGGCCGGCCACGCAACGCAGCAGCGTGGTCTTGCCAGAGCCCGAGCGGCCGAACAGCGCGCTCACCCCGCGCGCGGGCAGCGACAGATCCACGTCCAGCACGAAGCCGCCGCGATCGACCCGGAAACGCGCCTCGATGCTCATTGCGCCACCCCCACCACCTTGAAGCGCCGGTTGATCGCGTACACCGCGAACAGCAGCGAGAAGGCGAGCACCACCAGGATGGCCGCCAGCGCGTGGGCGGACTCGAAGTCCATCGCCTCGACATGATTGAAGATGGCGATGGAAGCCACCTGGGTGCGCCCGGGGATGTTGCCGCCGACCATGATGATCACCCCGAATTCGCCCAGCGTGTGGGCGAAGGACAGCACCGCCGCGGTGAGGAAACCACGCCGCGCGAGCGGCAGCGACACGCTCAGGAAACGATCCAGCGGCGAGGCGCGCAGCGTGGCCGCCGCCTCCAGCATGCGCTGCCCGGTGGCGGCGAAGGCGTTCTGCAGCGGCTGCACCACGAAGGGCAGGGAATAGATCATCGAGCCGATCACCAGGCCGGTGAAGGTGAAGGCCAGGTGACCGACGCCGATGTCCTCGAAGAAGCCGCCCACCACGCCGCGCGGGCCGAGCAGCAACAACAGGTAGAAGCCGAGCACGGTGGGCGGCAGGACCAGTGGCAGCGAGACGAAGGCTTCGACCACGATCTTGCCGCGCCAGGCGGTCCGCGCCAGCCACCAGGCCAGCGGTGTGCACAGCACGATCAGGATCGCGGTGCTGACCGCTGCGAGCTTGAAGGTGATCCACAGCGCGGTGAGGTCTTGCGCGGACAATTGCATGCTTGCCGACTCACTCCAGGCCGTAACCGGCGTCCTCGATCACCTTGCGCGCCGCAGCGTCGCTGCGCAGCCAGGCGAGGAAATCGGCCGCCGCGGCCGGATGGTCGGCGCGCTTGAGCGCCACCGCGGCCTGTGCGATCGGCGTATACATGTCGGTCGGCGGAATCCAGTGCGAGCCCGGAATGCCGTCTGCCCCCTTGATCTGCGCCAGCGCGACGAAGCCGAGTTCCGCCGCGCCGGAGGCGACCTGGCCATGGGTCTGCCCGATGGAGTTGCCCTTGACCACCCTGCCGGCCGCTTCCAGCGCGTCCCACACCCCCAGCGTGCTCATGATCTGCTGCGCGGCGGCGCCATAGGGTGCATTGCGCGGCTCGGCGATCGCCAGGTGGCGGAAGCTACCCTCGCGCAGCACCTTGCCCTCGTCATCGACCACGCCGGCCGACGCGCTCCACAGCACCGGTACGCCCAGCGCATAGACGAAGCGCGAGCCCGGCACGGCGAGGCCATCGGCCTCGAGCTTTTCCGGACGCGCCGAATCGGCCGAGAGGAAGACGTCGAACGGCGCGCCATTGACGATCTGCGTGGTCAACGCCCCGGACGAGCCGGCGCTCAGCACCAGGGTGTGGCCGCTGGCCGCCTTGTACATCGCGGCCAGCTTCTGCAGCGTGCCGTTGAAGTTGGCGGCCACCGCCACCTTGATCTCGGCCGCCGCGGACAGGCCCGGGAGAATCGCAACCGCCAGGACGGCCAGGACTCGGGAAACAGGTTTCATCGTCTTACTCCATCAGGGTGAAGGGAAGATCAGTCGTAGGTCGCCAGGATCACGCTGGACGACTTGAAGATGGCGCAGGCGCGGGTGCCGACCGCCAGGCCGAGGTTTTCGCAACTGCCGTGGGTGACCACTGCGGTCACGTTCTTGCCCGAGGGCAGCAGCAGGGTGACCTCATCGTTCACCGAGCCTTCATGGATGGCCGAAACCTCGCCCCACAGCTGATTGCGCGCGGTCAGGCGGATCTCGCTGTCGGTGGACAGCAGCACCGAGGAGGACTTGACCAGGGCGAACACTTCCTTGCCGATCGCCAGGGCGAGGTTCTCCGCGCTGGCCTTGGTGATCACCGCGACGATCTCGGTGTGCTTGTCCAGACGCAGGCGCACCTCGTAATCCACCTCGCCGTCACGCAGCGCTACGATGGGGCCGGAGAACTGGTTGCGTGCGCTGGTCTTCATGGCCATGCGCTGCATCAGGCGGCGGAACTCGTCGATGCTCACCGGGCCGTCGTCGGCCAGGCGCGCGGCCACGCGCTCCAGCGCCGCCTGGGTCTCGATCTCCAGCGCGCGGTACATCGCCACCATGCGCCGGCCGTAGTCGGTGAGCAGCGTGCCGCCGCCCTGGCGCCCGCCGGTGACGCGTACCACCAGCGGTTCGGGCGACAGGTTGTTCATGGTGTCCACCGCGTCCCAGGCCGCCTTGTAGGACAAGGGCACCGCCTTGGCGGCCTGGTTGATCGAGCCGAGGCGGTCGATCGCCTCCAGCAGGCGCACCCGGGTATCGGACAGCGCGCTGCCGGCCGGGGCATCGATCGACAGGCGGCCCAGCAGGCGTTCGGGACATTGCGGGGTCATGGTCGCTCCTTTTATGTTCATCGATATACAGCGAAGATCATGCCAGCGGCCCTGCCTGCACCCATCGCTTGCATTGAAGCACTACAAGCCATGCGCGCCACCGCCAGCGGACAATGCCTGTCGTTTTTTATGTAGTCAACAATATAAAGCGTCAACATCCCTACACCACTGTCCGGCTGCCCGCGGATCAACGCGGCATCGTCTCGCTAAGCACGTAGAAGACCTGCCCGGGTCCGCAGGCGTCATTGCCAATCACCACCCTGCGCACCAGCCAGCGCTCATCGCGCAGCAACCAGGCAGTTACCGCTTCGCCGGCCGCGGCGCGCAGGTAGAACTCCTCGTCGTCGTCCGAGCATGGTTCGCTGAGCATCCATTCGTGCGCGTAGTAGCAGCACGCGCCATCGGCGTCACGCCCGAATACCCGCTGCGCGGCGAGTTCCGCGTCACAGTGGATCTCGAAGGCAATCGGCACGATGACCTGCGTCCGCCACGCCGCAGGCAGTTCGCGGCGCCACGGATGTTCGGCGGCGCGATGCCCGCCGGCTCTCCCGCGCGGCTCGGGCGCAAGGTGCTCACGCATGGCGCCCTCCCTTGCCCGCGCACTCGAAGCGCACCGCCACGTCCGCGGGCGGCGCCGTATAGGGCGCCGAGGTAGCGATCATGTCGGCACCGGACGAGGCATAGGCTGCGGCGTTGTGCACGCCCACGCCGCCGGTGGCCACCAGCAGCGGGGCGAGGCCGGCGGCCTGCAGGCGTTCGCGCAGCGCGGCCAGCCGGTCCGGCGGGAACTTCTCCAGTTGCAGGATCTCGGCGCCGGCCTCGGCCCAGGCGAGCACCTCGTCCGCGTCGCCCACTTCGACCACTGCGCGCTTCTCCGGCTGCAGGGCGCGCAAGCGGCGCACCGTGGCGCCCGGCTCGGCGTCGATGAACAGGCGGTGCTCGGCGAACACCAGCAGGGTCTCCGACAGGCCGAGACGATGCACGATGGCGCCGCCGGCGCGCACTGCCTTGACCGACAGCGCCTTGGTGCCGGGCACGTTCTTGCGCGTGCATGCCACCGCCAGCGGGCGCGCGGCATCCACGATGGCCGCGGCCGCGGTGGCGATGCCGCTCATCCATTCGACCAGGTTCTGCGCGGTCTTCCACGCCCGGTGCAAGGCGGCGGCCGAACCTTCCGCGCTCAGCAGCAAGGCGCCGGCCTCGACCGGCGTGCCGGAGCCGGCCCGTACCTCGCAGCGCGTGTCGCCGGCCAGCTCGAACAGGCGGCGCGCTTCCTCGGTGCCGCAGGCGCGCATCGCGCCCCGGGCGCGGAACTCGACGCGGGCCGGGGCCGCGCCGATGCCGAGCGTCTCGGTGGTGAGATCGCCGGCCGGCACGTCGTCGGCCAGCAGGCGGTACAGGGCATCGTCGGACAGGGCACAGTCGCTCATCGGATCTCCGGGGATCGGCTTGTTTATCTACCGTCGTATATAGCGATATCCATGCCAAGCGAGGGGGCGTTATTCGCCTCGCTATGGTTGCGGCAAAACAACGCTAACAAATAGAGTGCGCCTCACGGAGACAGGCGTGAGCATGCCCGCGTTTCTATGTAGCGAACAACACAACGCGACAACGAACCGACAAACAGTCATACGGAGAACGACATGAAGGTCAGCGCCCGCAACGTCTTCCGCGGCAAGGTCGCCGCCACCCGGCCTGGCTCGGTGAATGCCGAAGTGGACATCGACCTGGGCGGCGGCGACCGCCTGGTGGCAGTGGTCACCCTCGCCAGCCTCGAGGACCTCGGCCTAGCCCCCGGCAGCGAGGTCATCGCCCTGGTCAAGGCACCCTGGGTGATGGTGCTCACCGACGCCTCGGGCGTGAAGCTCTCGGCACGCAACAATCTCGCCGGCACGATCAGCGCGGTGGCGGTGGGCGCGGTCAATGCCGAAGTCACCATCGCCCTTCCCGGCGGCACCGAGGTGATGGCGGTGATCACCCGTGACGCGGTCAACGAGCTCGGACTCAAGCCCGGGGTGGCGGCCACCGCGGTGATCAAGGCCTCGCACGTCGTGCTCGGCGTGCCGGTCTGAGCGCCACTGCGTCGCAAACCCGACAATCCTGTCGCACAGGCGCCCCGGACCAGCACTCCGCCACAAGTCCGGGTTTCCGCGAACTCCCTGTAATGGCGCTGCATGGCGGCCACCCGGTCGCCTTGCCGGCGACATGGCGCGCTTCCTGCTGACTGGAGGCATTTCATCCACTGCACGAGGACGCGAGATGCTGCTCAAGCGCTACGAAGAACAGAACCTGCTGTTCAACTCCAACTTCACCGAGCCGGCCGGTGGCGGGCTGACCGCCTATCGCGGCGACCTGGTGCTGACCGAAGGCGAAGTGGCCGACGCCTCCGGCCGCCGCAAGCCGCCCACCGCCAGCGTGCGCCAGGCCGTGCTGCTGGCCGGCGACGACAAGCTGGTGCTGGCCGCCGGCCAGCTCGACGAACTCGCCAAGCTGCCGCTGTTCGTCGAGCGCTACGCGGCCGACTTCGCGCCCGACATGCAGGCGGTGTTCTTCGTGAACAACATCGGCAAGCCGATGCAGCTGGCGCTGGGCGGGGTGACGTTCCGCCTGCTGCCGCTGGAGGACGGCATGGTGTGGAACGAGTTGCTGGAAGAACTGCGCCTGGAAAAGAGCGACCTCAAGGGCCAGTCGGCTGGCGAGAAGGTGGCCACCGTCTGTGCCGCGCTCAAGGACTACAAGGCGCGCGGCGCCGAAGTGGCGCTGGAAGCGGCGCTGGCTGACACCATCGAGGTGAAGCACGGCGGTCGCGGTCCGGTGTGAGGCGCCGGCCGACCAACGGGTAGGAGCGGGCTCGCCCGCGATGCGGCCGTCGTCTTGCCACACGCCGCATCGCGGCCAAGGCCGCTCCTACACGGACAGGCGCGTCGCCAGCCCTGGGTGGCGCCGGTACGCCCGACACAGGCGGCAAGCGAAGGCCGGCGCGTGGCGCGGGTAACGCCGATGTACGCTTCGGCCGGCCAACGGGTAGGAGCGGGCTTGCCCGCGATACGGCCGTCGTCTTGCCACACGCCGCATCGCGGCCAAGGCCGCTTCTACACGGACAGGCGCGCGGCCAGCCCTGAGTGGCGCTCGGTGCGCCGGCCGCAGGCGGCGGCGAAGGCCGGGGCACTGCCGGCGATCGCCACCCGCTGCGCAGCGCGGGTGACGCCGGTGTACAGCAGTTCGCGGGTGAGCACCGGCGAATCCGCTTCCGGCAGCACCATCAGCACTTCCTCGAATTCCGAGCCCTGGGCCTTGTGCACGGTGAGCGCGAAGGCGGTCTCGTGCGCCGGCAGGCGCAGCGGCGCGAGTGCGCGGTAGCCGCCGCCGGGCGCCGGGAACCAGACCTGCAGTTCGCCGGCGGCATCGGCCAGCGTGAGACCGATGTCGCCATTGAACAGTCCGAGCAGGTAGTCGTTGCGCAGCACGATCACCGGGCGCCCCGGATACCAGTCGCTGCCCGGACCGCGGTCGGCCGGATGGACGAGGGCGGCGCGCAGCCACTGGGCGAGGCGCGCATTGAGCGCGCGCACCCCGCGCGGCCCCTCGTGCACCGCGGCGAGCACGCGGAAACGGTCGAAGGCGGCGAAGGCTGCCGCCGGATCGTCGACGCCCGCGCGCAGGGCATCCAGGAATGCGCCGTAGCCCGCCTCGGCGTGCGCCAGCACCGCGGGCGCGGGCGCGCGCTCGGCGTCCTCCAGCCAACGTACCGCGGGATCCTCGGCCTCGCGCAGCCAGGCCAGCGTGGCACCGCCTTGGCCCGAGTTGATCCCGGCGGCCAGCCGGCCGATGCCCGAATCGGCGGCGAAGCGGTGGCTCTCGGTCAGCCACACCACGCTGTCGGCGAGCGCCCCCGGTTCGCCCGCTTGGGTCGGCGCGTGGCCGGCGAGCGCTTCCAGCCGCGCGCCGGTAGCCGCCGAGAAGCGGCTGCCGGCCGATAGCTCCGCGAACACCGCGCCGGCCTCCACCGCGGCGAGCTGGTCCTTGTCGCCGAGCAGGATCAGGCGCGCGGCGGGCGACACCGCATCGACCAGGCGCGCGGCGAGCGCGAGGTCCAGCATCGAGGCCTCGTCCACCACCACCACGTCGAAGGGCAGCGGATTGTCGGCGTGGTGGCGGAAGCGCCCGGCCTGCGGGGTGACGCCGAGCAGGCGGTGCACCGTCCACGCCTCGGCGGGCAGACGCTCGCGCAGTTCGGCCGGCAGGCGCCCGGCACGGCCGCGCAGGGCTTCGAGCATGCGCGCGGCGGCCTTGCCGGTGGGCGCGGCCAGCGCCACGCGCAGGTCGGGTTGCAGGCTGAGCAGGCAAGCGAGCAGGGCCGCCACCGTGGTGGTCTTGCCGGTGCCCGGCCCGCCGCTGATCACCGTGAGCCGGCGCAGCAGGGCGAGCGCGGCGGCGAGCTTCTGCCGATCGGGGCCCCCGTCGGCACGCGGCGGGAAGAAGGCATCGAGCAGGTCGCGCAGGCGCGCATCCTCGGCCGGAGCGCCGGCAGCGTCCTGCGCACGGGCGCGCAGGGCGGCGGCCAGGGCACGCTCCAGGTCGTAGTGACGGCGCAGGTAAAGGCGGCCGGCGGCGTCGAGCACCAGCGGATGCGCGCTGCCCGGCGCCAGCGCCTGCCCGTCACGGGCGACCACGCCGCTGGCCAGCAAGTGCTCGCGTAGCGTCGCCGGGTCGTCGTCGGCGAACTGATCCAGCGGCAGGCACACATGGCCGGCGCTGCCGGCGAGCGCGAGCTGGCGCGCCACCCGGCGCAGCGCGGCCTGCGCGGCGGATGGCGCGCCCAGGCGCTCGGCCCAGGCCGCGGCGTGGTCGGCGAAGCCGTTGGCAAGATCGAGCGCCGCCGGGGCGGCGCCCGCTGCGGGGGGCGGAAGGTCGGCGTTCATGGTGTTCATGCGGGCTGCAGCGTGGGTTCGCCTGCCAGCAGGCGGTCGAGCGCGTCGATCACCGCGGCCTCGGCGCGATGGCGGAACACGCCGGCGGGCACGCCGTCCGTCTGCCAGTGCGGGCGCACACCGCGCACGAAGAGGTAGAGCACGCCGCCGAAGTGGCGTTCGTAGTCGTAGTCCGCCAGCGTGCGGCGTAGATGGCGGTGCACCGCGACGGTGTAGAGCAGCTGCTGCAGGTGGTAGCCATGCGCAGCCATGGCGCCGGCCAGCGCCGGCGGCGCGTAGTCCTGCATGCGCTCGCCCAGGTGGTTGGACTTCCAGTCCAGCACCCAGTAGCGCCCGTCGTGCTCGAACACCAGGTCGATGTAGCCCTTCAGGTAGCCGGTCAAGTCACCGAAGGCGAGCCGCGGCGCGGGATAGCGGTGCGCGGCCAGCCAGGCATTGAGCGCCTCCGCGCACAGTTGCGGGGCCGGCAGGTGGAAGCCCAGCTCCACCGCACGGCGCGCGGGCGCCACGCGGTCCAGGCGCAGGCCGGGAGCGAGTTCGGTGGCGAGCACATCATGGAGCATCGCACGCAGCATGCGCGGCAGGACCGCAGCCTCGCCGGCGCGCTGCGGATGGTCGGCCAGCGCGCCGGCGATGGCCGCATCCCAGCCGGCCGGGTCGCGGAAGTCGATGCGCTCGAACACCGCGTGGATGCAGTCGCCGGCCACCGGGCCGCGCGGAAAGCGCAGGATGTCGTCGGCCGGCGGCGCCTGCCCGGCCATGGCCTCGGGCGCCACCGGGCGAGCATGGGCGTCGTGGTCGCGCGCGGCCTCGTCGTGGCGGGCGCCGGACACCAGTGCGCTGAAGCTGCCCACCCGCCAGCCCGGCGGGATGGGCGGCGGAGTGAGCGCCTGCGGGCGGCGGGTGGCGTCCAGGCTGGCGGGCAGGGCCTGTCCGGCGCCTTCCGGCAGCGCGGCGAGCGAGATGCTCGGCCCTTCGGAATGCGCGGCGGAGGCTGCGGCCAGGCCCTGCCAGGCGGCCTCGACCGCCTCCACGCCCGGCTTGGCGGCGAACCAGTCGGCCGGTGCGCTGCCCTGCCCGGCGACCATCCAGTTGAGCAGGCTGCGCGTGCTCTCGCTGTAGCCGGGCTTGCCGAAGGACAGGGTGGCGTAACAGCCCACCACCAGGTAGCAGCGGTGGATCGCGCGGGTCAGCGCGACGTAGATCAGGCGCAGGTCCTCGGCGGCGGCCTCCAGCCTGAGGCGGGTGTCGATCTCCGCCTTGTCCGCCGGGTCGAGCGCGCGGCGGTAGTCGAGCAGCAGTTCGCCGGCCTCGTCGTGCCAGGCACGCAGCTCGCCGTCGCCGCCACGGCGGGCATAGCCGTCGAACAGGAAGGGGCAGAACACCACGCCGTACTCCAGGCCCTTGGCGCGGTGGATGGTGACGATCTGCACCAGGTTGCGGTCGGACTCCAGGCGCAGCTGGGCAGCCTCGCCGCCACCGCTCTCCGCGCGGCGGGTGGCGAGCAGGCGCAGCAGGGCCTCGGGCGCGGCGGCGCCGGCGTCCTGCTGCAGCAGTTCGGCCAGATGCATCAGGTTGGTCAGCCGGCGCTCGCCGTCGGGGCGGACGAGCAGACGGGCGGCGACGCCTTCGTCGGCCATCCAGCGCCGCAGCATGACGCCGAAGCCGCGCGCCAGCCACAGCTCGCGCCAGCGCGCAAAGCGCTCCAGCACCGCCGGCAGGGCGGCCTCGTCGGCGGCGAGCGCCGCCAGCGCGGCGGCATCGCGCCCCATCGCGGTGGTGGACAGCGCCGCCAGCACCCGCGCCGGGCGGGTGGGTTCGGCAATCGCCAGCAGCACGCGTTCGAGCTCCTCGGCGTCCTCACCGTGGAACACGCTCATCTGCGCCAGCTCCACGCTGCCCACGCCCAGCGCGGCGAGCGCGCGGCGCATGCGGCTGCCCTGGCGGTGGCTGCGCACCAGCACGGCGATGTCGCCCGGCGCCAGCGGACGCTCGCCGATGCGCAGCTCGCCGGCAGCGGCCGCGGCGAGCAGGCGGGCGATCTCCGCCGCGCTCGCTTCGGCCGCACGCGCCAGCGCCTGGGCGCGCGGCAGGCGCTCGTCCGGCGCCTGCGCAAGTGCCGGGATCTGCCACAGGCGCAGCGCGGCGGGGTCGCTGCCGGAGGGCGTGCGGTCGATCAGCGGCGCGCGCTGGCGGCCGCCGGGCAGCACCGCCGCGTAGTCCAGCCCGGGAAGCATGAACACCGCCGGGTTGGCGGCGAACAGGCGGTTGCAGGCGTCGATCAGCGCGGGCGTGGAGCGCTGGTTGTGGGCCAGGGTGTAGCGCGCATCGGCCTGCTCGCGCGCGGCGAGATAGGCGAACAGGTCCGCGCTGCGGAAGCTGTAGATGGCCTGCTTGGGGTCGCCCACCAGGAACAGGCTGCCGCGCGCGCCGGGACGGTCGTAGACGCGCGAGAAGATGGCGAACTGCAGCGGGTCGGTGTCCTGGAATTCGTCGATCAGCGCGGCCGGGTAGCGTGCGTGCAGGGCTGCGGCGAGCCAGGGCTGGTCGTCGCCGGTGAGCGCGCGGTGGGCGTTCCACAGGATGTCGTCGAAGGCGATCTGGCGTTGCGCGCGCTTGCGGGTACGCAGGTCTTCGGCACACTCGGCGAGGAAGTCGCGCAGCAGCGCGAGGCGGGCGGCGGCCGTGGCCTCCTCCAGCGCGCTGCGGGCCGCAAGCAGGGTGTCGGCGGCGTCGAAGAAGGGGTGGGCGGGCGGGGCTGCGCCGCCGGTGGACTTGTCCGCCAGCGTGGCGGCGGCGAGCAGGTGCAGCTTGCGCTCCTTGGCGGCCGGCAGGGGGTGCAAGGGGTCGCCGCTGGCCAGCCAGGCCGACCACTGCGCGGCGGCGGTGGCGACGGTTTCCGGCTTGTAGCTGCCCTTGTGCAGCTTGACCGCCGGGCCGTTCAGCATGGCGAGCGCGGCGGGCAGCTGCGTCCCGTCCAGGGCGGCGAAGGCGCGGCGCAGCGCGGTTTCGGCCTCGTCCGGGGAGGATGCGGCAGCGGTTTCGTCCCACAGCCGGGTGGCCAGCGGGCGGGCCATGTCGGCACGCAGGTAATCGGCCCACTTCTCCGGACAGTCGCCGCTGCCCACCAGCAGACGGGCGAGCGCGGCGGGCAGCGCGGCGCCGGCCACCCGGCGGCGCCAGAAATCCTCCGCCACCTCGCGGCGCAAGGCGCTGTCGTCCTCGACCAGTTCCAGCGCATAGGGCAGGCCGGCGGCGAAGGGGGTGTCGGCCAGCGCGCGCTGGCAGAAGCCGTGGATGGTGAAGATGGCCGCTTCGTCGAAGACCTGCAGGGCGTGGCGCAGACGCTCGGCCATGGTCGCCGGATCGATGCCGGCGGCGGCGCTGACCGCGATCAGGCGCGGCACGAAGGGGTCGGGCCCGGGGTCGCCGCCGTCGAGCACGCGCAGGGTGTCGACGATGCGTGCGCGGATGCGCGCGGAGAGTTCGGCGGTGGCGGCCTTGGTGAAGGTGACCACCAGCACGCGGTCCACGGTGAGCCCGCCTTCCAGCAGCAGGCGCAGGTAGAGCCCGCAGATGCTCCAGGTCTTGCCGGTGCCGGCCGACGCCTCGATCAGGCGGATGCCGTCGAGCGGATAGGCAAAGACGTCGGGGGCGAGGTCGGGCGCGGACATGCGCCCGATGATAACGCGGCGCGGGCCTGCGCCGATGTCATCGGGCGGTGCAGCTGCGGTCTTGGCTGCAATCGCGGGCAAGGGAGCGCCTATGCCCGGCCGGCGGGGCTGGCCCGGTCCGCGACCGCCCCGGGGAATGCCGACGCTCAGTGCCTGAAGCGCGCCACCAGGTCGCCGAGCTCGCGGGCGACCTGCTCCAGGCTGTGGGCCGACTCGGCGGTCTGCTGCATGGACGCGCTGGTCTCCTCGACCATCTGCGCGATGCTCTCGACCTGCTGGGCGATGGCGTTGCTCGCCGCACTCTGCTCGCGGGTGGCCAGCGCCACGTCGCGGATGCGCGCCAGGGTGACGCCGGCGCCGTCGCGGATGTCGCGCAGCGACTGGGCGGCTTCCTGGGCGAGGTCGACGCCGCGCTCGACCTGCGGCAGCGCCTTGTCCATGGCGCCCACCGCGCTGGCGGTGTCGCTCTGGATGGCGCCGATCATGCCGCCGATCTCCTCGGTGGCGGCCGAGGTGCGCTCGGCCAGCTTGCGCACCTCGTCGGCCACCACCGCGAAGCCGCGGCCCTGTTCGCCGGCGCGCGCGGCCTCGATGGCGGCGTTGAGTGCCAGCAGATTGGTCTGCGCGGCAATCTCCTTGATCACGTTGGCGATCGAGGAGATCTCGTTGGTGCGCGTCTCCAGCGAACGGATCATTTCGGCCGCCGAGGACACCGTGGTGGCGATGCGGTGCATCTCCTCGGTGGCGGTGGCCACCTTCTGCTCGCCGCTTTCCGCGAGGGCGGCGGCCGAGGAGGAGTTGTCCTCGGTGTCGCGCGCGGAGTCCGAGATGTGGTTGATCGACACGGTCATCTCCTCGATGGCGGCGGCCATCGAGGAGGTGGAGTCGGCCTGGCGGTGCGAGGCCACCGCCACCTGGCTGGAGGCGTGGGAGATGTTCTCCGCGGTGTCCTTGAGCGTCTGCGCGCCGCCGGAGATCTGCCCGACCATGTCGCGGATCGAACGCAGCATGCGCGACAGGCCGCCGAGCAGGCTGTCCGGCGCGGCCGAAGGCACGTCCACGGTCAGGTCGCCACCGGCCGCACGCTCCATGATGGCCATCGCCTCGGCCGGTTCACCGCCGATCTGGCGCAGCACCGAGCGGGCGATCGTCACGCCCAGGCCGATGATGATCAGCATGATCACGCCGCTGACGGTGAGGTCCACCATCAGGCGCGACATGAAGGCCTCGGTGACGTCATCGACGTACACCCCGGTGCCGATGATCCAGTTCCACGGGCTGAAGGTGGCCACGTACTGCAGCTTGTCCACCGCCACCGTGGTGCCCGGCCGCGGGAAGGAGGTGTCGACAAAGCCGGCGCCCTGCGAGCGGGCGGTGTTGACGATGTCCTTCACCGTGAAGCGCCCCTGGCCGTCCTTGACCTCCTCGCTCATGTTGCGGCCGGCCCATTCGGTGCGGATCGGGTGCATCACCGCCACGCCGTCGTTGCGCCAGATGTACACGTATTCCGACTTGCCTTCCGGCCCGCCGAAGCGCATGTCCTGCATCGCCCGCTTGGCCAGTTCCTGCGCCTCGGGCTCGGACAGTTCGCCCGCCGCGGCGCGCGCATGGTAGCCGGCGGCGATCTGCAGGGACGCCTGCACCACCGACTGCACCTGCAGCTTGCGGGCGTCCATCAGGTCTTCCTTCACCGCCAGCGCGCTCAGCATCACGCTGAGTGCCAGGCCGATGAAGGCGGCCAGCACGAGCAGGACGATCTTGGTCTTGAGTTTCATCGAATCGAGCATGGCTGCCATTCTCTCTATGGTTCGGAACGCACTCGCAGGGCGGGTTCCAACGGGTCATCGTCCTGCAATTATCGGATCGCCCCCTGATTGACTTTAGGCATAGCGAAGCGGCGTGGCAAAGCGGGGTGTTGCCGGCGCGCTCAGGATGCGGTCAACACCCGCCAGGCCTCGGCCTTGCGCGCCAGGTCCAGGGCGGCGTGCGCGGGGCTGGTGGACGGCAGGCGCAGCGCCGGCAGATCGGCCCAGGCGCCTTGCGGCAGCACGTGGCGGCGATACGCGGCCTCGGCCGCCGCGCCGTTGAAGTAGACGCGCCGGATGCCCGGATAGGCAGCGAAGAAGGCGCGAAAGTCGTTGGGCTGCGCGCTGGCCGCATCGATCGCCGAATCCAGGCTGCCCGGACGCACGCAGGAAGCCAGCACGTCCCACACCGCCACGCCGGCGGCCTGCAGGCAGGCGACGCGCTCGGCGTAGGCGGCGCGCGGATCGAAGCCGTAGAGCGCACCCATGATGGGCCAGAAGGCATTGCGCGGATGGGCGTAGTACTGCCCGGCGGCCAGCGAGGCGGCGCCCGGCATGCTGCCGAGCACCAGCAGGCGCGCGTGCGGCGCAGCGATCGGCGGAAAGCTGAACACCCGCGTCATGCGCCCGCCTCCGTGGCCGGATAGCGCGCCAGCACGCGATAGCCGCCGTCCGCGCCGAGGTCCGAAGCCACCAGGGCGTAGTGGCTCACCGCCCAGCGCAGCGCGACGGCCTGCGCCGGCGGGCGGGCGCCGGCGGCGCGCCGCGCCAGGGTCAGGTGGGGGCGGAAGGGACGCGCCTCCACCGGCAGATCGGCGGCACGCAGGACGTCGCCCAAGGCGGTGTGCAGGGCCGCCAGCGGCGGCGGCACGACCTGCGGCTCCAGCACCGCGAGCCCTTGCGGCCACAAGGCGGGGCGGTCGAGCACCACTTCGAAAGCGTCGAAGGGCACGGCAAGCCCGGACAGCAGCCCGGCGGTACGCGCGGCCGGCACCGCGCCGATGAAATGCAGGGTCAGGTGCAGCTTGTCGCTGCGCACCCGGCGCGCATCCGCCGGCCAGCGCCAGGCGTCGCGGTGGCGGGCGAGCGCACTGCGCAGGCGCTTGTCCGGCCACAGGGCGAGGAACAGGCGGTCGGTGGGAGGGGCGTGGGCGGGCCGGATCACGCCCGGATTCTACCGCCGGCGGGGGCATCGACTGCGGGAGCGGGCTTGCCGGCGATGCGGCCTGAGGGAGCACGAGCGCTGCATCGCGGCCAAGGCCGCTCCTACGGGAGAAACCGGCCCCTGCGCCGGCGGTGGGTCGGCCAGTTGGAGCGGCCTTGGCCGCGATGCGGGCGGCGAGAAGGCGGAGGCCGCTTCAGCTCAGAATGTGTGAAGAAATCGTAGCGAGCGGGTCGGTGGCAAGGCGCGCGGCGCGCAGCGACCGAGACATTTCGGATGGATAGGCGAGGGAGCGGGCACCACGCAGCGCCGCCAGCGGCCCGCGCAGTAGATTCATTCACACCTTCTCAGTCGTCGGGCTGGACCTCGGCGAGCACCAGGCCGATGGCGGCGGCCGGGTCGGTGGTGAGCGACAGGCAGTGCTCGCCGCCGGCGATGTAGTACAGCGCCCAGCCCTCGCCTGCGGCCGCGGGCTTGAGGCGCGGAGGCACGTCGTCGTCCGGGCAGGCGACGAAGCGCAGCGCCGGCCACTGCTTGCGCAGGGCCTCGATGGCGACTTCGCCGTAGCCATGGCGGCCGAGCGCGTCGGCCGCAGCGTCGATGACCTCGGCGCCTATCATGCCTCGGCCTCGGCGGCCGGAACGAAGCGCGCCAGCGAGCGCGCCTCCTTGCCGAGCGCGCGGGCCAGCCAGGGCGGCGGGCTGTTGAGCACCGACTGCAATTGCTTGAGTACCTCGCGCGCCGCACCGCCCGCCGGGAACTTGACCGGGTGCACGCCGACGCGCACCACCTTGGCGGCCGCCGGGCCGCCGATGGACTGCACATAGACCAGCTGGCAGCCGGCGAGCAGTTCGGCGCGCGCGGCGTTGCGGTCCTCGGCGCCGTCGGCCTCCAGCGTGGCGCGCACGCCGGTGAGCCAGATGCCGTCTTCGGCCACGCGGTAGATCAGGAAGCGGTTGCAGGAGCCGAAATGGCCGTCGAGCTGCTCGGCGCTGTTGGAGGCCACCGCCACCGTCAGGGCGCCCTCGCCCTGCGGCGCATCGGCGTCCGGCGCGGGGGCGTCGTCGGCCAGGCCCTCGCCCCACAGGTAGCGCACCGCACTCTTCAGCACGCTGCCTTCGATGCCGGGATCGACGATCTCGTCTCCCTGCAGCATGGCCTTGAGGTCGGCCACGGTCATGCGCGCGAGCTTCTCGTCGGTGACCGGCAGGCCGAGGCGCTCGCCCAGGGCGTGCACGAAGGCGGCGACATTGACCCCGGGCAGGGTGCGCGCGGCCATGGCGATGCGCAGCGCGGTTTCGCGCGAGACCGGGCTGCCGTTGGGGGCGGTGGCGTTCATGGCAAGGGCTCTCCTGGGTATTCGGTGCAGGCGCGGGCGGCAGGCGCCGTCCGCGCCGCTGAAAGTCCGGCTCAGGCGGCGAGCGGGACGATGGTGCTGTCGGTACCCGGGCACACCGCCACGCACTGGGGCTCGTCGAACTCGCCCTCGCACTCGGTACAGGTATCCGGGTTGATCTTGAAGATGCCGCCCTTGTCGGTGATCGACTTGGTCGGGCACACCGGCTTGCAGTCCCCACAGGAGGTGCATTCGGATTGCAGGATCTTGAGCGCCATGATGGTTCTCCTAGCGTGTCATTCCGGGGCGTCGACGCGTTTGGCGCGCAGCGAGATCGGCAGCTTGGGCTGCGCGTCCAGCGGATCGACGTAATAGGTGCCGCCGTTGGCCAGCTTCAGCTCGCCACCCCACTTGTCGGCCTGGTCGAATTCGATCGAGACGATGTTGTCTTCCAGGTCGCGCTTGGGCAGGTAGAACGACAGCCCGCCCTCGGCGGTCTTGCGGATCATGATGTTGGCCATGGGTTTCCTTCTTTCTGTCGGTCGTGTGCGGGCCGGCGGGGATCGCGGCCGAGGCCGCTCCTACGGATGCATGCGCGCGGTAGGAGCGGCCTCGGCCGCGATGCGGCCGCCGGCCTTGCACGGACTCAGCGCACCAGGTCGTAGTTGAAGTCCGTGGTGCCCATGCCGCGGGTCTCGTCGTCGAGCTTCTCCAGCACGGCGTTGACCAGGGTGGTGAGGATGTACATCGCGCCCTCGTAGCCCAGGGTGGTCATGCGGTGCAGGTGGTGGCGGTCGAAGATCGGGAAGCCGAGGCGGATCAGCGGCACTTCGAACTGCGGGCCCTTGTGGGCGGTGTCGCGCTGGATGTACTTGCCGTAGGAGTTGCCGATGAGGAAGTCGGGCTTCTCGGTGAAGCACAGGCTGCGCAGGTGCCACAGGTCGTTGCCGACATACACCTTGGCGTTGGCGCCGTAGGGGCTGGAGGCCAGCAGCTTGTCCATCGCCTTGCCCCAGCGCTTGTTGGCGTTGTTGGACAGTACGTGCAGCGGCTCGGCGCCGAGTTCCAGCAGGAACTGGGTCATGCCCATGACGAAGTCCGGATCGCCGTAGAGCGCGAACTTCTTGCCGTGCAGCCAGGTGTGGCTGTCCTGCATCATGTCCATCAGGCGGCCGCGCTCGATCTCCAGGGAGGCCGGGATTTCCTTGCCGGTGATCTCGGAGACCTTCATCAGGAACTCGTCGGTCCAGGCCAGGCCCATCGGAATGTTGAGCTTGGGCACCTCGTGGTTCCAGGTGTTCTCGACGAACTTCTTGGTCTTCTCGAGTTGCCAGGGCTGCAGCAGGATGGTGTTGTGCGCGTTCGGGGCGTCCTTCACCTCATCCATGGTGGTGCCGCCGGCGTACATGCGGTACTCGCCGTCCGACGGGGTGTCGAGCACTTCGGTCGGGTTGGAGAGGATGCTCGCCTCGACGCCCATCTCCTTCATCATGCGGGCGATGACGCGGTAGTTGCCCAGGTAGGTCTCGAAGCCCGGCACGAAGTTGAGCTTGCCGTTGCTGCCCGGGACCTTGCCTTCCATGGAGTTGAGGGTGAAGTAGCGCGCGATGCCCTCGAACATGTTGTCCCAGCCGGTGGTGTGGCTGCCGACGAAGGACGGGGTGTGGGCGAAGGGCACCGGGAAGTCCTGCGCGATGTGGCCTTCCTTCTTGGAGTTGTTGATGAAGGCGTTGAGGTCGTCACCGATGACTTCCGCCATGCAGGTGGTGGACACCGCGATCATCTCCGGCTTGTACAGCGCCTTGGCGTTTTCCAGACCGTCGAACATGTTCTTCTGGCCGCCGAACACCGCCGCGTCTTCGGTCATGGAGTCGGACACGCAGGCGATCGGCTCCTTGAAGTGGCGGTTGAAGTAGGTGCGGAAGTAGGCCACGCAGCCCTGCGAGCCATGCACGTAGGGCAGGGTCTTCTCGAAGCCCAGCGCGCACAGCACCGCGCCCAGCGGCTGGCAGGCCTTGGCGGGGTTGATGGTCAGCGCTTCGCGGGCGAAGTTGAGCTCCTGGTATTCCTTGGTGGTGGTCCACTCGAAGGTTTCGGCGATCTTGTCGTCGGGCACCTTCTCTTCGAACAGGTCCTGCTTGTTCTTCAGCGACGCCTTGTAGTCGTCGTCGCGGAACAGCGGGTAGCAGGGCTTGATGTCGTCAACGATCTGCATTTGAGGCTCCTTGGCCGGCGCCACTCATCCGTGGACGCGGCACATAAGGTTGATTCCGTGCGGCGGGATGCCGGATTGGGGCCGGCACCCCGCCGTCTGGCTCGTGTTACGTCAGGCGGCAGCCTTCACTTCGTCCGCTTCGGCACTCTTCTTCCACGGCGGGGTCTGCTTGCCCCAGCACGGGTTGTTGAGCGTCATGTCCATGTCGCGGGCGAAGATCGCGAAACCGTCGTAGCCGTGGTACGGGCCGGAGTAGTCCCAGCTGTGCATCTGGCGGAAGGGGATGCCCATCTTCTGGAAGATGTACTTTTCCTTGATGCCGGAGCCGACCAGGTCGGGCTTGACGCGCTTGACGAACTCTTCCAGCTCGAAGCCGGTGACGTCGTCATACAGCAGGGTGGCGTTGCCCATTTCCTTGATGGTGCGATCGTAGTCGTCGCCGTGGGCGAATTCGTAGCCGGTGCCGACCACTTCCATGCCCAGGTCCTCGTACGCGCCGATGACGTGGCGCGGACGCAGGCCGCCGACGTAGAGCATCACCCGCTTGCCCTGCAGACGCGGCTTGTACTTGGCGATGACGGCTTCCATCATCGGCTTGTACTTGGCGATCACGCGCTCGGCGCCTTCCTTGATGCTGTCGTCGAAGAAGGCGGCGATGCGGCGCAGCGACTCCTCGATCTTGGTCGGGCCGAAGAAGTTGTACTCCATCCAGGGGATGCCGTACTTCTCTTCCATGTGCCGGCTGATGTAGTTCATCGAGCGGTAGCAGTGCAGCAGGTTGAGCTTCGCCTTCGGGGTGTTCTCCATCTCGGCGATGGTGCCGTCGCCGGACCACTGGGCGATCACGCGCAGGCCCATCTCCTCGAGGAAGATCCGCGAAGCCCAGGCGTCGCCGCCGATGTTGTAGTCGCCGATGATGGTGACGTCGTAGGGGGTGGACTCGAACTCCTTGCCGTCGCGGTTCGACAGCACCCAGTCACGGATGGCGTCGTTGGCGATGTGGTGGCCGAGCGACTGCGACACGCCGCGGAAACCTTCGCAGCGCACCGGCACAACGACCTTGTTCATTTCCTTCGCGGCCTTCTTGGAGACGGCTTCGATGTCGTCGCCGATCAGGCCGATCGGGCACTCGGACTGCACCGAGATGCCCTTGTGCAGCGGGAAGAGCTGCTCGATCTCCTGCATGATCTTGGCGAGCTTCTTGTCGCCGCCGAAGACGATGTCCTTTTCCTGGAAGTCGGAGGTGAAGTTGATCTCGGCAAAGGTATTCACGCCGGTGGCGCCGACGTAGTAGTTGCGCCGACCGCCGCGCGAATACTGGCCGCAGCCGACCGGGCCGTGGGAGATGTGGATCATGTCCTTGACTGGTCCCCACACCACGCCGCGCGAACCGGCATAGGCACAGCCACGGATGGTCATCACGCCGGGTTGCGACTTGCGGTTGGAGGTGATGCACTTCTTCGACTGCTCGATCGACTGGTCATTGACCGCCAGGTGCTTGGCGCGGTCCTTCTTGGCCTTCTCGGGATAAACCTCGAGAACCTCCTGGATCAGGCTCTCGGTTTCTTCACGGGTGAGCGTAGACATCCTGCTTCTCCTGTTCACACCGGCACCAATCCGTGCACGGCATGCATAGGTTTGCTCGATACCCGGCGACGCACGCCTTGGCGCGCCGCCGGGCGGGTTTCGCCCTGGCGGACGATCAGGCGGCAGCGGCTTCGGCGGCCAGTTCGGCGGCGGTCTTGCCGACGATGGACTCGTCTTCCTGCTCCATGATGCCGAACTCCATCAGCAGCTCTTCGAGCTCGTCCATGGTGCAGGGGGTGGGGATCACGAACTTGGTGTTCTCGATGATCTTCTTGGCCAGCGCGCGGTACTCGTCGGCCTGCTTGGCCTTCGGGTCGTACTCGATCACGGTCATGCGGCGGATCTCGGCGTGCTGCACCACGTTGTCGCGCGGCACGAAGTGGATCATCTGGGTGCCCAGCTTGGCGGCCAGCGCCTCGATCAGTTCGTCTTCGCGGTCGGTGTTGCGGCTGTTGCAGATCAGGCCGGCCAGACGCACGCCACCGGAGTTGGCGTACTTCACGATGCCCTTGGAGATGTTGTTGGCGGCGTACATGGCCATCATCTCGCCGGAGCACACGATGTAGATTTCCTGCGCCTTGTTCTCGCGGATCGGCATGGCGAAACCGCCACAGACCACGTCGCCCAGCACGTCGTAGAACACGAAGTCGAGCTCTTCGTCGTAGGCGCCTTCCTCTTCCAGGAAGTTGATCGCGGTGATCACCCCGCGGCCGGCGCAGCCCACGCCGGGTTCCGGGCCACCGGACTCGACGCACTTCACGCCACCGAAGCCGACGGACATCACGTCCTCGAGCTCGAGGTCTTCCACGGAGCCGGCCTCGGCAGCCAGTTCCATGACCGAGTTCTGCGCCTTGCTGTGCAGGATCAGGCGGGTGGAGTCGGCCTTCGGGTCGCAGCCGACGATCATCACCTTCTTGCCGGCTTCAGCGAGCGCGGCGACCAGGTTCTGGGTGGTGGTGGACTTGCCGATGCCACCCTTGCCGTAGATGGCGGCTTGACGAAGTTTTGCCATGATGCGTTACTCCTTGTCGAAACGGGATTCGGTAATCGATCGTGTAGCACTGGACCACGGCCTCACTTCCGCAAGGACTGTGCCAATCCCGCAAACGGCGCCTAACACACTGAAATGACTGATTTTTGCAGCGATGACCGGGCATCCGACGGCGGCATCCCGTGCGACAAAACCCCTACAATTTGTAGGGCCACGAACATCCCTCCGGCGCTCGCCCGCCTGAGCGCCCCTCCCGCCGCGCGCCTGCCGGTGAATCGCTGCAATCTGCCCGCCGAAGCCCTGGCCAGCCTGGCTTTCCAGCTCGCCCCGGTGGATCTCGAAGTGGACGGCGTGCAGCCCCTGCACCGCCCCTTGTTCGAGCGTTTGTCGCTTGTCGACGATGCGACAGCGCGCGCGCAACTCTTCATGCACTACATGACCGCCCACTTCCTGCTCGACGACGCCCCGGCGCAGGGCCTCACCGAGCACGCGCGCATCGACCGCAGCCGGCTCGACTACCTGCGCCTGCTGCGCGGCTGGTTGTTCGACTCGGAAGGCCGTGAAGGGGCGGTGCTGAAGAGTTGGGTGGAATCGCGCTTCGGCCTGCTCACCGGCTTCCACCGCGGCCCGCTGGGCGACGGCGACTGCCCGGCGCGCACCGCCTTCGAGCACGAGCGCGCGGCCGGCCTGTACGGCACCGGCGCGCTGGAAGCGCAGGTGGATCTCCTCTACGCCTACGCCCAGCACGAACTGGCGCGCCGCCACGCGGGAAAGCGCCACCTCACCCTCTACCGCGGCATCAGCGGGCGCGACGCGCTGGCGACGCTCGCCCCCCTGCCCGACGGACGCAACGCGGTGCTGCTCAACAACCTGAGCTCCTTCTCCGCCAGCCGCGAACGCGCCGGCGAATTCGGCGACCGGGTGATGGAATGCGCGGTGCCGCTGCCAAAGGTGCTGGCCTTCGCCCGCCTGCTGCCCGGCCGCCTGCAGGGCGAGGACGAATACCTGGTGATCGGCGGCGTGGCCGCCGTGCGCCGGGTCGATTGACGCCGCCCCCGACGCTTGTTCGCCCTTGGGAGCGAGCTTGCCCGCGATGCGGCCTTCGTTCTTGCCCACGCCGCATCGCGGCCAAGGCCGCTCCTACAGGCGGGTTCAGGTCCGCTTGAGCAGCAGGTGGGCGATCTCGCCGAAACTCATCGGCCCGGCAAAGGCGCCGGTGCGCTTGAGCGGACGATCCTTCACCCGTAGGAGCGGGCTTGCCCGCGATGCGGCCTTCGTTCTCCCCCGCACCGCATCGCGGCCAAGGCCGCTCCTACAGGCGGGTTCAGGTCCGCTCGATGGCCAGATAGACCAGGGTCTGGTTGAGCAGCAGGTAGGCGATCTCGCCGAAGGTCATCGGCCCGGTGAAGGCGCCGGTGCGCCGGCCTTCCAGGCGGTCGTAGAGGTAGTTGAGGATGCAGTTGCAGGAGAACGCCGCCCCCTCCGCGCCGGCGTGCCCGGTCCCGTCGACGCGCCGGCGTGCCAGCCGGTACTCCACGTCGCCGAACACCGGGGCGTAGAAATCCACCCGCCCGTTCGCCTTGTCCACGCCCTTGAAGGACACGTTGACCATCGCCCCGCAGTAGTCGGCCACCAGCGGCAGGCTGAGGTCGATGTCGCGCGCCGCCAGATAGTCAGCCAGGCGCGCCGGCTGGCCGTTGATCAGGCATTCGCCGGCCGAGAAGCCGGTCTCCGGGAAGCGGATGCGGTCGCCGTCGCCCTGTTCGAGCAGGTTCACGATCTCCACGCGCGCGTAGCGGTCGGCCGGCAGCGGCACGTGCATGACCAGCGCGCGCTCGCTGTCGAACACCCCGGTCTCGCCGTCGATCACCCCGGGGGTGGCATCGCTCAGTTCGTCCAGGTGCACGCCGGCGACCCAGCCGACCACCGGCTTGACGAACATGTCCTCGAAGCCCGGGGCGTTGCGCGCATAGTAGGAATGCACCGCGGAGAACGCCGGGATGATGAGGAAGGAGTAGCCGTGCTCGGGCGCTTCGGCACACAGGCGCGCGAGCGAGGTGAGGTCATGGAAGCGGATCTGCGGCGGCGCGCCATGCACCTCCACCTCGGTGACGAAGAGCTGCTCGCGGCTCGTCTGGCCGCCGTCCTGCCCCATGAAGTAGGGGATGGTGCCGCCGATCCAGTGGCCGCGCGGCAGGCGGTGCAGCAGCGCCTCGTCGCCGGCGATCCACAGCCAGGCGCCGGCGGCGATGCGCTCTGCGGCCTCGGCCACGCTCATCAGGCGGCCGGCGGAAGGGGAAATCGCTGCTTTAGTCATGGCCTGGCTCCGGCATGCGCGCTCACTGCACCACCCGCCCCTCGCCGCGCAACTGGGCGAGTTCGTGGGCAAGCAGATGCTTGTTCTTGAGGAAGTAGCGGCGGCACTCCTGCAGCTTCAGGCTGCGCACCTCGGCGTCTGCGATCAGCTCGAACTGCGCGCGCAGGCGGGTCAGCAGCAGGCGCAGGCCGAGCGCTCGGATCTCGATCGGCAGCGAGCCGTCGAGCAGCGCGGTCCAGACCGGGTCGGCCGGATCGGGCACGTCCGGATCGCCCTGCTCGCGCGCGGGCGCATCGCCCGCCGAGGGCGCGCCGGCGGCAGGTGCTTCACCCGGCGGCGGCATCCCTGCGGCCGACCAGCGCCCGCTGTCGAGCGCGTAGCGGAAGCGCCACAGGTCGGCGATCGGCAGGCGCAACAGGGCGCAGATGCTCTGCAGGCTGCAGCCCTCGCGCAGGTGGGCGAACACCTGGCGGGTGAGCGCACGCGAGAACGGCAGGTCGGCGTCTCCCGTCCACGGCTGATGACTCAGATCTGCGCTGGGCGGTGCGGCGACATGCACGTGCACCTCCCAGTCGCCGAAGTTCACATGGCGCCAGGAGACCGGTGGAGCACTGGGCGGCGCCTTGGCACGGCCGAGTCCGAACCAGCCGCGCGGCGTTTCAAGCGAGATCCATATGTCGTGGCGGCGGCGCGCCGCATCGAGCAGGGACTCGGTCACCGTCCACGGCTCCTCGATCTGCAGCAGTTTGCGCAACACCTGTTGTGGGTCGTTCATGGTCGGGCACGCTCCGGCGGGCTGTGGAGAAACCCGCAGCGGCGCTCGCCGCCCTGCGGGTGTCACCCGCGGGACAAACGCAATTGCCATACCATGCCGGGCCGCCGTCCATGCATTTTGCGATGCATCACGGATGCATTCCGTCATATCCAAAGGACATGAACGCCAAGCGGGGCCGCAGGTGCTGCAACGCGCAAGCCGACCCGGGCCGGGTATCGGTCACGCCGCTGCGCAGAAACGGTACAGCCGGGTGCTGCGACCTGGACCATGCGGACACCGGCGCGCCCGCAGGCACCCTCAACCGTGGCGTTCGGCCACCATCGCGTCGATCGCGGCCAGCACCTCGCCGCTGGCCGATTCGGCCTCGCGCATCGCGCCTATCATGCGCTCGCACACCTTGGGGTCGTTCTCCCAGTCCTGCGCCAGCAGTCCGATCACCTCGTGCACCCGCGCGTGCACGCGCTCGTTGGGCTTGGCCATGCGGGCATAGGCGCTGGTGCCGGCAAAGCGCGCGCGCCCGCCGCCTTCCAGATACCAGCGTCCCAGCTCGGCCTCGTGCGCCGCCTTGGAGGCGGTCAGCGACTCCTCGCCTTCGCCGTTGCGCTCGATCGCCATGTAGGCGCTCTGCATGTAGAGCACGTGGTCGAGCTTGGCGAGCGAGGCGTTCGACAGGTCCTTGGCGCGGTCGAGCAGTTCCAGCGTGCGCTCGGACGACTCGGCCAGACGCTCGAAGCCCGCGCGGAACTCGGTGACCTGGCCAGCGGCGGCCTCGGACACCTCGCTGGTATGGGCGGTCTGCCCCACCATGCCGTCGACCCGATCACGCAGGCCGCCGATGATGCTGCCGACTTCGGTGGCGGCGTTCTTGGTGCGCTCGGCCAGCTTGCGCACCTCGTCGGCCACCACCGCGAAGCCGCGCCCCTGCTCGCCGGCGCGCGCCGCCTCGATGGCGGCGTTGAGGGCCAGCAGGTTGGTCTGGTCGGAGATCTCGGCAATGATCAGGATGGTGCGGTCGATCTGCCGGCTGGCCTCGCCCAGTTCCTCGGCGGCGCGGCGCATCTCCGTCATGCGGCTGCCGATGCCTTCCAGCGCGCTGCCGATGGCCTCGGTGGTCTGGCGGCTCTGCCGTGCGGCGGCCAGGTTCCGGTCGGCGATCTGCGTGACCTCGTCCATCTCCCGGCTCACCGCGCTCAGATCCGCCTGGTTGCCCTGCAGATTGCCCAGCAGCTTGCTCATGTTGAGCCCGTGCATGCCCGAGCCCAGGCGGTTGCGCGCGATGTAGTGGGCGTTGTCCTCCATCGCCTGCAGCGCCTCGTTGATGCGGTGCAGGGACTCGGCAAACTGCCCCGGCATGGCGCCGTCCAGCGCCCGGCGGTGGTACTCGCCGCGCGCCGCGCGGGCGAAGCAGGTGGACACTTCCTTGAAGTAGGTCTCCACCAGGTCCAGCAGTTCGTTCAGCTCCCAGGCCACCAGCCCGACCTCGCCGAGCTTCTCGGTGCGGGTGATGCGCTTGTGCAGGCGCCCTTCGCGCGCCTCGGTCACCACGGTGCGCATGTAGTTCAGGGTATGCAGCGGCCGGCGGAACTGGCGCACCGCGAACAGCGCAAAGGCGATGGACAGCAGCGGAAACAGCAGGTGGGCGTAGTTGAGCCCGGCACGCAGCGCGCCGACCACGGCCAGCGCCACGGTGATGGCGCAGAACACGGCGCACACCATCTGGAAGCGGCGCTCCAGATTCAGCGAGCCGTGGCTGCGATGGTGGCGGCCCACCTCGATTGCATGTGGCATGACCGGCTCCTCAGCCCAGTTGCAGCGCAAGCGCGAAGCGTTCGTAGGATTGCCCGCCGAGGCGCTCTTCGAGCAGCGCCCGGGAGGCTTCGATCGCGCGGGCCGGGCCGGCCTGGCGCTCGGCCGCGACCATCTCGGCGTACAGCGCGCCGGCGGCCTCGACCCCGCGCTGCGAGGGCCGGCGGCGCACCGAGAAGTAGCCCACCACCTCGCCGCCGGGCTCGCGGTCGGGGGTGACGTTGGCGAACACCCAGTAGTGGTCGCCGTTGGCGGTGAGGTTCTTCACGAAGCCGAAGAACTCCTGCCCGGCCTGCAGGGTTTCCCACATCATGTGGAAGACCGCACGCGGCATGTCCGGGTGGCGCACGATGTTGTGCTGCACACCGAGCAGATCGTTCTCGGCGTAGTCGCACAGATGCATGAAGGCGCGGTTGGCGTAGGTGATCTGCCCCTTCAGGTTGGTCTTGCTGACGATCTGCTCGTCCGCCCCGAGCGACACCTCGCGCCCGGTCAATACGATGTTCTTTTTCTTCACTGCCGGTCCTCCCGGAATGGCCCGCTGCCTGCCGCGGGCCGGCGCCTCGTCCGGCGTCCGCATCCTGCGCCGCCGTGCATGTCCTTCGGCATATCGACACCATGCAATTGAAATTAAGCCCCATTTTGGGTTTTGTCGCAAAGCCGACATCGTCGCATGGGTATCGACCACCGCCTTCGACCAGCAAGGGCGCGGCTTTCGGGCGCGCCGGCAGCGTGGCACCGTTCTTGCACGATCCCAGGCATCCGCCCATGCAACCGACAGGACCCATCATGGACACGTGCCTTGCAGAGATCCGCGCCGCCCTAGCCAGCGGCACCGTCGTCCCCTTCCTCGGCGCCGACGTGCTGGCCGACGTGAGCCACCGCGACACCGGGCGCAAGATGCCGGCGACCAGCGACGAGCTGATCCTCGCGCTCAACAACGGCCAGCCGATGGCCCCGCGGCTGATGTACGAATTCCCGCGCGCGGCGATGAACGTCGAACTCAAGCGCGGGCGCAGCGCGGTGAACCGCGCCATGGAGCAGATCTACGCCAACGACGGCTGGAGCGAGGCCGCGGTGCACCGCTGGCTGGCTGGCCTCGAACTGCCCTACGTGATCGACCTGAACCGCGACAGCGGCCTGCAGAAGCTTTACGCCAACCGCCCGCACACGCTGATCGTCGGCACCGCGCGCATCGCCAGCGGGCTGCGCTACAAGCTCTACCGGCACGACGGCACCGGCTACAGCGCCGCGGTCGAAGAGAGCGAGATCGACCCGGCCGCACCCATCCTCTTCAAGCCCTGTGGCACGCCCTGGCCGGAGCCACAGTGGATCGCCTCGGACGCCGACTATGTCGACTACATCACCGAGCTGATGGGCGGCTTCGCCATTCCCAACTACCTCAAGGAACGGCGCAAGGGCCTCAAGTACCTGGTGGCCGGCACACGGCTCAACCGCGACACCGTGCGCATGCTGCTCTCCGACTTCATCTACAGTGCGGCGCAACCGGCCGGCTGGGCGCTGATCCCCGAACCCAACGACAAGGAGCGGCGCTTCTGTGCGCGCATCGGCCTGACCGTGGTGGAAGCCGACGTGCGCGAACTGGCCGGCATCAGCATCAACGAGCCGGCAGCGGCCTGATGGGCGCGCTCACCTTCATCGACGAACGCCACGCCCTGGGCGTGGCGGAGATGGATGCCACCCACCGCGAGTTCGTCGCCCTCGCCGCCGAACTCGCGGCAGCCGACGATGCGCGCTTTCCCGCGCTCTACGCCGGCTTGCTGGAACACACCCGCGCACACTTCGCCGCCGAGGACGCGCGCATGCGTGCGACGCGCTTCCCGGCCATCGGCGAGCACACCAACGAGCACCAGCGCGTGCTCGGCGAACTGATGGCCTTCGGCCGCGGCGTGCAGGCCGGCCGGCTCAAGCTCGCGCGCGCCTACGTGCGCGAGAGCCTGCCCGGCTGGTTCGACCTGCACCTGGCGACCATGGATGCGGCGCTGGCGGCGCATCTGAAGCGTTTGGTGGATGTGCCCGGCTGAACGGGGCTGCCGCTGAAGAAACCTATCGCGGCCAAGGCCGCTCCTACACGCTGGCAAGCGGCGCGGTCGTTCACTGCCTCCGCATCTGTAGGAGCGGCCTTGGCCGCGATCACCCGGCTCAGCCTCCGGCCTCCGCCTTGTAGCGCTCGCGCAGCTCGCGCTTGAGCAGCTTGCCCGACGCATTGCGCGGCAGGTCGTCGACGAAATACACCCGCTTGGGCGCCTTGAACGGCGCCAGGCGCTCGTGGACATGGGCGATCAGCGCCTCGGCGCTGGCGGTCGCGCCCTGCTTGAGCGCCACCACCGCGACCACCGCCTCGATCCAGCGCGCGTCCGGCAGGCCGATCACCGCCACCTCGGCCACCGCCGGATGGGTGTACAGGCATTCCTCCACCTCGCGCCCGGCCACCACCACGCCGCCGGTCTTGATGATGTCCTTGATGCGGTCGGTGATGTAGAGGTAGCCGGCCTCGTCGAGATAGCCCACGTCGCCGGAGCGGAACCAGCCGTCGGCAAAGCTCGCCGCGGTTTCCTCGGGCTTGTTCCAGTAGCCGCTCATCAGCTGCGGCGAGCGGTGCACGATCTCGCCCATCTCGCCCGGCGGCAGGTCGCGCATCTCGCTGTCCACCACCCGGGTCTCGACCATGTAGATCGGCCGGCCCGCGGACGCCGGACGCTCGGCATGCTCCTCGGGGCGCAGCACGGTGGCGAGCGGGGCGATCTCGCTCTGCCCGTAGCAGTTGTAGAGCTGCAGCGCGGGCAGGCGGGCGGCGAGCTCCTGCAGCACCGGCACCGGCATGATGGAGGCGCCGTAGTAACCCTTCTGCAGCGAGACCAGACGCGCCGGCTCGAAGCCCGGGTGGCGCAGGAAGCCGATCCACACCGTGGGCGGGGCGAAGAAGGAGGTGATGCGCTCGGCGGCGATCAGCTCGAAGCACTGCTCCGGCTGCGGGCTCTGGATCAGCAGCGTGGTGGCGCCGACCAGCAGCTGCGGCATCAGGAAGACATGCATCTGCGCCGAGTGGTAGAGCGGCAGCGCGGCCAGCGCGCGGTCCTCGGCACGGATGTCGCAGGCCAGCAGGGTGCTGGCGTACTCGGCGAGCAGCGCGCGGTGGCTCATCATCGCGCCCTTGGGCGCGGCGGTGGTGCCCGAGGTGTACAGGAGCTGGGCGATGTCGTCCTCGTCGACCTCGATCTCCGGCGGCGTGGCATCACCCGCGGCCTGCGCCCAGGCCAGCACGTCGTGCGCGTTACCGCCGCACAGCGTGCCCTGCCAGGCGCAGCCCAGATCCGGGCCGAGCGCGGCGACGTGTTCGGCCATGTCCGGGTCGCAGAACAGCGCCCGCGCGCCGGACTGCTCGACGATGTAGCCCAGCTCGGCATCACGCAGCGCGTAGTTGATCGGCACGTGGATCAGCCCGGCGCGCACGCAGCCCAGCCACAGCAGCACATAGGCATCCGAGTTGCGGCCGTAGGCCGCCACCCGGTCGCCGGTGGCCAGGCCCAGGGCGAGCAGGCGCTGGGCCACGCGGTTGGCGGCGGCGTCGAGTTCGGCGTAAGTCCAGCTGCGCGCCTCGAAGCGCAGCGCCTCGCGCGCCGGGTTGCGGCGCACCGAGCGCGCCAGCGCGTCGCCGATCAGCTCGCGGCGCGCGCGGCGCACATTGGCCGCGCTGCGGGGGTCGAGTTCGGTCGGGGTCATCGGCACGTCTCCATCCCTGGTCCGGTCATCACTTGGCGGCCATGCGCAGCGCGCCGTCGATACGGATGACCTCGCCGTTGAGCATCGGGTTCTCGCAGATCGATTTGACCAGTTGCGCGTATTCGCTGGCCCGCCCCAGGCGCGAGGGGAAGGGCACCATCTTGCCGAGCGAATCCTGCACCTCCTGCGGCAGCCCGCGCAGCATCGGGGTCTCGAAGATCCCCGGGGCCAGCGTCATCACGCGGATGCCGTAGCGCGCCAGCTCGCGGGCGATCGGCAGGGTCATGCCGACCACGCCGGCCTTGGAGGCGGAATAGGCCGCCTGGCCGATCTGGCCGTCGAAGGCAGCCACCGAGGCGGTGGTGACGATCACCCCGCGCTCGCCTTCCTCGTTGGGCGCCTGCCGGCTCATTACGTCTGCGGCCAGGCGGATCGGGTTGAAGGTGCCGACCAGGTTGATCATCACCCCGCGGGTGAAGCTCTCCAGCCCGTGCGGGCCGTCCTTGCCGACCACCTTCTCGCCCGGCGCCACGCCGGCGCAGCACACCAGGGCGTTGAGGCTGCCGAAGGCGCTCACCGCAGCGTCTACCGCGGCACGGGTGGAGGCCTCGTCGGTGACGTCGGTGCGCACGAAGCGCACCGCCGCGCCCAGCTCGTCGGCCAGCGCGTGGCCGGCCGCTTCGTTGAGGTCGGCCAGCACCGCCTTGCCGCCGCCCGCCACCACCATGCGCGCGGTGGCCGCGCCCAGGCCGGAGGCGCCGCCGGTGATCAGGAATACCGAGTTGTCGATCTTCATTGCTGTTTCCTTCGCGTGTTTCAGAGTCGTTCGATGACGGTGGCGGTGGCCATGCCGTGGCCGATGCACATCACCTGCAGGCCGAACTGCCCGCCGCTGCGCTCCAGGCCGGTGAGCATCTTGGCCATCAACCCGGCACCGGTGGCGCCCAGCGGGTGGCCGTGGGCAATCGCCCCGCCCCAGGGGTTGAGGCGCGCCATGTCCGGGCGGAATTCGCGGGCGAAGCACAGCGCCACGCTGGCGAAGGCTTCGTTGACCTCGATCCAGTCGAGGTCGCCCACCGTCAGGCGGGCCATTTCCAGCGCGCGGTGCGCGGCCGGGATCACCCCGGTGAGCTGCATCACCGGGTCGGAACCCACCGCCACGCGGGCAAGGAAGCGCGCGCGCGGCGCCAGCCCCAGCTCCGCGGCGGCGCGTCGGCTGCCGACCACCACCGCGGCGGCACCGTCGGTCATCTGGCTGGCGTTGGCGGCGGTGACCACCCCGGTTTCCGGCGAGCGGAACACCGGCGGCATGCCGCGCATGCGCGCCTCGTCGATCTGCGCGCGGATGCCTTCGTCGTGGGCCAGGGTGAGCGCGGCGCCCTCCTTGTCCACGCCCTGCTGCGGCAGGATCTCGTCGTGCCAGCCGGCCACGCGCGCCTCGTTGGCGCGGCGGTGGCTTTCGATGGCGTAGTCGTCCAGCTCGGTGCGCGACAGCTGCCAGCGCTCGGCGATCAGCTCGGCGCTCTCCACCTGGTGCGGGATGGCGTAGCGCGCGAGGATGTCCGGGTGCAGGCCGTCGAAGCCGCGGAACTCCCCCTTGCCCAGGGTCAGGTCGAGGAACATCGGCACCCGGCTCATGCTCTCCACGCCGCAGCCGATGGCGAAGTCCAGGTCGCCGGCGGCCACCGCCTGCGCCGCGGCATGCACCGCAAACTGGCTGGAGCCGCACATTCGGTTCATGGTGACGCCCGGCACCTCGGCCGGCAGGCCGGCCAGCAGCGCCGCCTGGCGGGCGATGTTGGCGCCCTGCTCGCCGGCCTGGCTGACGCAGCCGGCGAGCACGTCGCCGATCTTCTCGCCGGGCACGCCGCTGCGCGCCAGCACGCCGCGCAGCGCGGCGGCCAGCAGTTCGTCCGGGCGGGTCTCGCGCAGCGCGCCGCCGCGGCGGCCGAAGGCGGTGCGCACCGCGCCGAGGATGACCGCTTCGTTGGGATTATGGTTTGTCATCGCTGTTCTCCTGTGTTTCAGGCCCGCTGCATTTCGCGGGCAATGATGTTGCGCTGGATCTCGCTGGTGCCTTCGTAGATCTGCAGCACCTTGGCGTCGCGGAAGAGCTTCTCCACCGGGTATTCGGTGGAATAGCCCATGCCGCCGAAGATCTGCACCGCCTCGGTGGCCGCCCACATCGCCGCATCGGCGGCAAAGGCCTTGGCGATGGAAGCTTGCACGGTGTTCGGCCGGCCCTCATCCACCAGCCAGGCCGACTGATAGGTGAGCAGGCGCGCGGCTTCGAGCTTCATGCGCATCTCGGCCAGCTTGTGCGCCACCGCCTGGTGCTCGATGAGCGCGCGGCCCATGCTGCTGCGCTGGGTGGCATAGGCCAGGGCCTCGTCCACGCAGCGCTCGACCAGTCCCACGCCAAAGGCGGCGACCATGGGGCGCGAGTGGTCGAAGGTCTTCATCGCCAGCGCGAAGCCCGCGCCCTCGTCGCCCAGGCGATGGTCCTCGGGCACGAACACGCGGTCGAAGAACACTTCGCAGGTCGGCGCCGCGCACTGGCCGAGCTTGCCCAGCGGGCTGCCGACGCTCAGTCCTTCGCTCTCGCGCGGCACGATGAAGGCGCTCATGCCGCGATGGCGGGCGGCCACATCGGTCTTGACGAAGACCACGAAGAACTCCGCCAGGTTGGCGTTGGAAATCCAGATCTTGCTGCCGCTGAGCAGGTAGCCGTCCTGCACGCGCTCGGCGCGGGTACGGATGCCGGCCACGTCGGAGCCGGCGCCCGGTTCGGTGAGCGCAAAGCTCGCCAGCGCGCCCTGCGCCGCGCGGCCGAGGTAGCGGCTGCGCTGCGCCGGCGTGCCGGCGATGACGATGGGCTCGGTGGCGAGCGCGTTCACGCACAGCGCGGTGCCGATGCCCAGGCAACCGCGGCACAGCGCCTCGGTGACCAGCACCAGCTCCAGGCAGCCCAGGCCGCCGCCGCCCACGTCCTCGGGCAGATTCACCCCCAGCAGGCCGAGTTGCTGGGCGCGCTCGTGCACTTCGACCGGGAAGCGCTTGTTGCGGTCGGCCTCGGCCGCGCGCGGGACGATCTCGCGTTCGGCAAAGCGGCGCGCGAGTTCGCTGATCTCGCGCTGTTCGGGGTCGAGTTGGAACTGCATGGGGTCTCCTTGTGAGGATCTCTTGCTTGGCGGAGGGGGCAACCCATCCCCATCCTGTCCTTCCCCTTGAAGGGGAAGGAACCTTCTAATGCGGCCCGCGCGTGTTCATCGCCAAGCAATCCAGAAGGCGATGGTTTGCTCCCTCCCCTTCAAGGGGAGGGCTGGGGTGGGGATGGGTTTACCGCGCGCTATCCGATCTGCCCGAAGCGCGCCGGACGCCGCGCGGCGAACGCGCCCACGCCCTCGGCAAAATCCGCCTGCACCACCATCTCCAGAAAGCTCTCACGCTCGGCCGCCAACGCGGTCGGCAGGTCACTGTCGAGCGCGGCGCGCAGCAGGCGCTTGATGCCGGCCTGGGCCGCGGCCGGGCCGGCGGCCAGGCGCTCCGCCAGGGCGCGGCCGGCGGTGGCCAGTTCCGCGGGCGGGACCACCTCGCAGGCCAGGCCGAGGGCGAGCGCTTCGTTGGCGTCGATCGGCTTGTTCAGCAAGGCGGCCGCGAGCGCCCGGCGCAGGCCGAGCAGGCGCGGCAGGTGCCAGGTGGAGCCGCCGTCCGGTGTGGTGCCGATGGCGCCGTAGGCGAGCACGAAGCGGGCGTCGTCGGCGGCCACCAGCAGGTCGCAGGCCATGGCCAGCGAGAAGCCGAAGCCGGCCACCGAGCCGCCGGCCAGGCCGATTACCGGGCAGGGCAGCGCGGCGATGCCGGCGATGGCCTCGTGCACCGCGCCGATGATCCGGTCGATCTCGTCTCGGCAGGCTGCGGGTCCGTCGGCGAGCAGGGCGTTGAAGCGATGCACGTCGCCACCGACCATGAAGTGGGCCCCGCTGCTCTCGATCAGCACGGCGCGTACCGCGGGGTCGGCGGCCACGGCGGCGACCGCGTCGCGCAGGCCGCGCGCCATCGGCAGGTCGAGCGCATTGCGCGCCGCGGGACGGTCGAGGACGATGCGGGCGATGGCACCCTCGCGTTCGAGGCGCACGCCGGCAGGCTGCAGATCAGGCATGGGACGGGGCTCCTGAGTACATAGCTTCGATCACCTCGGCGTAGGTCTTGTAGATGCTCGACCGGCGCACCTTCATGGTGGCGGTGACCTCGCCGTCGTCGTGGTCCAGTTCCTTGGTCAGCAGGTGGAAGCGGCGGATGTGCGAGACCTGGGCGAGCTGGGCGTTGCCGCGGGCGATCTCGGCGTCGATCAGCGCGCGCACATCGGGGTGTTCGACCAGCGAGCGGAAATGGGTGAAGGCGATGCGCCGCCCTTCCGCCCACTTGGCCACCGTCTCGTAGTCGATCTGGATCAGCGCGGAGACGAACTTGCGCCCGTCGGCGATGACGATGCACTCCTTGATGTAGGGGCTGGCCTTCATCGTCTTCTCGATCTCCGAGGGCGTCAGGTTCTTGCCGCCGGCGGTGATCATGATGTCCTTCAGGCGGTCGACGATGTGCAGCTGGCCGTCGCGCTCCTCGACCACGTCGCCGGTGTGCAGCCAGCCGTCGCGCACCGTCTCGGCGCTGGCCTCGGGGTTCTTGTAGTAGCCGGCGAACACCATCTCGCCGCGGATCAGCAGTTCGCCGCGCTCGCCGATGCGGTAGTCGGCGCCGAGGATGGGGCGGCCCACCGAGCCCAGGCGCACCGCGTCCGGCGGCTGGCCGGTGATCATGCCGGTGGATTCGGTGAGGCCGTACACCTCCACCAGCGGCACCCCCAGGGTGCGGAAGAAGGCCACCACCGCGGGCGGGATGGGCGCGGCGCCGGTGAGCGCGATCTTCGCCCGGCGCAGGCCGATGAAGTTCTGCAGCGCGCGCAGGATGAGCCAGTACCACAGGCCGTAGGTGAGCCGCTCGCCCACGCTGCGCTGCGCCGGCGCCTTGTGCGCGAAGGGCGCGCAGGCCGCCTGCGCACGGGCGAACAGCCAGCGCTGCAGCGGGCCGGTCTCCAGCATCTTGATGTTGATCGCCGAGTGCAGCTTCTCCCAGATGCGCGGCACGCCGAGGAACATCGACGGGGCGATCTCGCGCAGGTCCTCCTGCACGGTGCGGATCGACTCGCCGAAGCTCACCGTGGAGCCGAGATAGACCGGGGTGAAGGTGGTGAGCATCTGCTCGGCCACGTGGCACAGCGGCAGGTAGGACAGGTGGCTGGTATCGGCATCCAGCCCCAGGCGGTCGATGATGCCCGGCGCCACGCCGCGGATGTTGGCGTAGCTGATCATCGCCCCCTTGGGCTTGCCGGTGGAGCCGGAGGTGTAGATCATCAGGCCGACCTGCTCCAGGGTCTGCGCGGCCAGCGTCTCGTCGATCAGGTGGCGGTGGGTGGCCTCGTGCTCCACGCCGATGCGCTCCAGCTCCTCGAAGGAGATCACCCGGTCGCGCACGCGCTCGTCCACGTTGCGCAGGCCCTTGGTCTCCATCACCACGATTCGCCTGAGGTGGGGCAGCTGGTCGAGCGCCTCCACCACCTTGTCGGTCTGCTCCTGGTCCTCGCACACCACCAGTTCGACGTCGGCATGGTTGAGCACGTAGGCCACTTCGGGCGCCGGGCTGGTGGGATAGACGCCCACGGTGACGCCGCCGACCAGGCCGGCGCCCATCTGCGTAAGCACCCACTCGATGCGGTTCTCGGCGAGCACACCGACGTGGCCGCCGGGCGACAGGCCGAGCGCGCGCAAGCCCAGGCCGACGTGGCTGGCGCGGCGGTAATAGGACTCCCAGCTGATCGCCTGCCAGATGCCGAAATCCTTCTGGCGGATGGCGGTGCGCGCCGGGTTGCGGCGGGCCTGCTCGCGCAGCATCTGCGGCAGGGTGAGCGGAGGTAGCGGATTGGTATGCATGTCAGGACAGCCAGCGCTTGCGGCGCTTGTAGTGCTTGATGTCGCGGAAGCTCTTGGTCTCGCCCCCGCCCCCGACGCCGAGGTAGAACTCGCGCACGTCGTCGTCCGCGGCCAGCTTCTCGGCCGGCCCGTCGGTGACCACCTTGCCGGTCTCCATGATGTAGCCGTAATGGGCCACCGCCAGCGCCACCGAGGCGTTCTGCTCCACCAGCAGCATGGAAACCTTCTGCTCGGCGTTGATGCGCGCGATGATCTCGAAGATGTTCTCCACCAGCAGCGGCGCGAGGCCCAGCGAGGGTTCGTCCAGCAGGATCAGCTTGGGCCGGGCGATCAGCGCGCGGCCGATGGCGAGCATCTGCTGCTCTCCGCCGGACAGATAGCCGGCCAGGCCGTTGCGGCGCTCGAAGAGACGCGGGAAGTACTCGTACACCAGATCGAAGTCGGGCTTCACACGCTCGACGCGACCGGTGAGCGCGTAGGTGGCCGATACCAGGTTCTCCTCCACGGTCAGGTCCTCGAACACCCGGCGCCCCTCCATCACGTGGAAGAGCCCGGCGCGCACCAGCTCGTGCGGGCGCAGCGCGCCCACCGGCTGGCCGTCGAAGCGCACCTCGCCGCGGGTCAGCTCGCCGTTCTCCAGCCCGAGCAGGCCGGAGACGGTCTTCAGCGTGGTGCTCTTGCCCGCGCCGTTGGAACCCAGCAGCGCGACGATGCTGCCGCGCGGCACGGTCAGCGACAGCCCGCGCAGCACCTGCACCGCCTTGTTGTAGATGACCTCGATGTTGTTCACCTCGAGGACCGCATCCGCAGGCGCCTGCGGGGCGGCGGCTAGCACCGCCCCGAGCGCGGCATCGGCCACGTTCATGCCCGCCTTACTCCAGCACGATCCAGTCGGAAGCCGGCACCATGCGGCCCGCCTTCACGTCCGCACGGTAGATGCGCCCGACCGGGATCGAGTTGCCGCGGATGGTGATCGGGGTGCCGATCAGCCCGCCGGTGTCGAAGTTCTCGATGGAGTTCAGCGCCGCCTTCAGGTTGGCCGCGGTCATCGGCTTGCCGGCCGCCAGCGTGCGGCGCGCCGACTCGGTGTACAGCATGGCCGACAGGAAACCCTGGATGTAGGGCACCGACTGGTACTCCGGGCGCATCGTGCGGATCTTCTCCAGCATCGGCGCGGCCTCGGTGTCGTAGTAGTAGCGGTAGGGCATCACCCCCATGAAGCCCTCGGCCGCCTCGCCCATCTTCATCACGGTCGAGTTGTCCATGGTCCAGAAGGTGCCCATGAACTTGGTGTCCATGCCCAGCTTGCGCGCCTGGCCGATGAACTCCGGGATCGGCCCCAGGATGTAGCCGTGGAAGATCGTGTAGTCCGGCCGCGCGCGGCGCAGCTTGGCGATCTCGGTGGACACGTCCACCGCCCCCGGCGGGGTCATGATCTCCACCGCCATCTTCAGGCCGAGCTTCTCGGCCGCCGCGCGGCTGCTCTCGATCGGGTCGCGGCCGAACTCGGTGTCCGAGTAGATGAAGGCCACCTTGGCGCCCGGCTTCTCCTTGGCGATGTGGCGCAGCAGGATGCCGAACATCTCGGTGTAGTCCGGGCCGGCGATGAACTGGTAGGGATACTTCTGCGGGTCGTTCAGCTCGGTGGCGAAGGAGGCCCCCGACATGATCATGCTGCCGGCGCGGTCCAGTTCCGGGTTGATGGTCTTGCTGAAGGCGGTGGAGTCGCCGTAGTAGAAGTTCACCGCGTTCTGGCTGGTGATCTTCTTGAAGGCGGCCACCGACACGTCCACCTTGTAGGCGCTGTCCTCGGGCACGTAGCGCAGCTTGTAGCCGTCCACGCCGCCGGCGTCGTTCACCATCTTCACGTAGTCCTGGATGCCGGCGTGGATGCCGATGCCGGCAAAGGCGAACACGCCGCTCATCGGAATCGAGCCGCCGATGACGATCTCCTTGTCCACGGCGTGCGCCGGCGCAATGGCGGCCAGGCCCGCGGCGGCGGCCGCAGTGGCCAGCCAGCGCTTCAGCTTCGTTGTCTTCATGGGTGTCTCCTCCTAGGGTTTGTTGTGCTCAGGCACGGAAGGGCCAGAGATGGAAGAAGCGTCGGATGCGCCGCCAGATTTCCTGCAGGCCGAGTGGCTCGAAGACCAGGAAACCGACGATCAGGGCGCCGAACACGATGGTGCGCACCGGCGACAGCGCCAGGGTGGCGTCGGCGAAGGGCAGCCAGCCGACCACCAGCTTGAGGGCCTCGGGCACCATGGTCATGAAGGTCGCGCCGAGGACGCCGCCCAGGATGGTGCCCATGCCGCCGACGATGACTGCGGCGAGGAAGAAGATGGACATGATCAGCGGGAAGCTCTCCGGCGTGACCACGCGGAAGAAGTAGGCCCACATGCCGCCCGCCACCCCGGCGTAGAAGGACGACAGGCCGAAGGACAGCAGCTTGTAGCGCAGCAGCGGAATGCCCAGCACCTCGGCGGAGATGTCGCGGTCGCGGATGGCGATGAAGGCGCGCCCGATGCGGGTGCGGAACAGGTTTGCCGCGCCCAGCAGCATCAGCAGGGTGAGCGGCACGAACAGCCAGTACAGGCGGAAGGAGGTGTCCAGCGCCACGCCGAAGAACTCCGCCGGCGGCACGGTGATGCCGGCATGGCCGCCGGTCACCGAATGCCAGTTGGCGAACACGAAGTGCAGGATCACCGAGGCCGCGATGGTAGCGATGGCCAGGTACAGGCCCTTGACCCGCAGCGAGGGCAGGCCCACCACCACGCCGGCCAACATGGCCACCGCGCCGGCGGCCAGCAGGTTGAGCAGCACCGGGCTGCCGAACTGCTGTTCGAGGGCCGCAACGGTGTAGGCGCCGACGCCCATGAAGGCGGCCTGGCCCAGGCTCACCAGGCCGGTGTAGCCGGTGAGGATGTTCAGCCCGGTGGCGCTGGCGATGTTCACCGCCACCAGGCAGGCCAGGTACAGCCAGTATTCATCGGCCATGAAGGGGAAGACGAGCAGGGCCACGCCGAGCACCGCCAGCCAGAAGTACTGGGTGCGGCTGTCGAACAGCGCTTCGTCGTGCCGGTAAGTGGCGCGTGCGGTTCCGATACGCATTACAGCCTCTCGATTTCATGGGTGCCGAACAGGCCGTAGGGCCGGACCAGCAGCACCGCGATCAGGATCGTGAAGGTGGCGAGCAGCTTGTATTCGCCGCCCATGTAGCCGCTGGCCAGCGCCTCGACCACGCCGATGAAGATGCCCGCCACCAGCGCGCCGAGCACGCTGTCCAGGCCGCCGACGATGACCACCACCAGCACCGACAGGCCGAACACCCCCATGGTCGAGGAGATGCCGCCGACCGCACCGACGATCACCCCGGCAATCGCCGCGATCATCGCCGCCACCGTCCAGGACAGCGAGAACACCTTGGGCACGTTGATGCCCATCGAATAGGCCGCCTGCTGGTCCGAGGCGGTCGCGCGCAGCGCCACCCCGCCGCGCCAGAAGCGGAACACCGCCAGCGCCACGCCGATCAGCGCCGCCGCCACCAGGAAGCCGTAGAACACCTTGGGCGGCACGAAGGCCTCGCCGATCATCACCGGGTCGTCGGGCATGAACTCCGGCAGGCGGCGCGGCTCCGAGGTCCAGATCAGCTCGACCACGCCCACCAGGATGGAGGCCAGACCCACGGTGACCATGAACACCGAGATCGGCGACTCGCCCAGCATCGGGCGGATGGCCACCCGCTCCAGCAAGGCGCCGGCCGCGCCGCTGCCGATCACCGCCACCAGGATGGCCAGCCACATCGGCAGGTTGAAGCTGGTGGCCAGGCCGAAGCACAGGTAGGCGCCGATCATCAGCATCTCGCCGATGGCCAGGTTCACCACCCGGGTGGCCTTGTAGATCATCACGAAAGCCAGCGCGGTCAGCGCGTACAGCCCGCCGGAGCCCAACCCGGCCAGCACGATTTCCGCCAGGTACAGCCAGTCGAAGTCCATGCTCACACCCCCGCCGCCATCGCCGGCGCATGCTTGTGCAGGCGCTGCCGCAGTTCGGACACGTCGCCCGAGCCCAGGTAGGCCTTGATCACCTCCGGGTTGGCCTGCACCTCGGCCGGCGTGCCGTCGGCGATCACCTGGCCGAAGTTGAGCACCACCACGTGGTCGGAGAGGTCCATGACCATGCCCATGTCGTGCTCCACCATCAGCACGGTCACGCCCCACTCCTCGCGCACGTCGAGGATGAAGCGCGCCATGTCCTCGGTTTCCTCGCGGTTCATGCCGGCGACCGGCTCGTCGAGCATCAGCACCTTGGGGCGCATGGCCAGCGCGCGCGCCATCTCCACGCGCTTCTGCAGGCCGTAGGAGAGCACCGACACCGGCATGTGGCGGATGTGGTCGATCTCCAGGAAGTCGATGATGCGTTCCTCCACCTCCTGGCGCAGGCGCATCTCCTCGCGGCGCGCCCGCCCCAGATAGAACAGCGCGTCGAACACGTTGGTGCGCAGATGGGCGTGGCGGCCGAGCTTGATGTTGTCCAGCACGGTCATGCCGCGGAACAGCGCAATGTTCTGGAAGCTGCGCGCCAGGCCCAGCCTGGCGCGCTCGGGCGGGCTCACCCGGGTGATGTCCTCGCCCTGGAAGCGGATGCGCCCGGTGGACGGCTTGTAGAAACCCGAGATGGTGTTGAACAGCGAGGTCTTGCCCGCGCCGTTCGGCCCGATGATGGTGGTGATCGACCCCGGTGCCACTTCGAAGCCGACGTCGTTCAGCGCACGTACCCCGCCAAACGCCAGCGTCAGCCCCTCGACCTCGAGGATCGGGTTGACCTTTCCTGGATGCACTTCGTCTCCTCCGCCCCGGCGCCTCTTCACGGGCCCCGTGGGTTATGCTGTGCTTTCGCTGCCACTGGCGTGGCAACAGGAAAATTCTCTGTTTCTGCCGCACTGCAAAAAACTCGCGCTGCGGCAGTAACTTGCGCTCCATACTAGGCAGTACGGGCGGCGATGTGGATGACAGAAGCCGCCTAAAACTTGGCATTTCCTGCCATGTTGCAAACCGGGATCTGCAATGCACGAAAACCTCGGCGCCCGCTCCGCCACGCTACCGATCCGCTTCGTCGGCGACCTGCTGCTGCGCCTGGGCGACGAGCGCCGCACGCGCGCGCTGGCCTGCATGCAGCGCGCCGGCATCGCCCCCGCGCTGCTGCAGCAGGACACCGCGCGGGTCACCGTGGAACAGTTCGCCCACGTCTATCGCCTGCTCGCGGTGGAACTGGACGACGAGACGCCCGGCTACTTCTCCCGCCCCCTGCGCGGCGGCACGCTCAAGTTCCTCTGCCTGGGCATGCTGGATGCGGCCAACCTGCGGGTGGCCATGCACCGCTTCTGCTGGTTCTTCCGCCTGGTGATCGACGACATGCACTTCGTCATGTCGCAGGAGGGCGCGCTGACCCGCATCGCCCTGGTCGAGCACGTCGCCCTCGGGCCGGCGCGCGAGCTGATCCTGGAGACCATGCTCATGCTGGTGCAGGGCGTGGCCTCGTGGATGGTCGACCGGCGCATCGCCTTCGCCCGCCTGGACCTGGCCTACCCGCCGCCGCCCTACGCCGCCGAGTACATGCACATCTACCCCGCGCCGGCGCACTTCAACGCCCCGGTGACCGCCTTCCACCTCGACTCCGCCCTGCTCGACGCGCCCATCCGCCAGGACAAGGCCGCGCTCTCGGCCTTCCTGCGCAACGCCCCCACCGACTGGATCTACGTCACCGGCGGCAAACGGCTGATGACCCACCGCGTGCGCGAACTGCTCGAAGCCCAGCTGGCCGACGCCCCCACCGTCGAGGACGTCGCCCGCGCCCTGCACATCTCGCCGCGCACCCTGGCGCGCCACCTAGCCCAGGAAGGCACCGGCTTCCAGGCGGTCAAGGACGCCCTGCGGCGCGACATCGCCATCGCCCGCATCTCACGCACCGACCAGCCCATCGCCACCATAGGCGCCAGCCTGGGCTTCGACGATCCGGCCACCTTCAACCGCGCCTTCAAGCAATGGACCGGCAGCCCGCCCGGCGCCTACCGCAAGCGCCGCGCAGCGGGGGCCGACAACCCGCGCCCGCGCTGACGCCCGCGCTGACGCCCGCGCTCACGGGCGCTCACTCACAGGCGATCACTCACAGGCGGTCAAACTCATCCGCCATGCGCCGGCGCAGCGCCGCATCCGGCATCGGCCCGCGGAGCGCCCCCATGTTCTCGCGCATGTGCGCCGGCTGCGAGGTGGCCGGAATGGCGCAGGTAACCGCCGGATGCGAGATCACGAACTTGAGGAAGACCTGCGCCCAGTTCGTGCAGCCGATCTCCGCGGCATAGCCGCGCAGCGGCCGGCCGCGCACGCGGTGGAACAGCCCGCCGCCGTCGAAGGGGCGGTTCACGATCACTGCGCAGCCGCGCTCGGCGGCCAGCGGCAGCAGGCGGGCCTCGGCCTCACGGCGGGCGATGCTGTAGGTGAACTGCACGAAGTCGAGCGGCTCGCTGCGCATCAGCGCGGCAAAGTCCTGGTGCCGGCGCCCGTGCGAGGTGGTGATGCCGATGTAGCGCACCGCGCCCTCGGCCTTCATCCGCCGCAGGGTGGGCAGGTGGGTCTCCCAGTCCAGCAGGTTGTGCACCTGCATCAGGTCGAAGCGCGGCACGCCCCACAATTCCAGCGAGCGCGCCATCTGCCGCTCCCCCATCCACCCGCCCGGGGTCCACACCTTGGTGGCGGAAAACAGCGCCGCTGCCCCCGGGCTCTGCGGCAACAGCTCGCCCAACACCGCTTCGGCGCTGCCGTACATCGGCGAGGAATCGATCAGGCGTCCGCCCGCAGCGAAGAACTCCTGCAGCACCTGCCAGCGCGTGGTGAACGCCTCTCCCGTGCTTACCCCGCCGCGGCCGATGTCGAAGGTGATCCAGGTGCCCATACCGATCGCCGGCAGACGTTCGCCGGAAGCAGGCACCGTGCGCATCGCCACCGCCTCGCCCGCCTGCGCCGCCGACAGCCGCGGCAGGCCGGAGAGCGCCAGCGCCGCCAGCGCCAGAAAGCGGCGGCGCCCGGCGCACGCTGCGGGAAAGCGGAGATCACGCCCGCTCATGCCAGCCTCCAGGGACGATAACGGCTGGTTCGACCCCGATCGGCGCCGCAGGGTTTCGTCGCCCGGTGCTTCCGCACGCGGCGGGGTGGCAAGGCGGCGCCCACGCCGCACCCGCCTGGCACGATCCCTGCACTACACCCGCATGCCCACCCGGAGGCCATCGTCATGCAGATCAGCTCCGCGTCCTACGCTCCCATCCCGCAGAACACCCCGACCCGCGCCAGCACGCGGGAATCCGCCCCCGCCGCAACACCGGACGCTGCGCCGCAGACCCTGCACACGCTGCCGCCGCTGCGCCTGCTCCAGGGCGCCGAACTGCAAGGCGCAACGGCAGACTTTGCCGCCGACCTCGGCAAGCTGTTCCGCTCGGCCGGCATCTCCGTGCCGCCCGACCCGGTGCTGAGCATGGACTTCGCCGGCAAGGTCGTGGTGGCCAACGACCACCCGGACAAGGACCGCATCGAGCAACTGTTCGTCGACAAACCGGAGATGCGCGACCGCTTCGCCGAACTCTCCGCCGCGCACTCCCTGCAGCGCGCGGTGGAAGGCTACGACGACTTCGTCGCCGCCTACGAACGCCTCCAGGGCAACCCCGAAGCCCAGGCCGCCCTGGTCCGCGACCGCATCGCGCACAACAAGGCGCAGTTCTTCATGAACATCGGCGCCGACGGCGCTGAACCCTTCTTCGGCGGCCTGGGGCGGGTAACGGCCTAAGCGTCCCGATCGGCCCACCAAAACCATCCGGACGCCACTTCCGCGAACCGAAAAGAAGTTTGCGAACAGACGCGATCACCTGACCAACTGACTCTGGCATTCATAGACACCTAGCGATTCGGCCGGGTGCGCGATTGCACCACGTAGTTGGGACTTTCGTATCGCGCGAGATTGCTTGATCTAGGTCATCCATTGATGACCATGGACTAGTCACAATTCGTATCAATGTGTAACGTTTCGCCGCAATCTACTGTTGAGAAAGCCCGGGGCACTGATCGCGGCGCATCTCATCTACGAATTTTCCGTGTGGCTTCACAGGGGTTTCTCACACTCGGTTCGGTGATGCGACTCACCTCGTTGATCCAACCCGTCCCATAGGACCACGCAAGACAGACCACCGGAACGGTCAACCACCGACAACATAGGTATCGTGAATGCCCAAATACATAGCAAGAGTAGGAGCCTCGGCAATCTGTATCGCGCTAATTAGCGGATCGCTGCTGTCCGGATGCGCAACCGAGAGTTCCCGCACATTGGCCGTACAACAGGTGGCATCGGCAGCCACACCTTACGTTGGAAAACGTAGCCCGATTTCCGTCGGCAAGTTCGACAATCGCTCCAGCTTCATGCGTGGGATCTTCTCCGACGGAGTCGACCGCCTTGGAAGCCAGGCCAAGACCATTCTGATCACTCATCTGCAACAGACAGGAAGGTTCAGGGTGTTGGATCGCGACAACATGACAGAGATCAAGCAGGAAGCTGCTCTTTCAGGGGCACAGCAGAAGCTTAAGGGCGCGACCTTCGTTATCACCGGTGACGTGACCGAGTTCGGCCGAAAGGAGACCGGCGACAAACAACTATTCGGAATTCTCGGACGCGGAAAATCTCAAGTGGCCTATGCCAAGGTAAGCCTCAACGTTGTCGACGTTGAAACATCCGAGGTCGTCTATTCATCCCAGGGTGCCGGCGAGTACAGCCTGGACAACAGGGAGGTAATCGGCTTTGGCGGCACAGCTAGCTATGACTCGACACTGAACGGCAAAGTACTCGATCTTGCGATTCGCGAAGCAGTCGACGGGCTTGTCGCTGGCATCCATGCAGGCGCATGGCAGCCAGCTCAGAACTGAAGAACGAAGGAGAGCCCTCGATGCCCACATTCACCATGCGTCGTATGGCGCGAGTCATCGCCCCTGCAACACTGCTACTGCTGAACGCCTGCGCAACCGGGCCCGGCCCGCTGTACTACTGGGGTGAGTATCAACCACAAGTCTATGGACACCTAACTGGCGAGAAAGGCCCTGACGAACAGATAGCAAGCCTAGAGGCTGGTATCGAGGAAGCGAAAGCCATCGGCAAACCCGTGGCACCCGGATACCTTGCACACCTCGGCATCCTCTACGCTGAGAAGCAGGATGGCGAAAAAATGCTTGAGTACCTAGATGCCGAGAAAAAGTTGTATCCAGAAAGCTCCGCTTACATTGACTTCTTGATGAAGTCCAAAGCCAAGCCATCCAACTAGAGGTGTCGCTCCACAATGACCTGGTCACCCATTCTTAAGGCCATGCCACTGGTCGCCGCAGCACTGCTCTCAAGCGGCTGTGCAACTCAACAGCCCTACGACTATACGGCGTACAAAGAGAGTCGCCCCAGTTCCATCTTGGTCCTACCTCCGCTCAACATGTCACCGGACGTATTGGCGACAAACAGCGTTCTCTCCCACGTAACACTGCCCTTGGCAGAGTCCGGCTACTACGTTTTCCCCGTCACCCTGGTAAACGAGACGTTCAAGCAGAACGGGCTCGTGAATCCGGCGGAGATGCACGACGTTACTTTGCAGAAGCTGAGGGATATATTCGGAGCAGACGCAGCGCTGTACATCACCGTACGTCAGTATGGGACCACCTACGCGATCATCTCGAGTGAAAGCCGAGTCACCGCCGAGGCACGCCTCATAGATCTAAGAACCGAACAGACTTTGTGGTCAGGCACCGCAACTGCGTCGAGCGCAGAGGGACGCAGTTCAAGCGGAGGACTGGTTGGGCTCTTGGTGTCAGCCCTAGTTCATCAGATCGTCGAGAGCACTACGAACCGCGCACACCCCATCGCCGGCATCACGAGCAACCGGCTACTCGCCGCAGGGCGCCCCAATGGAATTTTGTATGGCCCGCGGTCACCGAACTACATGACCGACGGCAACACCCGCCCTTAGGGCGAAACTGGGGACAGACCACGGTTTCAAGTGCAGAACATGCTCTGTCCCCAATCGCATGATCCGTCTTTCAACCGAAGGGGAGCAGCAGCGCGCTCCACGCCCGTTGCACTCAGCACAGTAGCTACTGCACCAGACGCCCGAGCGTACCCTCTACAGCTCCTCCAACCCCTCATGCAGCCGCTCAGCCACCCGTAGCCGGTTCCCCGCCTGAATCTCCGGCAGGCGGGCGAGTGCGGATACCAGCAGGTTGAGCACGCTCATCGCGGCGGCGTAGGAGTCGAACTGCGCGGAGCCGCGCGATTCGCAGGCGATGCGCCAGGTGGCGTCGACTTCCCTGGCGGGGGTGGCGGCGTCGGTGAGGACCAGTACCGGTACGCCGGCCTTTTTCGCAAGGCGGGCGATCTGGGCGACGATGGGCACGCGGCGGCGGAAGGCGAGGATGACGAGCATGTCTTCCGCGCCGAAGCCGGCGAGGTCTTCGCCGACGGTTTGTCCGGGCTGGGGCAGCAGGGCGACCTGGTCCTTGAGCAGGACGAGCTGGCGGGCGAAGTATTGCGCCAGGGCGTGGCTGTTGCGGTAGCCGACCACGCCGATGCGGCGCGCGCGAGCCAGGGCGGCGACCGCCGGTTGCACGACGCCGGGGGTGAGGCGTTCGAAGGTGAGGGCGAGGTTCTGCAGGTCGCGGCGCAGGTGTTCGCCGAAGGCCTCGTCCGAGGCCGGGGGCAGGTCCGGCGCGGCCTGGAAGCCGGGCGCGCCCCAGCGCTGGGCTTCGCGCGCTTCGCGACGGGCGGCGGCGAAGCTCTCGTAGCCGACGCGCTGGATGAAGCGGGTGACCGCGGCCTTGGAGCTGCCGGCGATGGCGGCGAGTTCGGTGGCCGAGTGGGTGGCGAGCAGGGCCGGCTGGGCGGCCAGCAGTTCGGCCAGCTTGCGCTCCGAGTCGGGCAAGGGTTCGGCGAGCGCTTCGATGCGCTCGTCGATGGGCTTGAAGCGTTTGGCTGGCTTGGGGGTCATGCGGGGCTGGGGGTGTTGTTCTTGGTGGGGTTGATTGCCGTTGAGCCGAACGCTTGTGCTGGGTGAGCCTGAATGATCGTTGTGATGCGTTCCTCCCCCTTCAAGGGGGAGGACAGGTGGGGGATGGGTTTCCGGAGGGCGTAACCGGCGATTCTTTGTGCCTCGTCCGAAACCCATCCCCACCCCGGCCCTCCCCTTGAAGGGGAGGGGGTAAAACAAGCGCCCCTTCAAGGGTGCGGTTGAAACTACGCGGGTTCGACCGGCCCCTTGGTATCGACGATCAGGCGGTACGTTTCCGGTTCGCGGTGCAGGCCGAAGTTGAAGACATTGTCCTTGAGTTCGCGGCAGCGGTCGAGGTCGCACACCGCGGTGACCAGCTCGTCTTCCACCGTGGAGCACATGGCGACGATTTCGCCGGTGGGGGCGATGATGGCGCTCTGGCCGAGCAGGTCGCAGCCTTCTTCCTTGCCGGCCTTGGCGACGCCGACGATCCACATGCCGTTCTGGTAGGCGCCGGCCTGCAGCACGAGGTGGTTGTGGAAGCCCTGCAGGTGGTCGTGTTCCGGCACCGGCGGGTAGTGCATGGGGGTGTTGTAGCCGATGAAGGCCATCTCCACGCCCTGCAGGCCGAGCACGCGGTAGGTTTCCGGCCAGCGGCGGTCGTTGCACAGCGCCATGCCCATGATGCCGTTCATAGTGCGCCAGGCGCCAAAGCCGAGGTCGCCGCGCTCGAAGTAGCGCTTTTCCAGGTGCTGGAAGGCGCGCCAGGGTTCGTGTTCGCGGTGGCCGGGCAGGTGCACCTTGCGGTACTTGCCGACGATGGCGCCGGACTTGTCGACCAGGATGGCGGTGTTGAAGTGGCGGGGCGCGCCGCCCTGCTCGACCAGTTCGGCGTAGCCCAGGTAGAAGCCGATGCCGAGCTTCTTTGCCTCATCGAACAGCGGGCGGGTTTCGGGGCCGGGCATTTCGCGCTCGAACCACTGGTCGATCTCGGCCTGGTCTTCGAAGAACCAGCGCGGGAAGAAGGTGGTGAGCGCGAGTTCCGGGTAGGCGACCACGTCGCAGCCGCGCGCCTTGGCTTCGCGCATCAGTTCGATCAGGCGGGCGACCACCTGGGTGCGCGTCTCGCTGCGGGCGATGGGGCCGAGCTGGGCGGCGCCGACGATGAGCTTGCGGGTCATGGATTGCGGTCTCCTGCAGGGAGGCCGGCGCCGGCCAGCTCGCTCAGGACGGCGAGCAGCACCTGGGCGCCTGCTTCGATGTGTTTCGGTTCGGTGTATTCGCGCACGTTGTGGCTGATGCCATCCACGCTGGGCACGAAGATCATCGCGGTGGGGCACACGGCGGCGAGCATCTGGGCGTCGTGGCCGGCGCCGCTGGGCATGCGCCGGGTGGTGAGGCCCAGCGCGCGGGCGTGGCCTTCGATGCGGTCGGTCATTTCCGGCGCGAAGGGCACCGGGGCGAAGCGCGCCAGCTTGCGGGTGGAGATCTCCACCTTCTCGGCGTCGCGCAGGGCGGCCAGATGGGCGGCCAGGCGCGCCTCGGCGCGCTGCAGCAGGGCTTCATCGGTGTTGCGCAGATCGACGGTGAGCACGGCGCGGTTGGGCACCACGTTCACCAGGTTGGGGAAGAACTCGATACGCCCCACGGTGGCGACCTGGTCGCCGCCCAGTTCGGTGGCGAGTTCGCGCACGAAGGCGATGATCTCGCCCGCCGCCCAGCCGGCGTCGCGGCGCATGCTCATGGGCGTGGTGCCGGCGTGGTTGGAGGTGCCGCGGATGTCGATCTCGGTCCACGAGATGCCCTGCACCGATTCGACCACGCCGATGTCGATGCCTTCGCGGTCCAGCACCGGGCCCTGCTCGACGTGCAGCTCGACGAAGGCACGCGGCGCGGCGGCCGGCACCGGCGCGGGGCCGGCGTAGCCGATGCGGGCGAGTTCGTCGCCCACGGTGGCGCCGTCTATGCCCTGCACTGCCAGCGCCTCGGCCAGTGGCAGCGCGCCGGTGTAGACCAGGCTGCCCATCATGTCCGGGGCGAAGCGCGCGCCTTCCTCGTTGGTGAAGAAGGCCACCGCCAGCGGGTGCTCGGTGGTGAGCCCAGCGTCGTTGAGCGCGGCCACCACCTCCAGCCCGGCCAGCACGCCGTAGTTGCCGTCGTAGCGGCCACCGGTGCGCACCGTGTCGATGTGCGAGCCGGTCATCACCGGCGGGCCGTCGCTGCGCCCGGCGCGCACGCCGACGACGTTGCCGATGGCGTCCACGCTCACCGCGAGGCCCAGCTCGCGCATCGAGCCGCAGACCAGATCACGCCCGGCGCGGTCGGCATCGGTGAGCGCCAGGCGCGCGCAGCCGCCGCCGTCGATGGCGCCGACGGCGGCAAGATCGGCGATGCGCTGGTGCAGGCGGTCAGGGTTGATTTGAGGTACGGAGGGGGTCATGGGGTGTACCTGTGGGTGAGTTGGGTGGGGGTGGTGGGGGGAGCGGTGGGAACCCATCCCCCTCCCGACCTCCCCCTTGAAGGGGGAGGAGAAATGCCCCGGACTGCCGCGGACAGCTCCCTCCCCTTCAAGGGGAGGGTTGGGGTGGGGATGGGGCTCATCCGCCCGAACACAACCCCACTCATCCCATCCCCCCTTCCACGGCCTCCGCGCTGCGGCCGACCAGTTGGGCGTACAGCTCGGGGTCGGTGGCGCCTTCGCTGCCGATCAGCAGCACCCGGCTGTCCGGGCCCAGGCCGAGGGCTGCGGCCATCTGCGGGCGCACGGCGGCCATCAGCAGGCCGGCGAGGCCGGCTACGGCGGATTCGCCGGCGGCCAGCGGCTGGTCGCCAAACGGGGCATCGGCCAGCAGGCGCATGCAGGCCACCGCGGCGGCGTCCGGCACGGTGAGGAAGTCGGCGGCGCCGGCGGCGAGCACGTCCCAGGCGATCAGCGAGACTTCGCCGCAGGCCAGGCCCGCCATCAGCGTGTCGAGTTCGCCATGCACCGCGACCGGCGTGCCGGCGGCGGCGGACTCAAACAGGCAGGCGGCCTTGTCCGGCTCTACCACCACGAAGCGTCCACGCTGATCGCCCAGGCGCTCCCACAGCTGGGCGCACACCGCGGCGGCCAGGCCACCGACGCCGCCCTGGATGAACACATGGGTGGGCGGTGCGGCTTCGGGCCACTGGCGCAGGGCTTCCTCGACCATCACCGAATAGCCCTGCATGACGTCGCGCGGCACGTCGGTGTAGCCGGGGTAGGAGGTATCGGAGACCACGAAGCGGCCGTGTTCCCTGGCCGCGGCGTCCGCGGCGCGTACCGCGTCGTCGTAGTTGCCGGCGGTGCGCACCACTTCCGCGCCGTAGCGCGCGATGGCCGCGCGGCGGCCTTCGGAGACGGTCGAATGGATGTAGATGACGCACTTGCAGCCGAACACCTGCGCGCCCCAGGCCACCGAGCGGCCGTGGTTGCCGTCGGTGGCGCAGGTCACGGTGATGTCGGCGACCACGTCGCGGAACTTGCCGTCCAGCAGGTCGCGGCTGCTGGCGACCTGGCCGGTGCGGCTCAGGATTTCCTTCTTCAGCAGGCGCAGCACGGCGTAGGCGCCGCCCAGGGCCTTGAAGCTGCCCAGGCCGAAGCGCCCGGCCTCGTGCTTGTAGTGGATGGCGCCCAGACCCGCCGCGCGGGCGATGCCGGCGAGGCTCACCAGTGGCGTGGGCGCGTAACCCGGCCACTGGGCGATCTCGGTCATCGCCTCTTCATGCGCGGCGAGGCTGAGGATGGGCTTGAGGCGCTCCGGGTAGGCCCCGGCCTGCGGCCGGCCGGCGCAGTGCGCCAGCGGCAGCGAGGCCAGTTCGCCCAGCAGCTGCGCGTTGTTCACCGTGCCGCTCACTTTCCGGCGGCCTCGACCGCCTGCTCCAGCGCGCTCAGCATGTCTTCGCCTTCCTTGCCGAAGGTCTCGCTCACATAGGCCTTCACCGCGGGCTGGGCGGCGCTGCGGAAAGCGGCCTTCTCGGCGGGCGTCAGCGAGGTCACCGTCATGGTCTTGGCCAGCGCCGGCAGGCCCTTGCTGGAGGCTTCGATGATGCGGCTGATGCCGCGGTTGGCGACGATGGCGCTCTTTGCCGCGCTCCGCACCACGGCCTGCTCGTCGGGGGTGAGGCTGTCGAAGAACTTGCGGTTGATCACCCAGACGTAGGGCGCGAACAGGTGGTCGGTGAGGGTGATGTGCTTCTGCACCTCGTTGAACTTGGCCATGGTGATGATGGGCACCGGGTTCATCTGGCCGTCGGCCACGCCGGTCTGCAGCGCGGTGTATACCTCGGCCCAGGCGATGGCCGCGGGCTGGCCGCCCAGGCTGGAGATGATGCGCTTGTGCGGCTCGCTGGTCATGGTGCGGATCTTGAGGCCGGCCATGTCGGCCGGGGTCTTGATCGCCTTCTTGGAGTTGGTGATGGCGAAGAAGCCGCCCGAATCACCGAAACCGAGCACCGCCATGCCGGTCTTGGCCTCGATGTCGGCCGCCAGCTTCTGGCCGAAGGGGCCGTCGAACACGGTGTAGGTGGTGGAGATGTCCGGGAACAGGAAGGGCACGTCGAGCACGCCGATCATCGGATAGGCGCTGGCGAAGCCGCCCACCGAGAAAATGCCGGCCTGCACCAGCCCGCCCTTGACCTGGCTGAGCACCTCGTTGTCCTTGCCGAGCTGGCCGTTGGGGAAGGTCTGCACCTTCACCGAACCGCCGGTGCCGGATTCCACCAGGTTCTTGAACACCGTGACCATGGCGCCGGTGGTGCTCTCGAAGGGGTCATCCACGTTCAGGTGGTGCAGCTTGATGATCTTCTCCGCATGGGCGGGAGCGACGGCGAAGGCCAGCGCGGTGGCGGCGGCGGTGAGCAGGGTCTTCAGTTTCATGGCGGGTGACTCCTTACGGATTGACGTAGCCGAACAGGCGGGGGAGGAAGAGGGTGAGGTCGGACCAGTAGGCGATCAGGAACAGGATCACGACCTCGGCGACGAGGAAGGGGGCGAGCGCGCGGGCGATGCGCTCCAGGCGTTCGCCGGTGACCGAGCACAGTACGAACAGGCAGGCGCCCACCGGCGGGGTCATCAGCGACAGGTTGAGCGCCAGGATGATCATGATCCCCGCATGCACCGGGTCGATGCCGACCGCGGCGGTGAGCGGGCCGAGCACCGGGGCGAGGATGATCAGCGCCGCGGTGATGTCCAGGAACATGCCGACGAACAGCAGCAGGGCCAGCACCATGCCGATGACCCCGGCCTTGCTGTCGGTGATCGACAGCATGGCGCTGGCAATCATCTGCGGGATCTGGTGGAAGGTGAGCCACCAGCTGAGGATGGAGGCGGCGGCGATGATCAGGAACACCGCGCCGGTGATGCGTGCGGTGCGGATCAGCATGATGCCGACCTGCTTCAGGTTGAGCGTGCGGTAGATGACGAAGCCGACGAACATGGCGTAGGCCACCGCGATGGACGCCGCCTCGGTGGGGGTAACGATGCCGAACAGGATGCCGCCGAGGATGATGGCCGGCATGGTCAGGCCGATCAGGCTGTCCTTGAAGCTCACCAGGATGCTCATCAGGCTGGGCCGGCCTTCGCCCTTGGGCAGGCCGAGCTTCTTGCCCAGGGCGCCGATCACCGCCATGCAGATGGCGCAGATCAGCAGGCCGGGCACGATACCCGCGGCGAACAGGCCGGCAATCGACACGCCCATGATGGAGCCGTAGATCACCATCAGGTTCGAAGGCGGAATGGTCGGCCCGATGATGGAGCCGGCGGCGGTCACCGCGCAGGCGAAGGGCTTGCTGTAGCCCTGCTTGACCATCGCCGGCACCAGGGTGTTGCCCATGGCCGCGGCGTCCGACACCGCGGCGCCGGTCATTCCGGCGAACAGCACCGAGGCCACCATGTTGGCGTGGGCCAGGCCGCCGCGCAGGTAGCCCACCAGCGACAGCGCAAAGGCCACCAGGCGCTGGGTGATGCCGGAGGCGTTCATCAGCTCGCCGGCCAGGATGAAGAAGGGCATGGCCATGAAGGTGAACATGTCCAGGCCTTCGAAGTAGCGCTTGGGCGCCATCGCCAGGAAGGACACATCCCCCAGCTGCAGCAGGCCGACCGCGCCGGAGATGCCCAGCACCACCCCCACGGGCATGCCGAGCAGCATCAGGCCGAAGAAACACAGGGCGACGATCCACATGGCGGCGGGCTCTCAGTAGGGCACCGCAGCGGTTTCGCCGCGCGGCAGGTCTGCAAAATCGGTGGCGAGGCGCACGCCGAACTGGAAGGCGGCCAGCGCCGAGGACACCGGCACCGCGGCGAACGGCCACTGCATGGTGATGCCGAACAGGGTGGAATACTGGCTGCGCCCTTCGGCCACCATGTCGATGCCGTAGACGCACATGAAGGCGAAGAAGCCCACGCAGGTGGCGTCGATCGCCAGCTTGAGCACCCGGCGCGGCCCCGGCGGCAGCTTGCCCGACAGCAGGTCCAGGCCGACGTGCTCGCGCCACCAGGCCGCGCAGGACACCGCCAGCAGCGCCGCCCAGATCATCAGGTAGCGGGCCAGCTCCTCGCTCCAGCTGAAGCCGCCCTCGGTGAAGTAGCGCCCGATCACGCCCAGCCAGACCACCAGCACCATCGCCGCGACCAGCCCGGCGCACAGCCATTCGACCACGCGGTTTACCCGCCGGCCGACGGATTCGATACGCTGTGCGAGCGCGCTAAGGGTCATGACGATTCCTGGTCTGTTGAGGGGTGATTCCGACGCCGGAAACGGGCGTGTTGGAACCACTCTAAAACACAAATTTCAGAACTGCAAAACTAAAATTTTTGTTTCCATGATGGTGCATGCCGGTGCTGCGGCGCATCATCCCGGTGCATCGCAAGTTACTGAGGAAAAAGCGAAAGCGCACCCGGATCGACGATGCGGTGCACCGACGCACGCAAACGGGGAACGCCGGCCGTGTGACGCGCCGGCAGCGTCCCGCCGCCCATGACGGCGTCCATCTGGCCTACAATGCGGGCCGTCCTCGCTTCACCCCCCACACCCATCATGCCGACCTTCGCCACCGCCACCCGCTCCGTCCATGTGCATCCGTGCGCAGGCGGCGTCGTGCGTGCAGGCCGTGCCGCGCTGCGTTCGCGCGGCGTTGCGCCCGAGCTGGCATTCAAGGTCAAAGGGTCCCCGGCCGTGCTTTCCACGGCCGTGCGGGACCGGCACAGGGACTAAGCCCCTCACCCCCCGCACGGCACATTGCCCAGGGCGCATCGCGCCTTGTTCAACGTGCAGCCGGGCGGTGACCTCCACGCCCATCCGCCCTTGCTCAGCCGCTCTCCGCGCGGCATGCGGGGCCGGGCCCACACACCGCCATGGCTGCGATCCGGCCGCCGCGCTTCAGGCGCGACGGCACGCTCGCACGCATACACGCCATGGATCTCACCAAGAATTTCGTCAAAGCCAAACGCCCCTGCACCGAGGGCTTCCGCTGGTTCCTGCGCCACTACCAGGACGGCGGCAACTACCAGGAACTGCTCGACGCGCTGGTCGCCGACGGGCGCATCAACGACGCCTGCTGGCTGCTCGACCAGTTCGGCCCCACCGACGCGGTACGCACGCTGGACACCCTGTTCGCCGAGGCGATGGTGTTCGCCGGCACCCTTGAAGTACGCGGCAACATCGAAACAGGCGGTCTGGTGCGCGCCGGGCGCGACATCCGCGCTGGCGGCGGCATCCACGTCGGCGACGAACTGAGCGCCGGCGGCGACCTGCGCTGCCAGGGCGGGGTGTGGACCGGCGGAAAGCTGGTCACCGGCGGCGATCTGCGCGTCGCCTGGGGCATCGAGACCCATGCCGACATCCTCTGCGGCGGCGACCTGCGCGCCGGCTGGGCGCTGCATTGCAGCGGCGAGCTCACCGTGGTGGGCAATGCGGTGGTCGGCCAGGACGTACACATCGACGCCGACCTGCACTGCGGCAAGAGCCTGCACGCCGGTGGCGACATCCGCGCGCACGCCCTGCGGGCCGGGCACGGCGTGCTCGCCGACGGGTCGATCGCCTGCGCGGACCACCTGGAGGCCGGCTGGGGACTGCGCGCCGGCGGCGACATCTTTGCAGGCGGCGCGATCCGCGCCGGCGAAGGGCTGGAAGCGGGCGGCCAGATCCGCGCCGGTGCCGGCTACGGCGTGTTTGCCGGTCTGGACGTGCAGCGCGAGGCCTGGGAGGTCAGCGCCCGGGTCAGCGCCCGCGAGCACCCCGCCGGCCTGATCAGCGGCTGGTGGACCGGGCCCGCAGCCCTGCGCTGAGGAGGCTCCGCCATGACCACCCTGACCATGCCGGCCCGCCCGGCAGGCCGCCCCACGTCCGCCTGGCGCCGGATGCTGCACGCACTGCGTCCCTTGCTGGAACTGCGCATCGACGTACACCACCGCCCGGACGACATCGCCGCCGAACTGGCCGCCCTGCACCGCCGGCTGAACACGCCGGGCGACACCCTGCACGGCATCGGCGCGCTCCCGGCGCTGTTGCCGGGCCTGGTCTTCCGTTACCGCGAGGCCGACGGCGAGCACTACGTCTATGTGGAAGACCCCGCGCGCGGCGTGCTGGCCGGCTACACCGTGTTCAACCGCCTGATCGAGGTCAGCCGCCGCGCCGACCGCCACCTGCGTTCGCCGCACTCACGCTACGCCCCGCCCTACCAGGGGCGCGGCATCGCCAGCGCGGTGTATGAGTGGGCGCTGGCGCGCGGCTTCTGCCTGGTCAGCGGCGCCCGCCAGTCCACCGGCGCACACGCGCTGTGGCGCGCCCTCGCCCGCCGCCACCCCTGCGGCTATCTCGACATCCGCGCCAAACGCATCCGCTACCTCGGCCCGCAAGTGACCCCGGCCACGCGCGACGACCTGCACACCCGCATGATCCTGCTCGGCCGGGGCTGGGATCTCCCGCGCCTGCGCGACGAGGCGGACGTGGGAGACATCGCGGCCAAGGCCGCTCCTACAGGTCGGTAGGAGTGGCCTCGGCCGCGATTGCGGCGCGCGTTACCGCCGTTCCCCCCGCAGCGCCGCAACCTGCTGCTGCAGGGCTTCCGGCGTCACCGACTCCGGCCCCACCGGCGCGGCGGCGACCAGTTCGATGCGGTTGAAGGCGCCGCGGCGGAAGGGGCGGCTCATCGCCGGGCCGTCCTTGCGGCTGAAGAAGCTGCCCCACAGCCCGCGCAGCGCCACCGGCACTACCGGCACCGGGGTGCGTTCGACGATGCGCGCGATGCCCGGGCGGAAGGGATAGAGCTCGCCGGTGTCGGTGATCCGCCCTTCCGGGAACAGGCCGACCAGCTCGCCGGCTTCCAGCGCGCGGGCGACCTCGTCGAAGGCGCGCTCCATCATCGCCGGGTCTTCCTTCGCCGGGGCGATGGGAATCGCCCGGCTGGTGCGGAACACGAAGGAGAGGATGGGCCAGCGGAAGATCTGGTGGTCCATGACGAAGCGCACCGGCCGGCGGCAGGCGGCCATGATGATCAGCGCATCGACGAAGCTCACATGGTTGGCGACGATCACCGCCGGCCCCTTCTCCGGCACGTGGTCCATGCCGTCCACCTTCAGGCGGTACACGGTGTGCACCAGCAGCCAGACGATGAAGCGCAGCAGGAACTCCGGCACCAGGGTGTAGATGTAGATCGCCACCGCGGCGTTGAGCAGCGCGGTGATCAGGAAGAGCTGCGCCACGCTGAGGCCGGCGGCCAGCAGGCTCGCACCCATGGCGGCGGCCACCACCATGAACATGGCGTTCAGGATGTTGTTGGCGGCGATGATGCGCGAACGGTGCGAGGGCTCGGAACGGCTCTGCACCAGCGCGTACAGCGGCACGATGTAGAAGCCGCCGCAGATGGCGATCATCACCAGGTCGAAGAGGATGCGCCAGGTGTCGGGTTGGGCGAGCAGCTCGGAGAGCGGGCGCATCGCCGCACCGGCTTCCAGCGCCGGGCTGGCCCACCACAGGTCGAGCCCGAACACGGTGAGGCCGATGGAGCCGAAGGGCACCAGGCCGATCTCCACCTGCTTGCCGGACATGCGCTCGCACAAGAGCGACCCGACCGCGATGCCGACCGAGAACACCGCCAGCAGCAGGGTCACCGCCTTCTCGTCGCCGCCCAGCACGGTGGCCGCGTAACCGGGGAACTGCGACAGGAAGACCGCGCCGTAGAACCAGAACCAGGAGATGCCGAGGATGGACAGGAACACCGTGCGGTTCTCGCGCGCGAAGCGCAGCATCTGCCAGGTCTGGGTCAGCGGGTTCCAGGCGATCTTCATCTTCGGGTCGGCCGCCGGCACCGGCAGGATCGCACGGCTGGCCAGATAACCCAGCACCGCGGTGGCCACCACCCCGGCAGACACCCAGGTGGGGCCGTCCGGCACCGCGATCAGCAGGCCGCCGACGATGGTGCCGAGCAGGATGGCGACGAAGGTGCCGGATTCCACCAGCGCGTTGCCGCCCACCAGCTCATGCTCGGCCAGCATCTGCGGCAGGATGGCGTACTTGACCGGGCCGAAGATGGCCGACTGGGTACCCATCAGGAACAGCGTGGCGAGCAGCAGGTTCACCGAGGACAGTGCGAAGGCCGCCGTGGCGATGAGCATGATCGCCACCTCAAGCAGCTTGGTGAAGCGGATCAGCCGGCTCTTCTCGAACTTGTCGGCAAACTGCCCGGCGGTGGCGGAGAACAGGAAGAAAGGCAGGATGAACAACCCGGCGGCGATGTTCACCAGCACGCCGGGCGCCAGCTCGGTGAGCTGCGCGGCCTGGAAGGTGATCAGCACCACCAGCGCGTTCTTGTAGAAGTTGTCGTTGAAGGCGCCGAGGAACTGGGTCAGGAAGAAGGGCAGGAAGCGGCGCTCCTGCATCAGTTTGAACTGCGAGCTCATGCGGTCGTCCGGTCGAAGAAGCGGCGGGTCTCGAACACGCTCGCCGGCAGGCGGCGGCCGTGGCTGCTGAGGTGGCGCTTCAGCACAAAGGTGAACAGCAGCGGATTATGCGCGCGGATTTCCTCCAGCACCGGTACCGCGGCCTCGTCCAGCATGCCCTCGTGCGCGAAGGCGGCGGGCGAGATCAGCGGCAGGATGCCGGGCAGCGGGTAATCGGTGCCGTAGAGCAGGCGCGGATGCCAGTCCTCGCGCTCGATGATGGTGCGCACCACCTCGATGCGACGGTTGCGCAGCTCGATGGCGGAGATGTCGCCAAAGAGCAGCGCCTTGTAGCGATCCTCGCCCATCATGCGGTCGAAGAGCGCGAAGCTCGGCACCCGCGGGCCGTTGGCCCCTTTGTCCAGATCCACGTCCTCGCCGATGCTCGCGCAATGCGCCATCACCACCCGCACGCCATGGTCCAGCGCGCGGCGCAGATGCAGCGGGTTGGACCACTCCGGCCGCCCCGCGCCATGCACCGCCTGCTCCTCGCCGACGTGGGTGATCAGCGGCAGGTCGAGCTCGACCAGCGCGCGGTAGAACGGATCGCAGGCCGGGCTGGCCGGGTCGATACCCATCGCCGGCGGCAGCCACTTGACCGCGCGGGCACCCTCCGCCGCGGCCTGCGCCAGCGCATCCAGCGCATCGGCCCGGTAAGGGTGGATCGAGCACACCCACTCGAAGCGCTCCGGGGTGGCGCGCGCCACGTCCCGCGCATAGCTGTTGGGCACGTAGAGCGCGCTCTTGTCCGGCAGCGGCGTGCCGTCGGCGGCATGCGCGCGGTCGAAGGCGAACAGCATGGTCTTGTAGCCCGGCGCCATGCCGTCGGAGAGGTTGTGCAGGCGCTCGACGTAGCTGTCATCCACCCGCCCCGGCGCCTGATGCACGCAGCCGGCGTTGAGGTAGAACAGGCGCTGGATGTACTGCAGCGGATTGAGCGGGCTCAGCATGTCCGGCGACATCACGATGCCGTGCCCGCCATCGCCCGTGCCGGCCAGATGCGCGTGGCAGTCCCACACCATCGTCGGGTCCAGCCCGCGCCAGGCGGCGGCGACCAGCGGGTGGCCGGCGAGGTCGTCGGGGAGGTCGGAGAGGCAGGGGTTGAAGATCTTGGGCTGGGCGAGCACCACCGCCGCACCGCCGGTGGCAGCCAGGGCACCCGCGGCCAGCCCGGCGCGCAGCCAGCGGCGGCGGGCGGGGGAGAAGCCGTTGGGTTTGGAGTTGGGCTGTGGATAAGACATTGCAGCTCGCTCAAGTACGCAGGAACACTGTTAGCAGGTCCCTTCCCCTTCAAGGGGGTGAGGGCGGGGTTTCGCGGAGCATCGCTCCGTGCCGACCGAACGGGCTGGCTGTGCAAAGCCAGCCCTCCGGACAGGATGGGGATGGGTTTCGGGTCAGTTGGGCCGCGCGGAGCACCCCATCCCCACCCCAACCCGGGAGTCTCCGCTTCGCTCCGCCGCTCCGGCGGCGCAGAGCAGTGCTCTGCGAAACCCCGCCTCCGCCCCCTTGAAGGGGAGGGAGCAGCCCCCTACCGGCGCCGTCACTCCACCACCTCCGCCCGCCGCTTCAACGCCACGTGGTCAATTTTCCCCGTCCCCAGCAACGGCAAGCCCTCCACCACTACGATGATGCGCGGCACCGCGAGTTCGGCCAGCCCCAGGCCGCGCGCGGCGGCGGCCAGCGCGTCGCGGGTCAGCGTCGCGTCGGTGGTGAACAACACCAACGCCTCCCCCTTCGCCGCATCCGCCCGGCTGCTCGCCGCGTGCTGCCCCGCAGGCGACGCGCTGGCGGCGAGCTTTTCCACCGTCTCCAGGCTGACCATCTCGCCGGCGATCTTGGCGAAGCGCTTCACCCGCCCGACGATGCGCACGAAGCCGTCGTCGTCGATCTCCACCACGTCGCCGGTTTCGTACCAGCCTTCGCCCATGCTCGAAACCGGCGCCTGCAACACGCCCGGCTGGTCCACCTTGAGGTAGCCGCTCATCAGGTTGGGCCCGCTCACATGCAGCATGCCGCGCCGCCCGCCCTGGTCGTCGATGCCCGGCACCGCTTCCAGCTTGGCGTGCAGGCCGGGCAGCACCTGGCCAACGGTGCCGCGGCGGAAGGCCATCGGGGTGTTCACCGCGATCACCGGGGCGGTCTCGGTGGCGCCGTAGCCTTCGAAGATGCGGATGCCGAACTTGTCGAACCACGCCTCGCGCACCGGCTCGGCCAGCTTCTCGGCGCCGGCGATCACGTAGCGCAGGCGGTGGAAGTCGTAGGGGTGGGCGTGCTTGGCGTAGTTGCCGAGGAAGGTGGAGGTGCCGAACAACACGGTGCAGCCACGGTCGTAGGCCAGCTCCGGGATCACCCGGTAGTGCAGCGGGCTGGGGTAGAGGAACACGTTGGCCCCGCACAGCACCGGCAACAGACCGCCCGCGGTGAGGCCGAAGGAGTGGAAGAGCGGCAGCGCGTTGAGCACCTTGTCATCCACCGAGAAATCCACCACCGCGCGGATCTGCGCGATGTTGGCGAGCAGCGCGCGGTGCGAGAGCACCACGCCCTTGGGCTTGCCCTCGGAGCCGGAGGTGAACTGGATCACCGCCGGCTCTTCGGCATGGCCGATGTGGGTGGCCGCCCGCGGAAAGCGCACCGCCCACAGCACCAGCCACAGCTTGTCGGCCAGCGTCATCGAAGCGCGCAGGTCTTCCAGGTAAAGGAGTTGCACGCCCTCCAGCGCGGCGAGCTTGCCCGCCAGCTTGGCCTGCTCGACGAAGGCGCGCGAGGTCAGCACGCTGCGGATCTGCGCCGCAGTGCAGGCGGCCTGCAGGCCATCGACGCCTGCGGTGTAGTTGAGCATGGCCGGCACCCGGCGCTGCGCGCTGAGGCCGAACACCAGCGCCAGCGTCGGCGCCAGATTGGGCAGCATCACCCCGACGTTCTCCCCCGGCTGCGTGTGGCGCGACACCAGGCGGCCGAGCCCCAGTGCCATGCGCAGCAACTCGCCGTAGGAATACTCCTGCTGCTTCAGGTCTTCCACCAGCCGGCGCTTGCTGCCGTGGATGGCTGCGGCGTCGAGCAGGGCTTCGAACAGGGTCTGCTTCGGGCGGGTGGCGAAGATCATCTCCTGCATCACCCGACGCATCGCCTCCCCCGCCTTGCGCCGGCGCTCCCGCGCGGTGGGCGCGGCCGGCATCACTATGCGCGTCGTCGGCTGGATGTACAGGCTGATCTGCGGCAGCAGCCGGCGCGGATAGCGCCCGCCGAGGCGGGAGAAGTAGGTGCGCGCCGCCCCGTCGATGCGCACCGGCAGCAGCGTCGCCCCGGTACGCGCGGCGACGAAGGCCGGGCCGTCATAGGTCTTCATCAGGCTGCCGGTGGTGGTGATGCGACCTTCGGGGAAGATCACCACCGGCCGGCCGGATTCGATCAGCCGCACCACGCGCTTCATCGCCATCGGGCTGGTGGGGTCGACCGCGAGGTGGTCGACCAGCATCAGCACCAGGCGGAACAGCGGGTTCTTCGCCACCGTGGTGTGCACCACGAACACCGGATCGAGCGGCAGGAAGAGGCCCAACAGCAGGCCGTCGAGCAGCGATTCGTGATTGGCGATGACCAGCAGGCGGTCGGTGGGCGCAGGCATGCGGCCTTCGATGCGCACGCGGAAGAGCACGCGGGCGATGCTGCGCAGGAGGGATTTGATCAGGGTGCGGAACATATGGGCTCCGTATAGAGATTCGTTCGGTGCAATCAAGAACAGCGTCGATTCAGCGTGGCAAGGCCCACTCCCTCCCCTTCAAGGGGAGGGCTGGGGTGGGGATGGGTTTCCGTCGGAGGCGACCAAGACCCATCCCCCTCCTAACCTCCCAGGGCCGGCTTTGCACAGCCGGCCCGCTCAGCCGGCGCGAAGCAGTGCTTCGCGAAACCCCGGCTTCGCCCCCCTTGAAGGGGGAGGAACCCGCCCTAAGACGCGTCCGGCCAGGCAACCTCCTCCCGCTTCATGTCCCGAAACGCCGCCATCAGCCACGAGCGCATCGCGATCACCAAGGTGTAGGGGCGGCGCTGCGCAGCGGGCAGCTTCTGATCGACGATGTGCTGCCGCGCGAAATCCTCGCCGACCCGCGCCAGCCGCTCGCGAAAGCTGTTCGCCAGCCCCGCCCCGATCTGCCCATGCACCACGGTAAGCATCTCCGCCTCGCCATCAAACCCGCCGGCGAAGTAATCCTCCAGCACCTCACCGCGGAAGTAGCTCATCACCGGCCCATGCGCGCGCCAGCGGAAACCCTTGGCCACGCGCAGACGGTAACGATTGAGCGGGCGCAGCTCGATGATGCCCAGGCGGTCCAGGCGCAGCAGATGGCCGGTGCATTCGGCCGCGTCCATGCGGTAGGTGGCGACGATCTGCTCCGCACTCCACTGGCTCATGCAACAGATCGCCACCAGCAACAGCCTGCGGTCGGCCACCACCGCCTGCTCCTGCTCCAGCGTGAGTTCCGCGAGAAGCGGCTGGCGGTCGGCGACGCGGCGCGCGAGATCGGCAAAGTCCAGCCCGAGCACGCGACAGACTTCATCGACACGCGACAGCGGCATGTCGCCGCCGCGCGCAAACATGCGCTTCACGGAAGACTCGGCCAGCCCGATGCGGCCGGCCAGTTCGGCATAAGTGATGCGGGCGTCGCGCAGTTCGGACTTGAGGGCGGCGACGAGATCGGCGGAGGTGCTCATGGTGATGGGGGGCTGCGGTGATGAAGATGCGTGGAGGATAGTATTCGATGCACTTCAACGCACGTACAACATGCTTAGTATCGCATTGCGATACCTTCCGTCGATATAGTCGCGACGCCGCCCCCCTATCCACCCCACCGACCACAAGCATTGAGGGCTCACACCGCATAACCAGCCAGCTACGCCACATTTGTGTTCACGTATCCGAATGGATACGCTACATAGGGCGTACACCTTTCACCGCTCCAGCGAGTTCGACTCCTGGCTCTCGGCACTGAAAGACAAGCTCGGCCGGGCCCGCATCCTTCACCGCACCCGCGCTGCCGAGCACGGCAACTTCGGTGACTGCGAACCCGTTGGCGAAGGCGTCTCGGAGATGCGCATCCACGTCGGCCCCGGCTATCGCGTCTATTTCACCCGCCGCGGCGACGTGGTCTACCTGCTTCTGCTGGGCGGCGACAAATCCTCGCAGAAGCGCGACATCAGGCGCGCCATCGCGATGGCGCGGGCTTTGGACAAGGAGTGATCGCCATGGCCAGCTTCACCCCCTTCGACGCCGCCGATTACCTCGACGACGAGGAAACAATCGCGGCCTACCTCAGCGCCGCGCTGGAAGACCCCAATCCGGACGTCTTCCTGACCGCGGTACGCGATGTCGCCCGCGCGCGAGGCATGTCCCAGCTCGCAAAGGATGCCGGCCTCGGGCGCGAAAGTCTGTACAAGGCGCTCACGCCTGGCGCCAAGCCTCGCTACGACACGGTCCTGAAACTGCTTCACGCACTTGGGGTCAAGCTGTCGGCCTCGCCGATTCATTCATGAACCGTCTGTCGATTCCGTGCCGGTTCTATGACATGGAAAGCCTGGACAACACTTGATGAGCACCTTCACGGATTCGCAAGCAGGCTTGTAAGCGAAGGGGCATGAGCCGATTGATCCGATCGACTGCGCTTCAGTGGTAATCGTCCTCGCGCTGATGCCGCACCGCCAGCACCGTAACCGTCTCGGCGTCGTCAATCTCGAAAAGCGCGACATAGCCGGCCGCCCCAAAGGGAATCACCAACTCACGCAAAAACGGCGAATCGGCGGCGGCCTTACGGCAGGTGAAGGGCAGCTGCTCCAGTGTTTGAATACCGGCGCGTATCGCGTCCAGCGCCCGCTCAGCCAGCGCCCAGTCAGCGGCGTCCTGCTCCAATAGGAACGCGTACAACCTGACGAGATCGTCTTCGGCTTCCGGGGCAAACCGGACCCTGTACGTCATGTGCGGGATTTGCCGGACTTGGCCTTGTCGAGCATGCCCTGGAGGCGATCCACCACGGCGGAGGCATCGACATAGCTCCCCGCCTGCCGCGCCTGATCGCGCGCGATCAGGCCACGTGCGATGAACTCCTGTTCGGCCTGGCGATAGGCGATGGTCTGGCGGATGGCCTGCTCGACGAAACCCGACAGGCTTTCCCCTTCGCGCAGGACACTTTCGGCAGAACGGCGCAGTTCGGGATCAACCCGCAGGGAAGGAATGGTGGCGGTTTTCATCTGGGCACCTTTTGCGTTGCATTTGCGATGCAGTATGGCGTCTGCTGAACCGCTGCACAAGTGGATTGGCAGGGAGGCGGCGGCGGCTTTACGGGGCGAAGGGGGAAACAATCAGTTGAGGTCGATTACCCCTAGTAACCCATCCCCATCCTGTCCTTCCCCTTGAAGGGGAAGGAACCTGCTAATCGCGTCTGCCTGTAGCCCTCATCACCGGCGCCAGTTCGATCACCTCGCAAGCCAAACGCACCGCCTCCCGCCGCACCTCCACCTTCACCGCCCGTCGCCATTCCGCCGGCAACCCCGACTCCCCCACCAACGCCCCCATCACCATGCCGGCAATCGCGCCGGTGGTGTCGGCATCCCCACCACGGTTCACCACGTCGGTGAGCACCGCGGCGAAGCCGTCGTTGTTGTCGATGGCCTGGCAGACGGCGCGCATCGTGTCGACGATGTAGCCGGTGGGGTTGTCGCAGCGTTTGCTGCGGAAGGCGAAGTCGGGGTGGGCGGCGGCCAGGGCGTGGGCGACGTTTAGCACGCCGCCGAGGCCGCGGCCGGCCAGTGCGGCGTGCACCATGCGCACGACGGCGATAGTGGCGGCGTCGGTGAGCGGGTTGTGGTGGGTGACGCGGGCCTGGGTGAGGGCGGCGGCGGCGATGTCTTCATCGGCCGCGCCGAAGGTGGCAAGTGCGACGGGCAGGCAGCGCATGGCGCCGCCGTTGCCGGCGTCCTCGGAGACTTCAGCTTCCGCGGTGCCGTGCAGGCGCCAGCGCAGGATGCCGCGGCGCACGGTGTTGCCGATGTCCACCGGCTTGGCGCGCATCCAGGCGTCGAAGGCTTCGGCGCATTGGGCCGCGCTGGGCGGGCCGCCGGCGGCGAGCCAGGCTTGGGCGAGCGCGAAAGTCATCGTGGTGTCGTCGGTGACTTCGCCCGCGGGCAGGCGCAGCCAGCCGCCGCCGATGATGCGCTTGTGCACGCCGTACTGGGCGGCGATCTCGCGCGGGGTCATGAATTCGACGGTGGCGCCGAGCGCGTCGCCGATGGCGAGGCCCAGCATGGCGCCGCAGGCGCGGTCGATGAGCCGGGCGGGGTCCGGCGGCAGGGTGTCGTCGGGGCCGGACTCGCCCGCTCGAGGGGCCGCGCCGGCCCGCACGGGCCTAGCGAGGGCGCCGCTCACTCAGACCTCCGGGCCGAAGCACACCGCGTGGTCGTTGCAGGCCTCGCAGCTGGGCGAGGCGCAGACGTAGACGCCTTCGCGCTGGCACAGCTCGCGGTAGAGGAATTTCTTCCACTTCATGTCGCGCGTGTTGGCCGCGGCCAGCGCCGGGAAGTTGAGCGCGACCAGTTGCGAGAGTTCGCGCCGCGAGGGCAGGCCGAGGTCCTGCCACAGGTGGTCGGCGCCCATGCAGGCGGTGGCGACGATGAGCGCCATGTCGTCCGCGCCGGGCACGGCAGCATCCGCTTCGCCGGCGAGGAAGCCGAGCAGGTCTTCGAACTCCGGGAACAGCTCGGGGCGCGGGGCGAGGTCCGCCTTGGGGCGCCAGGTGAGGCCGGGGAAGTGGCGGGCGACGAGTGCGGCGAAGCGCTCCGTGCCCAGTCCGAGGTCGGCGGGCAGCATGCCGTCACCGAGGGTCCAGCCGGCGATCAGGTGGGCGAGGATCTCGTCGTTGGGCGTGCCGGCGGCGTGCGCCATCAAATGCGCCTGCAGCGCGAGGCGGGCGGGCGAAGGGCGGTGGGTCAGAGGCGCGAGCATGTTCGGGACTCCCATGTTGTTGCTGGCCGGCGCCGCGCGCGGGCGGCACCGGACCGGGTGGTGCTCAGTACTCGACGTGCAGATCCTCGTCGCGCACGATCAGCTGGCAGGCCAGGCGCCACGGGGTGTGGACGACGTCGTCCACGCGCATGGCTTCGATGTCCTCGGCGCTGATCTTCTTGTGCTCCTTGAGCACGAGGATTTCCTTGTCGGTCAGCGGGCCGGCCATCGAGCCCTTCTTGGACAGGACGGTGACCTTGACCATGCAGGTGGCGCACTCGCCATCGCCACAGGAGAAGTCGATCGGGATGTGGTTGTCCTTGGCGATCTGCAGGATGGTCTGGGTGTGCGAGCCGGCCACGGCGTAGACGGTCTTGGACTTGTGGATGGGGCTCGAGAAGGTGACATTGGGCATTGCGGCACTCCGTGCGTGGTTGAACAAAGGGTGTTGCGCGGGATCAGCCCGGCCGCACCACGACGTGCCCGCCGAGCACCTGGGCCTGGCAGGCCAGGCGGTCTGCGGCGCCGGCGTAGATGTCCTTGAGCACCTTGTCCTCCAGCACCGAGGGGCTGGCCAGATGCTCGGCGCCGGAGACGATCTTCATCATGCAGGTGCCGCATTCGCCTTCGCGGCAGCCGTAGGTGAGGCCGGCGCCGACTTTCTCGGAGACTTCGATCAGGCGGGTGCCGGCGGGCACGGTGACGGTGACGCCGATGTCCTCGAAAGTGACCTGGGCCTTGGGCATGTTCGGTTCCTCTAAGCGGTGAGCGCGCCGGGCGCGGTGAAATCGATGTGACGGGGGGCTGCGCGGCCGACCAGGTGTTCGGCCAGTTCGCGGCCGAGCGCGCTGCACGCGCCCAGTTCGTCGTCGGTGGGGATGAGCTTGACCTTCACGCCGGGCCGCGGCACGCGCAGCTTGAGCCCGCGCAGGCGGTCCTCGATAAGGCCGACGGCCTCGCCGCTCCAGCCGTAGGAGCCGAAGGCGGCGCCGAACTTGCCCTTGACCTTGACCAGGGTGAGCGAGGAGAGCAGCTCCCATACCGGCTTGACCGCGTCGCCGTTGATGGTGGGCGAGCCGAACACCAGCCCGTCGGCCTCTTCGATGAGGTCGACGAAGGGGCCCGGCTCGCTGCCGATCAGGTCGTAGAGCGACACGCGCACGCCATCGACGCCTTCGGCGCCCTCGCGCACCGCCTGGGCCATGCGCGCGGTGTTGCCGTAGGCGCTGATGTAGAACACCAGCAGGGTCTTCTCGCGCTCGCCGGCTTCGTTGGCGAGCAGCGGCGCGGCCATCTGGCGGTAGCGGCGCACGTAGCTGGCGGGTGCGTCGCGCAACACCGGGCCGTGGGCCGGGGCGATGAGGCGGATGGGCAGCGGCTCGATCTGGTCGAGCGCGGTCAGCACATGCTCGCGGAAGGGCCGCATGATGTGCTGGTAGTAGTAATCGAAGGAGAAACGGAAGTCGCCGACGCGGTCGTTGAACAGGCGCGCATCGCAGTAGTGGCAGCCGAACACGTCGCCGGAGAACAGCAGGCCGTCTTCCTCCACCCAGGTGCATTGGGTGTCCGGCCAGTGCAGGTAGGGGGTGTAGAGAAAGCGCAGGCTGCGCCCGCCGAGGTCCACCCGGGTGTCCTCATCCACGACCACCAGGCGGGATTCGTCCACGCCGTCCTTGACGATGCCCTTGAGCATCTTGAGCGCGGCCGCCGACAAATACACGCGGGCCTGGGGCGCGGCGACCAGCAGCGCGGGCAGCGCGCCGGTGTGGTCCGGCTCCAGGTGGTTGAGGACGATGGCGCGGATTTCCTCCGGCCGGCAGCAGGCCCACAGGCGGGCGAAGAAGTCGTCGGCGAACTCGGCCTTGACGGTGTCGATGACCGCCACGCCTTCCGTGCCGCGCACCGCGTAGGCGTTGTAGCTGGTGCCGTTGGCAGTGCGCAGGATGATGTCGAACTGGCGCAGGTCGGGGTCGAGCGCGCCCACCCAGTGCACATCGGAGGCGATGGCAACGGGCTGGCCGGGCAGGACGGCGACCGGGGCGCTCATTCTCGTGCAGCCCCGGGTGACGGACAGGAGGCCGCGTGGGCGTGGTCGCCGTGGCTGCAGGCTTGCGGGACGTCGGCGTCCGGCAACTCGATGCCGCGTGCAGCGAGCCATTCGGGATCGAAGCCGGCGCGGCGCAGGCCGGCGACTTCGATCAGCGGGCGGCGGATCAGCAGCGGCTCTTCCACCATGCGGGCGAGCGCCGCCTCCGGGCTGAAGGCGGCCGGCACCACGCTGCCGGATTTCACCGCCGGCGCGGCCGGGTTGAACCACTGCGCCACCGGCTGCGTGCCGAAGAAGCCGGCCAGCAGCTCGGGCGTCCACGCTTCGCTGAGCAGGTCGCGCACCGTCACCTTGCAGCCCGCCGCTTCCAGCAGGCGGATCTGCTTGGTGTTGGTGGCGCAACCCGGCTTCCACCAGAGGCTTACATGCGACATTCGCCTTCCCTCCAGTGCAGTGCCTTGCAGGCGGCTTGCGGCCATGAAACCAATGGATTTCTTCGGCAAGCAAGGCGCGGCCCCGCAGGCATATCGACCATATGGCAAGGGGGCGCAACGCCGCATGCCGGAGAAAGACGCGGTTTCATAGCGAGCCGCTTGCGAGGCACTGCACCCGATCGAGGAGATGGAGCGGGATGCCGGTGAGCGAACCCGGCGGGTTCAGCGGCTCGCCGAACTCATCCACGATGGCGCCTTCGATCGGGCAGATTTCCGAGCACTGCGGCAGGTCGTGGTCACCCAGGCACTCGGTGCACTTGTCCGGATTGATGAAGAACACCGGGCGGCCCTTCTCCACCGGGGCACTGATGGCCTTGTTGGGACACAGCGGCTCGCAGGCGTAGCAGCCCACGCAGAGGTCGTTGATGACGAGGCTCATGGTCGCTGTCCTCCTCAGGCCGCGGCGCGGGTGGTGTCTGCAGCGGCGGCGAGCTTGCCGGCGGCGGCCAGCTCGTCGTACACCGCGCGCAGGGCGTCGTCGATCGGCTCCATGGCGTGCTCGCCATTGGGCTGGATGCCGGCCTTTTCCAGGTCGCCCCAGGGCTCGAAGCCGATCTTGCTGGCGAGCAGCACTTCCACGCCTTCGAGCGAGCGGATGATGCCGGCGAGCACGGTCTCGCCGTCGCCACAGGAGGTGTCGCCCATGCAGTAGGGCGTGCACTTGCGGTGGCCAAGGAAGCGCGCCGACTGCGGGCCGACCTCATAGACGAGGAACTCGTGCGCGTGGCCGAAGTGCTCGTTGATCACCCCGCCGCCCTTGGTGGCCACGGCGATGCGCACGTTGCGCAGCGCGGGGGCCGGTGTCTCTTCGACGACCTCGGGCTGGAACTTGGGCGCGGCGCGCAGCGCGCGCTTCATGTCCAGTTCGGCGGTGATCTGCTCGTGCACCTTGGCGCGCTCGACCATCGCCGAGGCGTAGTCGATTTCCATGGCGTCGATCTTGTCGAGGGTGAACTCGGCGCCGCGGTCTTCGCCCAACATGCCGACCGCGTCGGCACGGCACTGGCGGCAGTGGCGCATCATCGACATGTCGCCGGCACAGGCGTCCTGCAGGGCTTCGAGCTCCAGCGCGGTGGGTTCGCGCTGGCCCATGATGCCGTAGTAGGTGCCGTGCTCGGCCTCGGCGATCAGCGGCATGACGTTGTGCAGGAAGGCGCCCTTGGCCTTGACGATCTTGCTGACCTCCTTGAGGTGCTCGTCATTGACCCCGGGGATCATCACCGAGTTGACCTTCACCAGGATGCCGCGCGCGGTGAGCATCTCCAGGCCTTTCTGCTGCTGCTCGATGAGGATCTTCGCGCCTTCCACGCCGCGGATGCGGCGGTTGTTCCAGAAGATCCACGGATAGATCTGCGCGCCGATCTCGGGATCGACACAGTTGATGGTGATGGTGACGTGGTCGATGTTGTGCTTGGCCAACTCGTCGACACAGTCTGGCAGCGACAGGCCGTTGGTGGACACGCACAACTTGATGTCCGGCGCCTGCTCCGAGAGCTGGCGGAAGGTCTCGAAGGTGCGCTCCGGGTTGGCGAGGGGGTCTCCGGGTCCGGCGATGCCCAGCACGCTCATCTGCGGGATGGCCGCGGCCACCGCGAGCGTCTTCTTGACCGCCTGGTCGGGGGTCATCAGCTCGGACACCACCCCCGGGCGCGACTCGTTGGAACAGTCGTACTTGCGGTTGCAGTAGTTGCACTGGATGTTGCAGGCCGGGGCGACGGCCACGTGCATGCGGGCGAAGTGGTGGTGCGCCTCTTCCGAGTAGCAGGGGTGGTCCTGCACCTTGGCGCGGATGTGGTCGGGCAGGTGCGCGAGCGCATCCGGCGCGCTGCCACAGCCGCTGGAACTACAGCCGCCCGATTCCGCCGGCGCGGCGTTGCTGATGACCGGAAGTTCCATCGTCGTTCCCCTTGCGATGTCTGATGCTTTGGCATCGCAAGCGGCATGCCAGCCGCGGGAACGACTCAAGTCATTGTTTACATGATGGTTGTGCGCGCCTCAGGCGGGCTTTGTCGCATATGCCACAGGCCGCCGACCGGCCCTTTGTGGCACTCGCAACAAGGCCCGCGGCCGGGCGCCGGCGTCTTCCCTCAGCCGCCGGCCAGCTTCATCTCCGCGAAGCCCACCGCCAACCACACCAGGCTGCCGATCTGGCTGACCAGCTTGGGCGAGGCCTTGAAGGTCTTCTCGAAATGCGCCGGCGGCAGCAACTGCGCGCCCAGCAGCAGCGCGGCGACGATGGCGGCGACGTTCCAGCCGGCGAGGGCGACCACAACGTACTGCACCAGGTGCAGCACGATGAAACCGATACGGACCAGCACGGGCGACATTGCGGGCGATTCCATGTTCAGTGAGGACGGGCGGGATTCTGACATGGATCGGCCGCGGGCAAGCCCGCGGTGACGGCATCCGGTTTCCCGACGGCGGCAATCGCGGCCAAGGCCGCTCCTACGGGGAAAGCGCTGCGCCTGTAGGAGCGGCCTTGGCCGCGATCCGGCGGTTCAGGCGCCCCGCGCCCGCACCGTACCAAACCCATGCGGCGCAGCGCGGAACTCGGGCAGGCGTTCGGCGCTTTTCGACAGCGCCTGCAGCGCCGGGTAGTCCTCGCCCGGCACCGCCTCGGGCACCATGTCCTGGATGAAGTACCAGGCCACCGCCGTGGCGACGTCGCCGCGGGTGAGCGTCCCGCTGGCCACCTCCACCGGCTGGGCGGCGTAGGCGGCTTCCAGCCCGGCGCAGGCGGCGAGCAGTTGGCCGGAGACGCGCTCCACCCAGGGCGCGTGCACCTTCTCGGCCGGGCGCAGCTGGCGTTCATAGACGATCTGCACGCTCTTCTCGCAGGCCGCCAGCGCCAGGCCGACCAGGTAGAGGTCGCTCTGCAAGGCGACCGCATCGGCCGGCACCAGGCTGCGGCGCTTGGCGGGGAAGCTTTCGGCGTATTCCAGGATCAGGCTGGAGTCCATCAGCACCAGGCCGTCGTCGCAGATCAGCGAAGGCGCCTTGACCACCGGGTTGATGCGGCGGAACTCGTCGAAGTGGCGGAAGACCGACACCGGGCGGTGTTCGAAGGGCAGGCCGAGGAGCTGGAGCGACACCGCCACGCGGCGGACGTAGGGGGAATCGAGCATGCCGATGAGCTGCACGGGGGCCTCCTTGCTGATCTGCTTGTGCGGCCCGCCAGTATGCACCGGCTCAGGCGAGCTGGAAGCGCGCGATCATGCGGTTCAGGTCGACGGTGAGCTGCTTGAGCGCGGCGGCGGATTCGCCAACTTCGCGCTGGGTGCCGGTGAGCTGCTCGACCGAGGCGCTGACCTGCTCGACGCGCTCGGCCACCGCCTGGCTGGTCTGGCGCTGTTCGTGCAGTGCGTCGGTGATGCCGCTCACCCCGTGCAGGGTGGCGTCGATGGCCGTGCGGATCTGCTGCATGGCCTCACCCGCGCTGGCCGCGCACGCCTTGCCCTGCCCCACCTGGCCGCAGGCGTCGGTGATCTGGCGGGTGGTGGCGTCCATGCCCTCGCGGATGGCGGTGACCACGCCGACGATCTCGGCGGTGGAGGACGCGGTGCGCTCGGCGAGCTTGCGCACCTCGTCGGCCACTACCGCGAAGCCGCGCCCCTGCTCGCCGGCGCGCGCGGCCTCGATGGCGGCGTTGAGTGCCAGCAGATTGGTCTGGTCGGCGATCTCGCGGATGACATTGACGATGGTGCCGATACGCTGCGACTGCTCGTTGAGGCGGGCAATGCTCTGCGCGCCATCGCCGATCACGCGCTCGATCTCCTCCATGCCGGCGATGGTCGAGGCGATCACCGCCAGGCCGGTTTCTCCTGCGCTGCGCGCCTCGTCGGCAGCGCGACGCACTTCGGCCGAACTTTCCGAGATGTGGGCGATGGACACCGCCAGCTCCTGCATGGCCGCGGCCATCACGCTGGACGACTCGCCCTGCTGCAGGGTGCTGCGCAGCGCACATTCGGAGGTTTCCGCCAGCCGCCCGGCGTTCTGGTCGATATGCCCGGAGCTGTGCGAGATGCCGCGGATGATGTCCACCAGATTGCTGCGCATGGTGTGGATGGACGCCATCACGCCAACCGGCTGCGCCTCACCGGCGGACACGGCGGCCAGGCGTCCGGAGGAGATGGCCGCTGCCGACTGTGCCAGCGCATCCGGCTCGGCGCCCAGTTGGACCAGGATGCTGCGGCGGATGGCCAGCGACAGGCCGATGCCCACCGCCATCGCCAGGCCGCCGACGCCGACCATCAACATGAAGTCGGTGGCGTAGCGTGCCTGGGCGGCTTCGTATTCCTCGCGGGCGAGGTCGAGCTGCAGTTCGATCAGGTCGGAGATCTTCTGCGAGATCGGGTCGATCACCGCGGGCAGGGTCTTCACCATGTACTGGTTGAGCCCGAAGTAATCCTCCTGGTCGAGCAGGGCCTTGAGTCCGGCGATCGGCTGCGCGGCCTCGGCCACCAGCACGCGCACCTCCTCGGCCAGTGCCTGCTCGCGCGCGCCCTTGCGGGTGGCGAGATAGGCGCGCATGTGTTCGTCGATACGCCGCTCGGCCTCCTCGATGAGCTCCTTGGCGGCGGCGGTGGTCAGCAGGCTGCTGTTGGCCTTGTAGGAGGCGTTGACGATGTTCACCGCGAACATGTCGGCCACCACCTTGAGGTCGCGCACCGCCACCACACGGTCGGCGTACAGGGTCTCGAGTCCATCCACCGAGCTGCGCATGCCTTTCAGCCCGAGTCCGGCCAGCAGGGTCAGGCAGGCCAGCAGCACCGCGCTCAGCAACAGCACGCGGGTTCCCACTTTGAGTGAGTTCATGTGTTCGGATTCCAGTCAGCGGCCCGCGGTTGGGGGAGGCGGGCGCGACGATTCTCTGGCTGGAATGTTGCGGTCTGATGACATGTCACAAACCGCGGCGCGGCCCGGACGGGCGCCGTCATGACGACCGGAAACACCGCGCATGCCGCGCGGGTGGAGACCTACTGCGCCGCGCCGGCCGCGCCCGCATCCTCGGCCTGCGCCTCGGGATGGGCGAGCAGGCCATCGACCACGCCGACCAGCGCCTCGCCGAGCGTGAGGTGCTCGGCGGCGTCCAGGTGCACCCCGTCCAGCGGGCTGGCGTTGACCACGCTGCCGGCGTCGAAGAAGTGGCAGCCCTGCTCCTCGCACATCTCGCGGTAGGCCACGGCGAGCCCGGTGCATTTGCGGTCGGCACCGTCGAACTTGGGCGCGATCGGCCCGCTGGGCGGGCGCAGCACCGGCGGACAGACCACCAGCACCGGCGGCACCGGCATGCCGGGCTCGATCGGCGCACTGCGGATGGCGCCGACCAACGTAGCCACGCCGGTAGCGGCATGCCAGGCGTTGTGCGGGTGCATGGACTGGAAGTCGTTGGTGCCCAGCATCAGGATCACCAGGTCGAGCGGCGACTGGCTCTCGATGCACTGTGCCAGCCCGTCCAGGCCGTTGCGCCCCGGTTTATAGGGATCTTCCCAGACGGTGCGGCGGCCGTTCAGGCAGTCTTCGATCACCCGTACCCGGCGCCCGCCGGCGGCGAGGCCCAGTTCCAGCACACCCGGCCAGCGCTGCTCGAAGTCCAGCCGGCGGCGCGTGCGCGGGATGATTCCCCAGGAGAGGGAGTCGGCATAGACGAGGATCTGCTGCATGCGGGGCCCCCGGTTCGGACGATGATGGTCGCGGGCGGCGCGGCAAGGCCACCCGCTGTTCATGGTAGCCCCCGCAGCCGGGCCGGCAAAGCGGCCGCGGCAGGAACTCAGTCGTCCAGGCGCTCGGAGATCACCGCGCCCGAGTACGGATCGACCCGCAGGTCAAACCGGCGCCCCTCGCGGTAGGCCTCCACTTCCCAGCGCCCGTCCTCGAACTCCACCTCGACGATCGGCCCGTAGCCCTGGCGCTCCAGCCCCGCGACGATCTCGGACAGCGGACGGGCGTCGCCCGGCGGACGGCTCGCCGCAGACAGCGGCATGGAGAAGAAGGCGGCGCTGGCAAGCAGGAAGGCAGCGATGGTGTTCTTGTTCATGGCTTGGGCTCCATCGAAGGATGGGATTGGACGAGCCACGATTCTGGCACGCCGCCCGGCCTGTCTTGCCGATGTCTTACACCTGGAAACAGGGTCGGGCGCAGCCCGGCCCCTGGGCCCGGACGCGCCCGCCGCCGGCGCTCAGATCTGCCTGACCTTGATGTTGAGCGTCTGGATGCGGTAGGCGATCTGCCGCGGCGTCATGTTGAGCAGGCGGGCGGCCTTGGCCTGCACCCAGCCGGCCTGCTCCAGCGCGGCGATCACCCGCTCGCGCTCGTCCAGGTCGGGATCGTCCAGATCCACCGCGCCGCCGCCGCGCAGCGGGGTCACGCGTTCCTCGATGCCGGAGATCAGGATCAGGTCGCGGTCGATGCTGCCGTCCTCGCTCATCACCGCGGCGCGCTCGATGCAGTTTTCCAGTTCGCGCACATTGCCCGGCCAGGCGTGGTGCAGCAGCACGCGCAGGGCGCTGTCGGTGATCGACAGCGGACGGCCCTGCACGCCGGCGATCTTGTCCACCAGGTGGCGGGCGATCTCCGGGATGTCCTCCACCCGCTCGCGCAGCGGCGGCAGCATGATGGGCATGACGTTCAGCCGGTAGTAGAGGTCCTCGCGGAACTTGCCGGCTTCCACCTCGGATTCCAGGTCGCGGTTGGTGGCCGCGATCACCCGCACGTCCACCTTCAGGGTGCGCGCGCCGCCCACCCGCTCCAGTTCGCCTTCCTGCAGCACGCGCAGGAGCTTGGCCTGGAAGGAGGCGGAGATCTCGCCGATCTCGTCGAGGAACAGGGTGCCCGCGTCGGCCATCTCGAAGCGGCCCTTGCGCTGGGTGAGCGCGCCGGTGAAGGCGCCCTTCTCGTGGCCGAAGAGTTCGGATTCGAGCAGGTTCTCCGGCAACGCCGCACAGTTGAGCTTGACGAAGGGGCCGGCCGCGCGCGGCGAGTTGTAGTGGATGGCCTGGGCGATCAGCTCCTTGCCGGTGCCGGTCTCGCCACGCACCAGCACGGTGGTGTTCCACTTGGCGACCTGGCGCACCTGCTCGAAGACCTGCTTCATCTTCGCGGTGTGGCCGACCACGTTGTCGAAGCCGTAGCGGTTGCGCACGGTGCGGCGCAGGGTGTCGCGCTCTTCGGCGATGTCGCGGCGCTCCTGGCGCACTTGCAGGGCGAGGCGCACGGTCTGGCCGATGAGGTTGGCGACCATCTCGGCCAGGTGGGCGTCGTCCTCCAGGCGGTCGCGCGCCACCAGCGGCGGCTGCAGCGCGAGCACGCCCAGGGTCTCGTGGCCGACCCGGATCGGCACGCCGACGAAGGGCGCCTCGCCGTCGAACAGGCCGCGCTGGGCGAGGTAGCGGGGGTCGTCGGCGAGGCGCTCCAGCACCTGCGCGCGGCCGCGCTCGAGCACCAGGCCGATCACGCCTTCGCCGGCGCGCCAGCGCATGTCCGGCGTACAGGGCGCGTCCACGCCGTGCAGCGCGGAGATCGCCATGGCCTCGCCGTCCGGCTCGGTCAGGGTGACCAGCGCGCGGTTGAAGCCGCACTCCTCGTCGAGCACGCGCAGCACCTCGGCCAGGGTCTCGCGCAGTTCCAGGGTGCGCGACAGCACGCGGCTGACGCGGTAGAGCGATTCCAGGGCGGATTCCAGCCAGGCGACGCGCATGTCGCCCGCATCGGCAGGCAATGGCGAACTCATCCGTGGGCCTCCACCGAGCGGGTGGCCGGGAAGCTCACCCGCAGACGACAGCCGCCGACATGGCGCGGATCGATCTCGAGCACGCCGCGGTGGCGGCTGACGATCTCCTGCGCCAGCGACAGGCCGACGCCGCGCGCCCCGCCGCGCGAGGGCTTGGTGGAGAAGAAGGGCTCGAAGATCTTCAGCCGCAGCGCTTCCGGGATGCCCGGCCCGGTGTCGACGATCTCGGCTTCCACCTGGCCGTCGCGGGCCACGGTGGAGAGGAAGAGCGCGCGCTCGTTCCAGCCGCGCACGTTCATCGCCTCGATGGCGTTGCCGACCAGCTGGCGGAATAGGTTGCGCAGCGCCGCAGGGTCGCCCTGCACCGAGGGCAGCACATGGGCGGGTTGCCAGTCCACGGTGATGCCGGCCGACAGCAGGGCGTCGGTTTCCAGCATCAGCACGTCGCGCAGCACTTCGTTGAGGTTCACCGGGCCGGTGGGCTCCAGCGGCTCGGGCGGCATGGCGGCCTGCAGGGTGGCGATGGCCTGCTCGCCGGCAGCCTGGGCGTCGGCCAGCGCGCGGGCCAGCGGGTCGATGGCGGCGCTCTGCCCGGCGCGACGCTTCTGCAGCGTGGCGGCGGCGGAGATCAGGTTGACCGGTCCCTGGAGCTGGAAGATGGCGCCGGAGAGCGCTTCGCGCAGGCTCTGGTTGAGCTCCCCTTCGGAGAGCATGGCGCGCATCGCGGCGAGGCGCAGCGCCTCCTCCTGGCGCTTGGATGCACTGATATCGTGCATGACCAGCAGCTGGTAGTCGCTGCGGTCGTCGCCGTAGAAGGCGTCCGGCAGCGTGGAGCGTTCCTCGAACCAGGTCAGCGAACAGGCGTACCAGCGCGCCTCGCCGCCGCCCGCGCGCTCGAAGCGCAGTTCGTGGTTGGCAAGCGGGCGGCGATGGGTCACCGCGGTGTGGAAGGCCTCGCCCAGGCTCTCCTGCAGCGCGCTCATCACCGCGTGGGCAGGCTCGGCCACCCGCATCTCGACGGCGATACGGCGGTAGGCCGGATTGTCCAGCACCACCTGGCCGTCGCTGTTGAGCAGGGCGACCGCCACCGGCGCCACCGAGATCACCGATTCGATCAGCTGCTTGTGGTTGGTAAGTTGCTGCGCCAGGCGGTGTTCGTCGGTGGCATCCCAGTGCATGCCCAGATAGTGCGTCTGGCCGCCGTTCTGCGGCGCCAGCGGGGTGACGGTGAGTTCGGCCACATAGGGCAGGCCGTCCTTGCGGCGGTTGAGCAGGCGGCCGGTCCACGGCCGGCCCTCGTTGAGCGCCGCCCACAGCGCCTGGTACACCGGCTTGGGCGTGGACCTGTAGGACAGCAGCGACTGGTTCTGCCCCACCACCTCTTCGGCGGCGTAGCCGGTGATCGCGCAGAAGGCCTTGTTCACATAGAGGATGGTGGCCGCCGCATCGGTAATCGAGATCGCGATGGCGGACTGATCGACCGCGTGGTGGAACAGCGCATCGGTGATGTCCGCGGGAATCTGCGGCAGCGGCGAGGAAACGGGGGCGGGAGTGGCCATGCTTGAAATCTCGCGACGGTGGCGGGAGTTCCGAAGCAAGCGATGTGCCACGGCGGCGGACACGGGCGCCGGGCCTGGACCGCGCCGCCGGCTGTCGCAATCGCGACAAAGCCGCGGACGATGGCGGACTCGATACAGCAAACACCCCGCATCGCAGCGCACCAACTCCATTAAATCATGGCTTTACGATTCCATCCGGGCGTGGCACGCGTTCTGCTGACCGGAGCTTGAACGCGTGGAGAACGAGGCGATGAACGAGTGGTTGATGCTCCTGCTGGGAACGGCGCTGGTGAACAACGTGGTGCTGGTCAAATTCCTCGGCCTGTGCCCCTTCATGGGGGTGTCGCGCAAAATCGACAGCGCGGTCGGCATGGGGCTGGCCACCACCTTCGTGCTGGTCCTGACCAGCGCGCTCACCTGGGCGCTCGAACACTGGCTGCTGGTGCCGCTTGAACTCGGCTACCTGCGCCTGCTGGGCTTCATCCTGGTGATCGCCGCCACGGTGCAGTTCGTCGAGATGGCGGTGAAGAAGAACGCCCCCGAGCTCTACCAGGTGCTGGGCATCTACCTGCCGCTGATCACCACCAACTGCGCGGTGCTGGGCGTGGCCCTGCTCAACGTGCAGGAGGGCGCGGGCTTCGTCACCAGCGTGCTCTACGCGCTGGGTTCGGCGATCGGCTTCACCGTGGTGCTGATCATGTTCGCCGGCCTGCGCGAGCGCCTGGCGCTGGCCCGCGTGCCGGCCGCCTTCGCCGGGGCGCCGATCGGCTTCGTCACCGCCGGCCTGCTGTCGCTCGCCTTCATGGGCTTCGCCGGCCTCACCAACCACTGACAAGGGGGTGCCAGAGATGTTGTACGCAATCCTCAGTCTCTCGCTGCTCGGCGTCGCGCTCGGACTGATCCTGGGCGTGGCCGCGCGCAGCTTCCGCGTGGAGGCCAGCGGCATCGAAGCCGAACTGGAAGCCATGATGCCCGGCACCAACTGCGGCCAGTGCGGCTACCCCGGATGTGCCGGCGCCGCCGCCGCGCTGGCCAAGGGCGAAGCGGGCGCCACCTGTTGCCCGCCCGGCGGCAAGGCGCTGGCCGAGGCGCTCGCCGCCCGCCTGGGTCTCTCCCTGGACGCCGCCGCGGTGGCCGACGAGCTGCCGGTGGTGGCCGGCGTGCGCGAAGACATCTGCATCGGCTGCACCAAGTGCTTCAAGGCTTGCCCCACCGACGCGGTGATCGGCGCGGTCAAGCAGATCCACGCGGTGATCCGCGAAGCCTGCACCGGCTGCGCCAAGTGCGAGCACATCTGCCCGACCGGGGCGATCACCCTGACCCCGGTGCCGGTGACCCTGCAGACCTGGGTGTGGCCCAAGCCGGCGCTCGAAGCAGCGCCCGCGGCACCGGCCGCCCCCGCGCTGGCGAGCGCGAACGCATAAGGACCGACCATGGGCGCACCCGACATCTCCCTGCTCACCCGCCTGACCCGCCTGGTCAAGCGCTGGGGGGCGCACCCGGACGGCCGCAAGGACCCGGCCGCCGGCACCGAGACCACGGCGATTCCGCTGCCGCCGCTGCTCACCCTGCCGCTGACCCAGCACATCGGCGCACCGGCCCGCCCGCTGGTGAGCGCCGGCGAGCGCGTGCTGCGCGGGCAGCTGATCGCCGAGGCCGCCGGGCCGGTGTCCGCGCCCCTCCATGCACCAACTTCGGGCACCATCCTGGGCATCGGCGAGGTGCAGGTGCCACATCCCTCCGGCCTCACCGGTCCGGCCATCCTGCTGGAGAGCGACGGCCTGGACGAGGCGGTGGCATTCACCGGCGCCAACCCCTTTACCCTGGAGCCGGCCGAGATCGCCCGCCGGGTGGCCGCGGCCGGCATCGTAGGCCTGGGCGGCGCCACCTTCCCGGCCGCGGTCAAGCTCAGCCTGGGGCAGCGCACGCCCATCCCCACGCTGATCCTCAACGGCGGCGAGTGCGAGCCCTATCTGTCCTGCGACGACCGCCTGATGCAGGAGCGCGCGGGCGAGGTTATCGACGGCGCGCGCATCATCCTGCGCGCCATCGGCGGCAGCCGCGTGCTGATCGGGGTCGAATCCAACAAGCCACAGGCCATCGCCGCGCTGCGCGAAGCGGCCGCCGGCTTCGGCGAAGTGGCGGTAGTCACCGTGCCCAGCCGCTACCCAATGGGCTCCGAAAAGCAGCTGATCGCCTGGCTCACCGGCCGCGAGGTGCCCTCGCAGGGGCGCTCTGCGGACATCGGCGTGGTGGTGCACAACGTCGGCACCGCGGCGGCCATCCACCGCGCAATCCGCTACGGCGAGCCGCTCACCAGGCGCATCGTCACCGTGGCCGGCGGCGCGGTGCGCACCCCGCGCAACCTGGAAGTACGCCTCGGCACCCCGGCCTCCGCGCTGGTGGCCTTCTGCGGCGGACTCACCGAAACCCCGGCGCGCCTGGTGATGGGCGGGCCGATGATGGGCATCGCGGTCACCACCCTGGAGCTGCCGATCATCAAGGGCTCGGGCGGGGTGCTGGCGCTCACCGCCGCGGAGACCGGCGCGCGCCAGGCCGCGGAAGGCCCATGCATCCGCTGCGCGTCCTGCGTCGGCGCCTGTCCGATCGGCCTGCTGCCGCTGGAGATGGCCGCGCGCATTCGCGCCGGCGACCTCGCCGCCTCGGTCGACCTCGGGCTCAAGGACTGCATCGGCTGCGGCACCTGCTCCTTCGTGTGTCCGTCGAAGATCCCGCTGGTGCAGTACTTCAACCACGCCAAGGGCGAGCTGGCCGCGCGCGACCGCAACAAGCTCAAGCAGGACGCCATCCGCGAACTGGTCGAGGCGCGTAACGAACGCATGGAGCGCGAGGCGCGCGAGAAGGCCGAGGCCGCCGCGCGCCGCAAGGCCGAGCGCGAGCGCGCCAAGGCCGAAGCCGCCGCAAAGGCCGCCGCCGCGGCCGCCGAACAACCCGCCAGCGAGGAAAGCGCGGCATGAACATCGTGTCCTCCCCCCACGCCCACGGCGCCCGCCCGGTCGGCCAGGTGATGATGCTGGTCATGCTGGCCCTGCTGCCGGCCACCCTGGCCGGCTTCTGGCGCTTCGGCTGGCCGGCGGTGTACCTGTGGCTGGTCACCGTGCTGGCCTGCGTGTTCGCCGAGGCGCTGTGCGTGCGCCTGGCCGACCGCCCGGCCAAGCCGGCGCTGGCCGATGGCTCGGCGGTGCTCACCGGCTGGCTGCTGGCCCTGTCGCTGCCGCCCTGGGCGCCGTGGTGGCTGGGCGCGGTGGGCGGCGCCTTCGCCGTCGTGGTGTGCAAGCACGCCTTTGGCGGCATGGGGCAGAACCTGTTCAACCCTGCGATGGCCGCGCGGGTGATGCTGCTGATCTCCTTCCCGGTGGAGATGACCCAGTGGCTGGCGCCGCTGCCGCTGGGCAGCGCGGGCGCCCCCGACGCGCTGGGCGCGCTCGCGATCACCTTCGGCGCGGTGCCCGACGGCATGACCAGCGCCTCGCTGCTCGACCACGCGCGCAGCGCGGTCTCGCGTGGCCTGCCGATCACCGGCGAGGTTGACCCGCTGGCCCTGGGCCTCGGCGACCGCGCCGGCAGCCTGGGCGAGACCAGCGCGCTGCTGCTCGCCGCCGGCGGCCTCTTCCTGGTCTTCATGCGCGTGATCGGCCTGCGCATCCCGGCCGCCTTCCTGCTCGGCGTGGCCCTGCCCGCGGCCATCGCCCACTTCCTCGCCCCGGAGCGCTTCCTGCCGCCCATGGCCCACCTGCTGGCCGGCGGGGTCATGCTGGGCGCCTTCTTCATCGCCACCGACTACGTCACCTCGCCCTCCACGCCGCTCGGCCAGTGGATCTTCGGCCTCGGTTGCGGGCTGCTGAACTGGATCATCCGCACTTGGGGCGCCTACCCGGAAGGGGTGGCCTTCGCGGTGCTGCTGATGAACGCGGCCACGCCGCTGATCGACCACTACACCCGTCCGCGCATCTTCGGCCGCACGCGCAGCGGACGCAGCCTGACGCCGGCCGCACCGAAAGGGAACTGAGCGATGCACTGCACCACGCCCACCCCGTCGGCCCCCGCCGCCAGCGGCGACCGTCTCGACACGCTGTGGTACCAGACCGTGTCGCTGGGCGTCGTCGCCCTGGTCGCGGGCGGCGCGTTGGCGCTGGCCCACACCGCCACCGGCCCGGTGATCGCCGCGGCCGAGGCACACGACGTGGCCACCTCGCTCGCCCAGGTGCTGCCGGAGAACTTCCACGACAACGACCTGCTGGCCGACACCACCACGGTGACCGGCACCGACGGCCGTCCGCTCACCGTGCACCGCGCCCGTCAGGGCGGCGAAGTGGTGGCGGTGATCTACCAGATGAGCGGCAAGGGCTACGCCGGGCCGGTGCGCCTGGTGATGGGCGTCGACCGCAACGGCCGCATCACCGGCGTGCGGGTCACCGGCCACGCCGAGACCCCCGGCCTGGGCGACAAGATCGAGGCCGCGCGCAGCCCGTGGATCCATGGCTTCGCCGGCAAGTCGCTGGAAGACCCGGTGCCCGCGCGCTGGGCGGTAAAGAAGGACGGCGGCGAGTTCGACCAATTTGCCGGCGCCACCATCACCCCGCGCGCGGTGGTCGGCACAGTCAAGGCCGGGCTGGATCTCTACCTAACGCAACGCGCGGCGATGTTCGCCGATCCGGCCGCGAGCAGCACTGAGGAGGCGAAACCATGAGCACGACTGCCGAGGCCACCGACCTGCCGGCCGAGGGCATCCCCGCCGCCGCCGCGGCCCCTGCGAAACCTGCGGTGGACTACCGCGGCATCGTCGGGCGCGGCCTGTGGACCGAGAACATGGTCTTCGCCCAGATGCTGGCGCTGTGCCCGCTGCTGGCGGTCACCGGTACCGCCACCAACGGCCTGGGCATGGGGCTGGCGACCACCGCGGTGCTGGTGATGGCCAACGTGGGCGTGGCGCTGATCCGCAACTGGGTGAGCGCCAGCGTGCGCATCCCGGTGTTCGTGGTGCTGATCGCCACCCTGGTCACCCTGGTGGACATGAGCATCAACGCCTGGCTGCACGACCTCTACAAGGTGCTGGGCCTGTTCATCGCGCTGATCGTGTGCAACTGCGGCATCCTGGGGCGCGCCGAGGCTTTCGCGTCGAAGAACCCGGTGGCCGCCTCGGCGGTGGACGGCCTGGCGATGGGCCTGGGCTTCACCCTGGCGCTGGTGGTGCTCGGCGCGGTGCGCGAACTGCTCGGCGCCGGCACCCTGTTCGCCGGCGCCAGCCTGCTGCTGGGCGAGGCCTTCCGCTTCCTGGAGATCACGGTGATCCCGGACTACAAGGGCTTCCTGCTGATGATCCTGCCGCCCGGCGGCTTCCTCGCCCTGGGCTTCCTGATCGCAGGCAAGCGGGTGTGGGACACCAAGCGCGAACGGCAGCGCGCTGCCGCGCTGACCGAAGGCGCGAACGCCTGAACGAGGGGAGAAACACGCAATGAGAGTCGGAGTGGCCTACGCGGACGACGGCCGGCAGGTGTGGCTGCGGGTGGACGTGCCCGACGGCGCCACCGCGCTGGAGGCGATCGAGCGTTCCGGCCTGCTGCAGATGTACCCGGCGATCGATCTGGAGATGCAGAAGGTGGGGGTGTTCGGCAAGGTGGTGAAGCTCGACACCCCGTTGCAGGTCGGCGACCGGGTGGAGGTCTACCGCCCGATCACCTGCGATCCCACCCAGGTGCCTCGCCGCGACACCGGCGACGGCGACGAGGACTGAAGCACCCGCCCGGCCGCGCTCAGCTGCCCGCCAGCGCGAGCAGGCCGTGCTGCGGCACGCCGCCGCCCAGCAAGACCACGAACAGCATCACCGCCACCAGCGCGCTCAGCGCCACCCAGGTGGCGACGTAGCGCTCGTCGATCTCGCGCAGCGCGCCGCGCCACATGCGGCGCAGGCGGCAGTGGGGACACAGGCCGTCCGCGCCATCCACCCGCAGCACACCGCAGTCGGCGCAGCGCCCCGCGGCGTTGATGGTCATCTCCCTTGCATCCATGCCCGGCTCCGTCGTGTTGAACACGCGGACCAGCATGCCGAATGACCATTACAGTCTCATGGATTTTGCGTGGCACCCGGCAGCGCGGTGCACACCCGGTTGCGCCCGGCGTGCTTGGCGGCGTACACCGCGCGGTCGGCCTCGGCCAGCAGGTGGTCGAAGTCCGGTGCGCGGCGGCGCTCGCCCGGCGCGCAGGCCACCCCGATGCTGACCGTGAGCCGCAGGGCCGCGCCGCCCGGGCTGGCCGGCACGCTGGACGCCACCGCCTGGCGCAGCTTCTCGGCCACCGTGCGGGCGCCCTCGACGCCGGTGTCCGACAGCAGGACGAGGAATTCCTCGCCCCCGAAGCGCCCCACCATGTCCACCGCGCGCACGTTGCCCGACAGGACGTTGGCCACGCCACGCAGGCAGTCGTCGCCCACCAGGTGCCCCCAGCGGTCGTTGACCTGCTTGAAGAAGTCGATGTCGATCAGCAGCAGCGCGAAGCTGCTGCCGGTGCGCTGCAGGTGCGCCGCCTCCAGCTCGTAGCGGCTGTGGAACTTGCGCCGGTTGGCCAGGCCGGTGAGCGGGTCGTGCAGGGCGATCTGCTCCAGGTCGCGGTGCGCGCGGGTCAGCTCGCTGACGTCCACATCCACGCCGCGGTAGCCGAGCAGCTCGCCGTGCTCGTCGTGCACCGGCCGCGCGGTGCATGACAGCCACACCGCTTCGCCGCGCCGGTTGCGGGTGGCCAGCGTCCAGCGCTCGATCGGTTCGCGCGCGGCGATGGCCCTGCGCACCCGGCAGTCGCCACGCTCGCCCGAGGCGGCGGCGCCCGCGCAGCCTTCCGCGCACTCGTCGCCGCACAGGCGCTGCCAGCGATCCTTGCCCAGCATGTGCGAGTCGGGCACGCCGAGGATCTTCTCCATGCCCTGCACGAAGGTGTAGCGGCCATCGGGGCCGGTTTCCCAGATGCAGGTGGGCGAGAAGTTGACCGCCTCGCCCATCAGGTCGCGCACCCGGCGGATGGTGCGCTCGTTGTTCACCCGCTCGGTGATGTCGGTGTAGGTGGTGACGAAGCCGATCGGCCGCCCGCCCTCGCTCACCACCCGGCCCTCGACCTCCATCACCCCGCCGTCGCCGCGGGTGCGCTCCAGCCTATGGGGCTCGAAGCGGCGGGCGAGCTCGACCATCCGGCGGACCTTGTCCTCGACATCGACCTCGCCGTATTCGCCGCGCCGGGCGTTGAAGCGGATCACGTCGGCAAAGCTCACCCCGGGACGCATGAAGTCGTCCGGCAGGTTCTGTACCTTGACGAAGGCCGGGTTCCACAAGGCGATGTCCAGCGCCTCGTCGATCACCGTGATGCCCTGCGGCAGGGCGCTGACCACCGCGTCGAGGTAGCTGGCCGCGCGGCGCGCTTCCTCCTCGGCGCGCTTGCGCTCGGTGATGTCGGTGTAGATGGTGACGAAGCCGCCGCCGGGCAGCGGGTTGCCGCGCACCTCCAGCACCCGGCCGTCGGGGCGCGTGCGCTCGAACACGTGGGCCTGCATGCGCCGCGCGCGTTCCAGCACGCCTTCGACCTGCCCGGCCGGGTCGCCCGGCCCGTACTCGCCGCGCGCCACGTTGAACTCGGCCAGCCTGCGCATGCACGGCAGCCCGTCGGCGAAGAGCTCGTCGGGGAATTCCAGCAGTTCGCGGAACTGGCGGTTGCAGGCCACCATGCGCAACTCGCTGTCGAACAGCGTCACCCCGCTGGGCAGGAAGTCGATCAGGGTCTGGAGCAGGTCGTGGGGCAGCGTGCCGCCCCCGTCCCCGGCGGTCCGGTCGGTATCCATCGTCGTCTCCTCCTGTTCTCGCCCCGGCGGCTCTGCGGCCGCACTGCGGGCTGGGTGTCATGCGTGGCCGCTGGGCGCCTCCAGGACATTGCCGGGCGCCTGCTCCAGCGGCAGGGCGCCGTCCCTGACAAGCTGTGCCAGCGCGTCGCCGGGCATCGGCCGGCCGTGCAGGTAGCCTTGCAGCACATGGCAGCCGATGCCGGCGAGGAAGTCGCGCTGGCGGGCGGTCTCGACGCCCTCGGCCACCACCTCGATGTTCAGGTTGCGCGCCAGCGCGACGATGGCGCGGGCGATGGCGCGGTCGCTGTCGTTGTGTTCGAGGTCGCGCACGAAGCTGCGATCCATCTTCAGGCGGTCGAGCGGGAAGGTCTTGAGGTAGGCCAGCGAGGAATAGCCGGTGCCGAAATCGTCGATCGCCACGCGCACGCCCAGGGTCTGCAGGCGCCGCAGGGTCTCGGCCGCGCCGGCCGGGTCCTCCACCAGCAGGCCTTCGGTGATCTCCAGCTCCAGCAGCCGGCCCGGCAGGCCGGTCTCGCGCAACACGGCCTCCACCTCGTCGAGCAGCCCGGCGTCGGCGAACTGGCGCGCCGACAGGTTTACCGCCACCGGCAGCTCACGGCCCAGGCTGGCCTGCCAGCGCCGCGCCTGCCAGCAGGCGGCCCGCAGCACCCAGGCGCCGATGGGCACGATCAGCCCGGTCTGTTCGGCCACCGGGATGAACTGCACCGGCGACACCATGCCCAGCTCGGCGCTGTGCCAGCGCAGCAGGGCCTCGACCCCCACCAGTCCGCCGCCGCTGGCATCGACCTGGGGCTGGTAGTGCAGTTCGAACTCGCCCTGCTCCAGCGCGCGCCGCAGCATGCGCTCCAGGCGCAACAGGCGGACGCCTTCGCCGCTCATGTCCGCAGCGTAGCGTCGCCAACTGCCCTGACCTTGCTGCTTGGCCCGGTTCATCGCCGCCTCGGCCTTCATCAGCAGACCGGCGGCCTGGTCGTCGTCGTCCGGCGCACAGGCCACGCCTATGCTCACCGTCACGCCCAGTTCGTGCCCGCCCGGGTGCATCGGCGGGATGAAGGCCTCCAAAAGGGCCTGGCAGCGGGCATCGAGGCTATCGAGTCCGTCCTCGAGCAGCGCGGCGAAGCGGTCGCCGGCCGGGCGCGCCAGCGGGGCATCGGCCGGCAGCGCGGCGCGCAGGCGGGCGGCGATCTCCTGCAGGACCTCGTCGCCCAGCGCATGGCCGAGCGACTCGTTGATCAGCCGGAAGCGGTCCACGCCGATATCCAGCACCGCGCAAGCCGGCCCGCCACTGGCCGCGCCTTCCACCGCGCGCGCCACCACCGCCTGCCAGGCTTCGCGGTTGAGCAGGCCGGTCAGGCGGTCGTGGTTGCGCAGCTGCTCGATGAGCTGCTCGGACTGCCGGCGCTGGCTGAGGTCGAAGATCATGGCGATGTAGTTGGCGACCACGCCCTGCGCATCGCGCACCGCCACCAGCGAGAGCTGGGCCGGGTACTGCTCGCCGTTGCGCCGGCGGTTCCAGACCTCGCCTTCCCAGCTGCCGTGGCGCAGCAGGTCCTGCCACATGGCGGCAAAGAAGGTGGCGTCGTGGCGGTCCGAACGTAGCAGGCTCATCGACTGGCCGATCACGTCGGCCGCCGTATAGCCGGTCATGCGCGAGAAGGCCTTGTTGGCCTGCACGATGACTGCCTGCGGGTCGGTGATCACCATGGCCTCGGCGCAATCGCCGAACACCGAGGCCGCCAGCTGCAGGTCGTTCTCCGCCAGGCGCTGGCCGCGGCGCACCTGCAACCAGCCGGCGGCCGCCAGCAGGCAGGACAGCAGCGCCAGCCCGACCGCCACCAGCAGGGTGTGCTGCGTGAACTCCAGGTGTTCCCGGGCCCCGCGCGCCACCGATTCGCCCAGCAAGACCTCCACCGATTTCATCGCGTCGATCTTCTGGGTGGCCACCGCGAACCACTCTTCCGCGCTGGGCAGGGCGTCGGCCATGAAGCGGGGGGCATCCGCGATATACACGATCTTGCGGCGGATGGCCTCGGCGCGCAGCACCAGCGGACGTTCCTCCATGTCCCAGTAGGCCTCGCGCAGCGCCGGGTCGACCAGGCCGAAGAACTGCCGGATGAACACCTCCTTCTGTGCCTGGATGCGCAGCAGCGCCTCGCGCCGCGGCCCGGGGTCGAAGTTGCCCGCCGCCAGCATGGTGGTGAGCAGGGCGCGCTCCTGCCCGGCCATCTCCTTGGCCTGCAGGAAGGCGATCAGGGCCAGCTGGGCGCGCAGCAGACGACCGTCGGCGAGCTGCGCGGTATCGAGCATCAACTGGAACAGGGACTGGACGATGTCGGTATAACGCGCCACGGCCACGTCCCGCGACAGCACGCGTCCGCCCACCAGGCGGCGCAGTTCGCCCAGGCCGTCGAGCGCCGCAAGCTCGGGCGCGGGCGTGTCCTCGCCCCGGCTGGCGGCCTGCGCAGCCATGGCCACCCGCAGCGTCGCCAGTGCCGGATCGGCGCGGGTGTACTGGTCGGCAAGCTCCGCGCCGAAGCGCGCACCGCCCGAAGCCAGCAGGCCGCTGGAGATGCCGCGCTCCTTCTGCAGTTCGTCCACCGCCTGGCTGATCAGCGCATTGGCGTCCACCTGGGCGTGGATCTGCCGCGCCAGGCGCCACTCGCGCAGCTTGTCGAGCACATTGCCGGCGGCCAGCAGCGACAGCGCGCCGAAGAATACGATCAGGACCCAGGGGAAATGCCGCCTCAACAGGCGAAACGGGATGCGACCGGCAGCGGACGGGTCGGATGCCAAACAACGCTCCTCCGCCTCGCCACGGCACATGCGCCAAGCGCGGCGATGCCGGCTCGGGCGAGACACACGCCGACCAATATAGTCAGGACGCGCGCCGCACGAACTGATGCGGGTCAAGAATGAATTGCCGCCCGCATGCGAGCATCACCGGTTTCCGCCCATCACGCCCAACGTGGAGCCCCCCATGCCCGTGGCCTGGACGTCCGAACTGAGCACCGGCATCAGGACGATAGACCTGCAGCACGAGGAACTGGTCGACATGATCAACGCCTTCCAGGCGGCGGTCTCGCGCGGCGAAGCCGCGGCGACGCTGGACGCGCTGCTGCCCCGCCTGGCCGCTTACGCACTGTTCCATTTCGGCACCGAGGAGGCGCTGCTCGCCGAGCTCCCGGCCGGTCACGGCCATGCGCAGGCCCACCTGCGCGAGCACGCCGCCTTCGCCGCCCGGGTGGAGGCCTTCCGCACGGCCGATGCGCACGCGCGCGCGGCCACCCTGGGTGAATTCGGCGACTACCTGTCGACCTGGATCGTGCAGCACATCATGAAGACCGACCAGGAACTGGCCCGCCTGCTCGCGGCGGGCGGCGGGGGGCGCCCGCCGCTGTCCCCCTGAGGACGCGCGCCTCAGCGCCGCTCGGCCGGGGGATGGGTATCGCAGGCCGGCAGTTCGCTGTCGAGGAACTCCTCCGGCGTGGGCAGCGGGGTGTTGGGCAGCACCATGTCCTGCGGACGCAGCTGCTCGGTGAAGCCTTCCAGCGAGCCCATGCTGCGGCAGTCACGGCGCGCCACCGGTTCGCTGGTCATGTAGGCGATCACCAGCTGGGTGAGCGCCACCAGCGCCTCGCGATGGGTGCGCTCCTGGGCGTGCGAGGCATCGGCGCCGAAGCCGATCAGCGCGGTACGGATGTCGTTGCCGGCCTCCACCGCGGCGGCCGAGTCCGATCGGTAGTAGCGGAACACGTCGCGGCGGTGGGCGATGCCGTGCTCCTGCGCCAGGCCGATGAGCTTGTGGGTGAGGTGGTAGTCGAAGGGGCCGGACATGTCCTGCACGCAGATGGTGGCGGCGTGCTCGGAGGTGTTCTGCCCGGGGGCGGCGATGGAGATGTCCAGGCTGACCATCTCGGCGATCTCGCCGTGCAGCGCGGCCGAGGCGCCGGAACCGACTTCCTCGGTGAGGGTGAGCAGGGGGTGCACATCCACCGGCAGCTTGAGGCGGTGGTCGCGCACCGCCTTGCAGGCGGTGAGCAGCGCGGCCACCGCGGCCTTGTCGTCGAGATAGCGCGAGTTGATGTAGCCGTCGGGCTGGATCTCGGGCAAGGGGTCGAAGGCGATCCAGTCGCCGACGTGGATGCCGGCCGCTTCCAGGTCGGCGCGGCTGGACACCGGCAGATCCACCCGCACCTCGACATGCTCCCAGCCCACCGGCTGGGTGTCGATCTCCGGGCCGAAGGCGTGGCCGGAGGTCTTCAGCGGCAGGCAGGTGCCGCGCACCTGGCCGTGGTCGGTGAAGATGGTCAGGCGGAAGCCCTCGGCGAAGCGCGCCGACCAGTGGCCGATGGGCACGATGGCCAGGCGGCCGTTGGACTTGAGCTCGCGCACCATGGCGCCCAGGGTGTCGAGGTGGGCGACGATGGCGCGCGCCGGCTGGGCCTCGCGCCCGCGCAAGGTGGCGCGGATGGCGCCGCGGCGGGTCATCTCGTAGGGAATCTCCAGCGCTTCCAGGCGGCCGGCGGCGTAGCGCACCGCAGCGTCGGTGAGGCCCACCGGGCTGGGGATGGCCAGCAGCTGCAGCAGGGTTTCCTCGAGGTAGTCGTAGTCGATTGCGGGCAGGGCGCCCGCGGGCAGGCGGGGTTCGTTCATGCGCCATCTCCTTGCTGGCTGCGCGAGCGCGGGAACAGCAGGTCGACGAAGCGCTCGGCGGTGGGCTGGGGTTCGTGGTTGGCCAGCCCGGGGCGTTCGTTGGCTTCGATGATCACGTAGTCCGGGCCGTCGACCGCCGGCACCAGGAAGTCCAGCCCGGTGACCGGGATGTCGAGCTCGCGCGCGGCCTTCTCCGCCGCCGCGCGCAGCGCCGGGTGCAGCTCGTCGGTGACGTCGTGGATGGTGCCGCCGGTGTGCAGGTTGGCGGTATTGCGCACCTTCAGGCGCTCCTCGGCGGGCAGCACCTCGTCCAGACCGTGGCCCTGGGCGCGCACGCAGCGCTCGGTCTCCGCATCCAGCGGGATGCGCGACTCGCCGCCGGTCGCCGCGGCGCGGCGCCGGCTCTGCTTCTCGATCAGCTCGCGCACCGTGCTGCGCCCGTCGCCCACCACCATCGGCGGACGACGCACCGCGGCGGCCACCACGCGGTAGTCGATGACCACGATGCGCAGGTCCTGGCCGCTGCAGTACTGCTCGACGATGACCCGGTCGCAGAACTGGCGGGCGCGCTCGATGGCCGCCCGCACGTCCCCGGCAACGCTCAGGTTCACGCTGATGCCCTTGCCCTGTTCGCCCTCCACCGGCTTCACCACCACCGCACCGTGCGCGGCCAGCAGGGCCTGCCAGGCGGCCTCGTCCGCCGCATCGGCCTGCACCGGCACCGCCAGCCCGGCGCCGGCGAGCAGCTTGAGGGTGACGCGCTTGTCCTGGCAGCGGCTCATCGCCACCGCGCTGGTCAGCTCGGAGAGCGACTCGCGGCAGACGATGCTGCGCCCGCCCAGGGTGAGGCGGAAGTAGCCGTTCTCCGCATCCAGCACCTCGGCATGGATGCCGCGCCGCGCGGCCTCGTCCACGATCAGCCGGGCGTAGGGATTGAGGCCGGCCAGGCCCTCGGCGGAGCCGGTGAACAGCGGCTCGTTGATCGCGTTGCGGTTCTTCACCGCGAAGGCGGGAATGCGCTGGAAGCCGAGCTTCTCGTAGAGCGCGATGGCCTGGGCGTTGTCGTGCATCACCGAGACGTCCATCCACGCGCGCCCGCGCGCCAGGTAGTGCTCGGCGAGGTAGCGCACCAGGGCCTCGCCCACCCCGGGATGGGCGGCCTGCGGGGCCACCGCCAGCGCCCACAGGCTGGCGCCGTGCTGCGCGTCGGCAAAGGCCTCGACATGATCCAGGCCCATCGCCACACCGATCACCTCGCCGCTGGCGCGGTCCTCGGCCAGCGCGTAGGTGATGGCCCGGCTGGCGCGTTCGCGCCACACCCGCTGCGGGTCCACCGGCACCATGCGGCGCGCGCGGTACAGGGCGTTGATCGCCGCCACGTCGGCGCGGGTACGCAGGCGGCGCAAGGTGAAGCCGCGCCGGCCGGCGCGCTGGGCACGGTAGCCGGCCAGTTGCAGGCGGAAGGCGTCCGAAGGGTCGAGGAAGAGCTGCTGCGGCGCGCTGGCCACCACCACCTGGGGCTTCTCGACGTAGAAGGCGATGTCGCGCTGACCGGGGCGTTCCTGCAGCAGCTCGGCGGCCAGCTGCGCCGGGTCGCGCCAGGTCTGCGCCGGCAGCCAGCGCCCCCAGCCGCATTCGACGATGACGTTCTCGGGCATGGCCACCGCCTCGGGCTGCCCGGCGGGCAGGTGCAGGGGCTGGTTGCCGGCGCGCAGCGCGCGGGCGATCTGCTTGCGGATCATCGGGCGGGCCTCAGGCAGCATGGCTCTGCAGCCACCATTCGAGCAGGCCGAGCTGCCACAGCTTGGACCCGCGCAACGGCGTGATGTGGGCGGAGGGGTCGGCCAGCAGGGTGTCGACATAATCCTGGCGGAACAGCCCGCGCTCGCGCGCGGCACGGCTGGAGAGCGCGTCGCGCACCCGTTCGAGCACCGGGCCCTGCAGGTACTTGAGCGCCGGCACCGGGAAGTAGCCCTTGGGGCGGTCGATGACCGCGGACGGAATCACCTTGCGCGCCGCCTCCTTGAGCACGCCCTTGCCGCCGTGCGCCAGCTTGTGGCGCGCCGGGATGCGCGCGGCCAGCTCGACCAGTTCGTGGTCGAGGAAGGGCACCCGCGCCTCCAGGCCGAAGGCCATGGTCATGTTGTCGACCCGCTTCACCGGGTCGTCCACCAGCATGATGGTGGTGTCCAGGCGCAGTGCCTTGTCCACCGGGTCGTCGGCGCCCGGGGCGTTGAAGTGCGCCGCCACGTAGGCGCCCGAGCAGTCCACGCCCTGCCAGGGGGCATTGACCACGCGGCGGTACTCCTCGTAGTCGCGGTCGCGGAAGGCCGCCAGGTAGTCGGCCACCGGGTCGGCGCTGCCGGCGAGCTTGGGATACCAGTGGTAGCCGCCGAACACCTCGTCCGCGCCCTGGCCGCTCTGCACCACCTTGCTGTGGCGCGACACCGCCTCGGAGAGCAGGTAGAAGCCGATGCAGTCGTGGCTCACCATCGGCTCGCTCATCGCCTCGACCGCTTCGGGCAGGCGGGTGAGCAGCTGCGCCTCGGGCACGAAGATGCGCTCGTGGTGGGTGCCGAACTCGCGCGCGACGATCTCGGCGTACTCGAACTCGTTGCCCTTCTCGCCGCCGACGTCCTCGAAGCCGACGTTGTAGGTGCGCAGGTCGCGCACCCCGGCCTCGCTCATCAGGCCGACGATGAGGCTGGAATCCACCCCGCCGGAGAGCAGCGCGCCCACCGGCACGTCGGCCACCAGGCGGCGCTTCACCGCGGCGCGCAGGCCGTCGAGCAGGATTTCGGTCCATTCCTCGAAGCTGCGCGCCTCGTCGGCCGGGTCCTGCGGGTACATCAGCGTCCAGAAGCTGCGCTCGCGGCGGCTGCCGTCGGGTTCGATCTGCATCAGCGTGCCGGGCGGCAGCTTGCGCACCCCGGCATAGATGGTGTGCGGCGCCGGCACCACGGCGTGGAAGGAGAGGTAGAAATTGAGCGCGGCCGGGTCCACCGTGGTGTCCACCCCGCCGGCCTCGACCAGCGCAGGCAGGCTGGAGGCGAAGCGGAAGCCGCCGGGGATTTCCGCGTAGTACAGCGGCTTGATGCCCAGGCGGTCGCGGCCGAGCAGCACGCGGCCGCTGTCGCGCTCCCAGATGGCGAAGGCGAACATGCCGTTGAGGCGCTGGACGAAGTCCGGCCCCCAGGCGTGGTAGGCCTTGAGCAGCACCTCGGTGTCGCCGTGCGAATAGAAGCGGTAGCCCTTGCCTTCCAGCTCGCGGCGCAGTTCCGGGTGGTTGTACACCGCGCCGTTGAACACGATGCCGAGCCCCAGCTCGGGATCGACCATGGGCTGCTGCGCGGATTCGGAGAGATCCATGATCTTCAGGCGCCTGTGGCCCCAGGCCTGGGAGCCCTGGGCATACACCCCGCCATTGTCCGGGCCGCGCCGCTCCTGGCGCTGGTTCATGCGTGCAATCGCACCCAGGTCGGGGGTCTGTCCGTCGAATCTGATCTCACCGGCTATACCGCACATAGAACTTCCTTCTGTTGGGAAAAACGCATCTATTGTAGCAAATTGGTTTTGTGCAAAAGTTTCAGGGGGTAAGGACGGGCTGCGCTAAGCTCTTCAGCCGTCACGCAATCGCTCCGATCGACATCATGCCAGGTGAATTCGACCTGATCCGCCGTCACTTCAGCCGGCCCGCCATGCACACCGCGCTGGCCGGCGGCGACGACGCCGCCCTGGTCGTCCCGCGCCCGGACATGCAGCTGGCGGTATCCACCGACATGCTGGTGGCCGGCACCCACTTCTTTGCCGACACCGACCCGACCGACCTGGGCTGGAAGGCGCTGGCGGTCAATGTCTCCGACCTCGCGGCCATGGGCGCCGAGCCGCGCTGGGCCTTCCTCGCGCTGGCGCTACCCGCCGCCGACGACGCCTGGCTGGCGGCCTTCGCGGATGGTTTCTATGCCTGCGCGGAGGCCTTCGGCGTGGACCTCGCCGGCGGTGACACCACCCGCGGCCCGCTCAACCTGTGCGTCACGGTGGTCGGCGAAGCGCCCGCCGGACAGGCGGTCACCCGCGCCGGCGCGCGCCCCGGGGACGAACTGTGGGTGTCCGGCCGGCCGGGGCGCGCCGCGCTCGGCCTGTGGGCGCTGCGCGACGGCCTGGCGCTCAGTGGCGAAGGCCGCGCACGCTGCCTGGCCGCCCTGCACCGGCCGCAGCCGCGCGTCGCCCTCGGCCTGGCGCTGCGCGGCCTGGCCAGCGCAATGCTCGACGTGTCCGACGGACTGATCGGCGACCTCGGGCACATCCTCGAAGGCTCTCGCTGCGGCGCACAGATCGAGACTGCCGCACTGCCGCTGGAAAATCTGCTGGACTGTGGTGCGCCGCATGACGCCGCCCTGCGGGCGCTGCTGTCGGGGGGGGACGACTACGAGCTGCTGTTCACCGCCACGGCCGCCCGCCACGCGGACATCGCCGCACTCGCCGACCGCCTCGATCTGCCGTTACACTGCATCGGTCAACTCAACGATAGACCGGGCGAGATGCTGTTGCGCGCCGCCGACGGCAGCCTGCAGCCGCCCCAGATGACCGGCTATGACCACTTCGCTTGAGATGCGACCCGACGCCCGCTTCCTGTTCAGCCATCCGGCGCACTTCATCTCTCTCGGCTTCGGTGCCGGCCTGTCGCCCAAGGCGCCGGGCACGGTCGGCACCTTGGTCGGCTGGCTGCTCTTCCCACTGCTGCGCACGCCGGTCTCCGAAGGCGTGTTCCTCGCCTTCCTGGTCAGCCTTTTCGTCGCCGGCGTGATCGCCGCCGACCGCACCGGACGCGCGCTGGGCGTGCCGGACCACGGCGCCATCGTGTGGGACGAGATGGTGGCGATCTGGCTGGTGCTGCTGTTCACCCCGGTGTCGCTGCTGTGGCAGGCGGCCGCGGTGGCCATCTTCCGCTTCTTCGACATCGTAAAGCCGCCGCCCATCCGGCTGGCCGACCAGCGCCTCAAGGGCGGCTTCGGGGTGATGTTCGACGACCTCATCGCCGCCGGCTACACCTTGCTGGTGCTGGCCGTGCTGGTCTCGCTGTTCGGCTGATGGACGCCGCCGATGGACGCTGAACTCGCCGCGCTGTCGCGCCGGTTGGGCGAGGCGCTGCTGGCGCGCCGCTGGAAGCTCGCCAGCGCCGAATCCTGCACCGGCGGCTGGATCGCCGAGGCGGTCACCGCCACCGCGGGCAGTTCCGAGTGGTTCGACCGCGGCTTCGTCACCTACTCCAACGACGCCAAGTGCGAGATGCTGGAAGTGTCGCCCGCCACCCTGGCAGTACACGGCGCGGTGAGCGAAGCCACGGTGCGCGAGATGGTGGCCGGGGCGCTGGCGCACAGCCGCGCCGACGTGGCGGTGGCGGTATCCGGCGTCGCCGGCCCGTCCGGCGGCAGCGCCGCCAAGCCGGTCGGCACCGTCTGCGTCGGCTGGGGCGCCTGCGGCCATCCACCGCACGTCGAAACCCTGCTGTTTACCGGCGACCGCGAGGCCGTCCGGCGGCAAACGGTGGCGCACGCCCTGGGCCGGCTCATCGCGCTGGCGGGCGGCGAAGGCCCGCCGATTGCTTGATGTAAATCCATACAGTCAATAGACTGCGGACTGGCACGTCCCGCCCCCATCTGCCCGGGCACATTCCAGCAAACTCTGTGCCATAATCCGCCAATCACTCAGGAATATCTCTCATGGACGACAACAAGGCCAAGGCGCTTGCCGCCGCGCTCTCGCAGATCGAGAAACAGTTCGGCAAGGGTTCGATCATGCGCATGGGCGACGGCAGCATCGAGCGCGACATCCAGACCGTCTCGACCGGCTCGCTGGGCCTCGACATCGCACTGGGCCTGGGCGGCCTGCCGCGCGGCCGGGTGGTCGAGATCTACGGCCCGGAATCGTCCGGCAAGACCACGCTGACCCTGCAGGTCATCGCCGAGATGCAGAAGCTCGGCGGCACCGCGGCCTTCATCGACGCCGAGCACGCGCTCGACGTCGGTTACGCCGAGAAGCTCGGGGTGAACATCTCCGACCTGCTGATCAGCCAGCCGGACACCGGCGAGCAGGCGCTGGAGATCGCCGACATGCTGGTGCGCTCCGGCGGGGTGGACATCGTGGTCATCGACTCGGTCGCCGCGCTCACCCCCAAGGCCGAAATCGAAGGCGAGATGGGCGACCAGCTGCCCGGCCTGCAGGCCCGCCTGATGTCGCAGGCGCTGCGCAAGCTCACCGCCAACATCAAGCGCACCAACACCCTGGTGATCTTCATCAACCAGATCCGCATGAAGATCGGCGTGATGTTCGGCAACCCCGAGACCACCACCGGCGGCAACGCGCTGAAGTTCTACTCCAGCGTGCGCATGGACATCCGCCGCACCGGCACCATCAAGCGCGGCGAAGAGGTGGTCGGCTCCGAGACCAAGGTCAAGGTGGTCAAGAACAAGGTCGCCCCGCCGTTCAAGGAAGCGCGCTTCGACATCCTCTACGGCGAGGGCGTCTCCCGCGAGGGCGAGATCATCGACCTCGGCGTGGACAACAAGATCGTCGACAAGTCGGGCGCCTGGTACGCCTACAACGGCGACAAGATCGGCCAGGGCAAGGACAATGTGCGCGAGTTCCTGCGCGCCAACCCGGCGCTGGCGCGCGAGATCGAGAACAAGGTGCGCGTCGCCCTGGGCCTGAAGGAGCTGCCCGCGCTGGGTGGCGAACCGGCTGCTGCCGCGGCCTGATCTGCGATCATGGCGGAAGCGGGCCTGCGCGAGCGCGCACTGCGCTACCTGGCCCAGCGCGAGTACTCGCGCGCCGAGCTGGCACGCAAGCTCGCCGGCCACGGCAGCGCGCCGGAGATCGACGCGGTGCTCGACCGCCTGACGGAGCTGGAACTGCTCTCCGATGCACGCTTCGCCGCGGCCTGGGTGCGCAGCAAGGCAGGGCGTTTCGGCGCCGCGCGGCTGCGCCACGATCTGGCCAGCCGCGGCGTGGCCGCCGAGTTGATCGAGGCGGCGCTGGAGGGCGAGGCTGGGGACGAGGAGCTCGACCGCGCGCGTCGCGTGTGGCGGGCGAAGTTCGGCCAGGCGCCGGCCGATGCGCGCGAATGGGCGCGCCAGGCGCGCTTCCTGCAAGGTCGCGGCTTTGCCGCCGCGGTAATCCGCAAGCTGTTGAAAGAGACCCCGGATGAGTCTGCTGAAGGTTGAAGGACTGCAGAAACGCTACAAGGCACGCACCGTCGTGCACGACGTCGGCTTCACGGTCGACGGCGGCGAGGTCGTCGGCCTGCTGGGGCCCAACGGCGCGGGCAAGACCACCTGTTTCTACATGATCGTCGGCCTGGTACGCGCCGATGGCGGCGAGATCACCCTCGACGACGCCCGCCTGACCCACCTGCCGATCCACGAGCGAGCGCGCCGCGGCTTGTCCTACCTGCCGCAGGAGATGAGCGTGTTCCGCAAGCTCACCGTGGAGGAGAACATCCGCGCGGTGCTGGAACTGCAGAAGCTCGACCGCGACGCCATCGACCAGCGCCTGGAAACCCTGCTCGACGAACTGAACATTGCCCACCTGCGCGACAGCATGGCGGTGTCGCTTTCCGGCGGCGAACGCCGGCGCTGCGAGATCGCCCGCGCACTGGCCACCGACCCGCGGCTGATCCTGCTCGACGAGCCCTTCGCCGGCGTGGACCCGATTGCGGTGCTCGACATCCAGAAGATCATCCGCTTCCTCAAGCAGCGCGGCATCGGCGTGCTGATCACCGATCACAACGTGCGCGAGACGCTGGGCATCTGCGACCGCGCCTACATCATCAGCGAAGGCCGGGTGCTCGCCAGCGGCCAGCCCGACCAGATCGTGCGCGACGAGCGCGTGCGCCAGGTCTATCTCGGCGAACACTTCCGCCTCTGAGCGCCAGCGACACCAGCATGAAACCGACCCTCCAGCTCAAGCTCTCGCAGCACCTCACGCTCACCCCGCAACTGCAGCAGTCGATCAAGCTGCTGCAGCTGTCCACCATCGAGCTGAACCAGGAGATCGAGCGCTTCCTGCTGGAGAACCCCATGCTCGAGCGCGAGGACGGCGACGGCAGCGAGTTCGGCGCCGCGCAGCCGATCGGCAGCGCGCCGGCCAGCAGCACCGCCGAAGCGCCGGCTGCGGCCGAGGGCGGCGAAGGCGGGCGCGAGGAGGCGCCCGAGCACGATGCCGCGAGCTATGACGAGGCCGGTGAATGGCTGAGCGCCGCGGGCAGCGGCAGCACCCGCCGCGACGATGACGACGACGTCGATTTCCAGGAGTTCCAGGCCGCCGAAACCTCGCTGCGCGACCACCTCGACCAGCAGGTCGCGCTCTCCCCGCTGACCGACCGCGACCGCGCCCTGGTGCGCTTCATCATCGAGGCGCTCGACGACGACGGCTATCTGCACCAGTCGCTGGAAGAACTGCTGCCGCTGCTGCCGGAGGAGCTCGACCTCGATCTGGACGACCTGAGCATCGCGCTGCGCCATGTGCAGAACCTGGAGCCTGCCGGCATCGGCGCGCGCACCCCGCAGGAATGCCTGAGCCTGCAGCTGCGCGCCACGCCCGCGGACACCACGCGCGACCTGGCGCTGCGCATCGTCGACCACCACCTGGAACTGCTCGCCGAGCGCAATTTCGTCAAGCTCAAGCGCCTGCTGTCCTGCGACGACGACGCGCTGCGCGCGGCCCATGCGCTGATCTGCAGTCTGGACCCGCACCCGGGCTCGCGCTACGCCGCGCAGGAAACCCGCTACGTGATCCCCGACGTGGTGGTGCGCAAGCTGCGCGGCCACTGGACCGTGAGCCTCAACCCCGAGGCCATGCCCAAGCTGCGCATCAACGCGCTGTACGCGCAGATCCTGCAGCAGAACCGCGGCAACGGCGGCGGCCTGACCGGGCAGCTGCAGGAGGCGCGCTGGCTGATCAAGAACGTGCAGCAGCGCTTCGACACCATCCTGCGCGTCTCCCAGGCCATCGTTGACCAGCAGCGACAGTTCTTCGATCATGGGGAGGTGGCGATGCGCCCGCTCACGCTGCGCGAGATCGCGGACCAGTTGGAACTGCACGAATCCACCGTGTCGCGGGTCACCACCCAGAAATTCATGGCCACGCCCAGGGGGGTGTTCGAGCTCAAGTATTTTTTCGGCAGTCACGTCGCCACCGATACCGGTGGGGCGGCATCCTCCACTGCGATTCGCGCGCTGATTCGCCAGCTGGTGGATGCCGAAGACAGAAAGAAGCCCCTGTCCGACGCCAAGATTGCCGATCTGTTGGGCCAGCAGGGTATCGTCGTCGCGCGGCGCACCATCGCCAAATACCGCGAATCGCTCAATATCCCGCCGGTCAGTATGCGCAAGACGATCTGATCTGAAAAAGAGGAGTCATCATGAATCTCACCATCACCGGGCATCATGTCGAAGTCACCCCGGCCATCCGCGACTACGTGAGCTCGAAGCTGGACCGCGTCATTCGCCACTTCGACAACGTCACCAGCGTCGGAGTGATCCTGTCGGTGGAAAAGCTCGACCAGAAGGCGGAAGTCACCCTGCACACGCGCGGCAAGGACATCTTCGTCGAAGCCCACGATGGCGACATGTATGCCGCGATCGACGCGATGACCGACAAGCTCGACCGCCAGGTCCAGAAGCACAAGCAGAAGGTCCAGGAGCACAATCACGAAGCGCTGAAGCACCAGAACAGCGAGCTGTGATCCCTTCACTACTTCTTTCGGCCTAGGGTGTGGGTATAATTCGCGCGTTTTCCGAACCGCGTCGCCAACCGACACCCGACCGCCCCCGCCCGCGCGGCACCCTGCGGTCCTGTGCCGCGCGGGGCTTGACCCAATGAGCCTGATCGCCCAACTCCTCCCCCTGTCCAACGTGGTCATCGACCTCGACGCGAGCAGCAAGAAGCGCGTGTTCGAGCAAGCCGGGCTGCTGTTCGAGAACCATCAGGGCATCGCGCGCAGCGTGGTGTTCGACAGTCTGTTCTCCCGCGAACGCCTCGGTTCGACCGGGCTGGGGCAGGGCATCGCCATTCCTCACGGCCGCATCAAGGGCCTGCAGGAAGCGGCCGGCGCCTTCTTCCGGCTCGCCACCCCGGTACAGTTCGACGCCCCCGACGGCCGCCCGGTGAACCTGCTGTTCATCCTGCTGGTCCCGGAGCAAGCCAACGAGACCCATCTGCAACTGCTCTCCGAACTGGCCCAGATGTTCAGCGACCGCGCCTTCCGCGAGGAACTGCAGAACGCACCCGACCCGGCCACCATCCATGCCCTGTTCGCCAGCTGGGGACCCCATGCGACAGACGAGCGTCGCGCGGCTGTATGAGTCGCTGCGCCAACGCCTCGCGCTGACCCACGTCTGCGGCGCGCTGGACACCGCGATCGCCGTTTCCGAAGAGCGCATCTGGCCCGCCGACCTGGTCGGCCACCTCAACCTCATCCACCCGCAGCGCCTGCAGATCCTGGGGGCCGCGGAGCTCGCCTGGGCGCGCCGCCAGTCGCGCGAGAAGATCGCCCATCACCTCAACGAGATCCTCGCCGCCCGCCCGCCCGCGATCGTGGTGGCCGACGGCTGCGAGATTCCCGGCCTGCTCCACGGGCTGTGCGAGAACATCGGCGTGGCGCTGTTCACCACGCCGCAGCCCTCGGCCGGCGTGGTCGACCAGCTCCGCCAGTACCTGTCGCGCCAGCTGGCGGAGAAGGTCTCCCTGCACGGCGTGTTCATGGACGTGCTCGGCCTGGGCGTGTTCATCACCGGCAACTCGGGGGCCGGCAAGTCTGAGCTTGCGCTGGAGCTGATCTCGCGCGGCCACGGCCTGGTGGCCGACGACATCGTCGAGTTCTCGCACATCGCTCCCACCGTGCTGGAAGGGCGCTGCCCCGAACTGCTGCAGGACTTCATCGAGGTGCGCGGGCTGGGCATCCTCAACATCCGCACCATCTTCGGCGAGACCGCCTGCCGGCGGAAGATGCGCCTGCGCCTGGTCTGCCACCTGGAACGCCGCCAGCCCGGCCAGGACGACCCTTCGCGCCTGCCCCTGCACCAGGAGGTGCAGGACGTGCTGGGCGTGCAGGTGCCGCGGGTCATCCTGCCGGTGGCCGCCGGGCGCAACCTCGCGGTGCTGCTCGAGGCCGCGGTGCGTTCCACCATCCTGCAGTTGCGCGGCATCGACTCCACCCAGGAGTTCATCGACCGGCAAAGCCGCGCCCTGGCATGCGATCTGCCCGACTGAGCGGCTCGCTCCCGGACGGCCCGATGGCCGGCCAGGCTGCTTCGCTGCGCTGCACGATTGTGTACGCGGCCGTCATGCCACATAATTGCCGATTGCCGCAAACACAGTCGCGCGATGACCGCCCTGCCGCCCCACCCGTTCGACGACCGCCTGTACGCCCTGCGCACCCGTTGGGAGCAGTACGTTGCCGACGGCCAGCTCGAGCAGTTCATCGAGTTCGCCGTGGCGGTCAACAGCCTCGCCGAACACTTCGCCCGCCTGCGCCTGCCCGGCCTGAGCCGGCTGTGTGAAGGGCTGGAAAACGCCGTTCTCGCCCGCATCGGCGACGCGGGCTCCCATCCGATGCGCCCGCAGGAGATGGTGGCGCTGCAGCGCCAGATCGACGCGCTGTTCGGCTCGATCGCCACCTCGCAGCCCAGCGTCCCGGTGCGCCGGGCCGAGGAGAAGGCGCCGGCGCGCGACCTCGAATGGCACCGGCCGCGCAGCGTATGGATCGTGGCCGCGGCGGACCGCGAGGACGTGGCCGACGGCCTGCAGCGTCAGCTCAACTACTTCGGCTTCCGCGTCCTGCGCATGGGCTGGGACGCCGAAGGCGAAGTCGAGCCCGGCGAGGCACCGCTCGCGGTGCTGTTCATTCCCGCGGGCAGTACCGCCGAGGCCGCCGAGCTGGCCCGCATCGAAGCCTGCCGCAAGGCCTGTCCCGCCAGCCAGCTGTTCTATCTCGGCGTGGCCTCGGTCATCGACCCCATAGTGGCGCTGATGCGCGCCGGCATCGACGTGGCCATCCCCGACGACGAACAGCCGTCCATGGTGGTCAACCGCCTGCTCGACCTGATCCAGACCGAAGAGCAGGAGCGCTACCGCGTGCTGGTGGTGGAGGACTCGCGGGTCGCCTCCACGCTGATCTGCCGCACGCTGACCGAGCATGGCATCGACAGCCACGCCATCGCCGACCCGGGCCGGCTGCTGGAAGTGCTGGAGTCCTATCGCCCGGACCTGATCCTGATGGACATGCACATGCCGCGCTTCAACGGGGTCGAAGCCACCCGCGTGCTGCGCCAGATGTCCGCCTACCAGACCCTGCCCATCGTCTACCTGTCCGGCGAATCGAACATCGGCATGCAGGTCGAGGCCCTGCGCCTGGGCGGCGACCAGTTCCTCATCAAGCCCTTCAACCCGGTGCTGCTGGCCGCGGTGGTCAAGACCAAGATCGCCCGCTTCCGCGACATGCAGCGCTCGACCCGGGTGGACGGCCTCACCGGCCTGCTCAACCACTCGGCCGCCAAGGCCAGGCTCAAGGCCATGGTGGAGTCCGCCGCGCCGGGCGAGCGCTTCACTGTGGCGATGATAGACATCGACCACTTCAAGGCGGTCAACGACACCTACGGCCACCCGGTCGGCGACCAGGTGATCCGCGGGCTGGCCTGGCTGCTCAAGGCCCGCCTGCGCGAAGGCGACCTGATCGGGCGCTACGGCGGCGAAGAGTTCATCGTCGCCCTGCCCGGCACCGATCCGGCCCTGGCGCAGACCGTGCTCGACCGCATCCGGGTGGACTTTGCCGCATTGCCGCACACCCATCCGGGCGGCGCGCTCTACGCCACCTTCAGTGCCGGCCTGGCCGCCTACCCGACGGTCGACTCGGCCGCTGCGCTCACCGAATCCGCCGACGGCGCCCTGCTCGACGCCAAGCGCCTGGGGCGCAACCGGGTCGAGATCGCCGACTGCTGAGCGCCGGAGCCGGGCAGGCGCTTGCGGCAGCGCATCATCGGCTGCTACCCTCGTCCTCTTTCGCCGCCCGCACGGAACGCCCCGCCATGACCGCCGCCAACCCGGACTACCTGGAACGCATCCTCAACGCCCAGGTGTACGACGTGGCCGTCGAGACCCCGCTCGACCTCGCTACCAACCTGTCCGCCCGCCTGCACAACCGCATCTACTTCAAGCGCGAGGACATGCAGCCGGTGTTCAGCTTCAAGCTGCGCGGCGCCTACAACAAGATGGCCCAGCTCTCGCCGCAGGCCCTCAAGCGCGGGGTGATCTGTGCCTCGGCCGGCAACCACGCGCAGGGCGTGGCGCTCTCCGCGCAGAAGCTGGGCGTGCGCGCGGTGATCGTCATGCCCACCTCCACCCCGCAGATCAAGATCGACGCGGTACGCGCGCGCGGCGGCGAGGTGGTGCTGGCCGGCGACTCCTATTCCGACGCCTACGCCCACGCCCTCGAGCTGGAGAAGGCCGAGAAACTCACCTTCGTCCATCCCTTCGACGACCCCGACGTGATCGCCGGCCAGGGCACCATCGGCATGGAGATCCTGCGCGCCCACTCCAAGCCCATTCACGCCATCTTCTGTTGCGTGGGCGGTGGCGGCCTGATCGCCGGCATCGCGGCCTACGTCAAGCGCCTGCGCCCGGAGACCCGCATCATAGGCGTCGAGGCGGTGGACGCCGACGCCATGACCCGCTCGCTGGCCGCTGGCGAGCGCGTCGAGCTCGACCAGGTCGGCCTGTTCGCCGACGGCGCCGCGGTGAAGAAGGTGGGCGAGGAAACCTTCCGCCTGTGCCAGCAGTACGTGGACGAGATGATCCTGGTGGACAACGACGCCATCTGCGCGGCGATCAAGGACGTCTTCGAGGACACCCGCTCCATCCTGGAGCCGGCCGGCGCACTGGCCGTGGCCGGCGCCAAGGAATACGCCAAGCGCCACAAACTGCGCGACAAGAGCCTGGTGGCGGTGGCCTCCGGCGCCAACATGAACTTCGACCGCCTGCGCTTCGTCGCCGAACGCGCCGAGCTGGGCGAACAGCGCGAAGCCGTGCTCGCGGTGACCATCCCGGAAAAACCCGGTTCCTTCCGCAAGTTCATCGGCGTGCTGGGCAACCGCAACATCACCGAGTTCAACTACCGCTTCGCCGATGCCGCCACCGCCCACATCTTCGTCGGCGTCACGGTACACAACCGCGCCGAGGTCGGCCGCCTCACCGAGATGCTCGCCCGCCACGAACTGCCGGCGGTGGACCTCACCGACGACGAGATGGCCAAGACCCACATCCGCTACATGGTGGGCGGCCGCGCACCGCAGGTGGACAACGAACTGATCTACCGCTTCACCTTCCCCGAGCGCCCCGGCGCGCTGATGAACTTCCTCTCCAACCTGCATTCGGACTGGAACATCAGCCTGTTCCACTACCGCAACCATGGTTCCGACTTCGGCCGCGTGCTGGTCGGCATGCAGGTGCCGCCGGGCGACCGCGAGGCCTTCCAGGACTTCCTCGGACGGCTGGGCTACGAGTACGTGGACGAGACCGCCAACCCCGCCTACCGCATGTTCCTCGGCTGAACGCGCGGCGCGCCATGCTGCCCATTTCGGGCAGCGGACCTGTTGCGGACATACCACTTAGGCATTAAAAGCATGCGCTCCTGCGCTGCCTCCGCCGGACGTTTGAGCGCCGTCAACACGTGCTTTCGACGACGGCGAGAAGCTCGGCGAAATACAGCCTTGTTCGGAGCCTGCCATGCGCCGTCTCGCCCTCCTTGCCGCCGTCGCGCTGGCCAGTCTGCTGCCGAGCGTCCCGGCCGCATCCGACAACCGTCTTGAACGCATCCGGGCCTCCGCCGCGCTGCGGGTGTGCGTGTGGCCCGACTACTACGGCATCTCCTGGCGCAACCCAAAGACCGGCGAGCTCTCGGGCATCGACGTGGACCTCGCGCACGAGCTGGCCAAGGACCTGGGCGTGGCGCTCGAGTTCGTCGACAGTGCCTTCTCCCGCCTGTTCGACGACGTGCTCGGCGACCGCTGCGACGTGGCCATGTTCGCCATCGGCATCACCCCGCAGCGCCAGGAAAAGCTGCGCTTCACCTCGCCTCACCTGGCCAGCGACATCTACGCCATCACCACCCGCAGCAACCGCCGCATCCGCAACTGGGACGACATCGACCAGCCCGGCGTGGTGGTCGCGGTGGCCAAGGGCACGCTGCACGAGCCGGTCATGCGCGACAAGCTGCGCCACGCGCAGCTCGCGGTACTCGCCTCGCCGCACGCACGCGAGCAGGAAGTCGAATCCGGCCGCGCCGACGTGTTCATGACCGACTTCCCCTACAGCCGGCGCATGCTGGACAACGCCGCCTGGGCGCGACTGGTGTCGCCCACCGCGACCTACCACATCACCCCCTACGCCTGGGCCATCGCACCCGGCGACGACGCCTGGCACCAGCGCCTGGAGCAGTTCGTCGACACCATCAAGCGCGACGGCCGGCTGGCCGAAGCGGCCCGCCGCCACGGGCTGGAGCCCATCCTCGTAAGGCGATAGACGGCGGCATGAGACGCTACCGCTGGAGCCGCCTGGCCGATCTCGGCTTCCTCGCCTTCCTCACCGCCTGCGCCGCCGTCGCCGGCGCGGCGCTGTACTACCACGGCCAGCGCCTGGAACGGCAGGCGGCCACCGCCGAGCGCCGCCTGCTCGAGGCGGATGCACTGCACACGCTCGACCATCTGGAGCAGACCCTCACCACGGTCAACCTCACGCTGCAGAGCCTGCTGGAGACCGGCTACACGACCCACGACGCCGGCACCTGGAACACGCTGCTGGCCGATGCGCTGCGCCATGCGCCCCACCTGCGCTCGCTGTCGCTGCTCGACGACCACGGGCAGGTGCAGGCCAGCTCCAACCCCGCGAACATCGGCCTGCGCCCGGCACTCGAGGATTACCTGCCCCACGAGTCCGGGCGGCTCGGACTGCTGCGCATCGGCAGCCTGCACACCGGGCGCGACCTGGCGGACGGCCGCCCGGTCGGCGATCCCACCGCGGCACCTCCGGAGCTGGGCTTCCTCCCGGTGATCCGCGGCGTCGCCAAGGGCGAGGCGGGCATGCTCAGCCTGCTTGCCACGGTCAACGTCGACTACTTTCTCAACCGCATCTGGGCCCACGGACTCGAGCAGACAGCGTGGATAGACGTGCTGCGCTACGACGGCGCACTGCTGTTCTCGACCCGCGAACGCGCGCTGGACGCCGCCATCCAGACGGCCAACACGGACATCGTGACCGGCTGGCGCACCGGCTACGAACTCGGCGGCCTCGACCAGGCTCCCGCCGGCCACACGCTGATCACCACCTGGCGAGTGGCACGCGCGCTGCCCATCGGCGTGCTGGCCCGAGCCGAGCGTGAGCAGGCGGTGCAGGCAGCACGGCTGGAGATCCACCGCCAGGCCATCATCCTGGTGCCGCTGATCATCCTGGCGATGGCCGGCGTGCTCGCAGGCTATGTGGCGCTGCGGCGCGACGCCCGCCGCCGGATCGCCGCCCAGGACCGCGACTTCGACCGCATGGCCTGCCTGCTCGACGCGCTACCCGCGAGCGTGCTGCTGTTCGGTCAGGACGGACGCGCGCTGCTCACCAACCGCGCCTGGCAGGAGTTCGCCGCCACGCACGCAGCACAGGTGCCGCACGGCGCCCTGCACTACCGCGACTACGCGCGACTGTTCCGGCCCGACGGCAGCCGCAGCGACGACACCGCCGAGGCCGGCATCGGCGCCGTGCTGCTCGACGAAAAACCCGCCTTCGAGGGCGAGTTCACCCTGGCCGACGGCCACAGCGCCTTGCGGCTGCTGGCCCGTCCCTTCTCGCACGACAGGCTGCGCGGGGTGGTGGTGCTGCAACTGGACGTCTCCGACCGCAAGCGGGCCGAAGAGCGCAACCGCCTGCTGCATGCCGCGCTCGATGCGGCGGCGAATGCGATCGTGATCACCGACCCCGACGCGGTCATCGAATGGGCGAATCCGGCCTTCGCCGCGCTGACCGGCTACACCCCCGACGAGGCGGTGGGGCGCAAGCCCAAGGATCTGATCAGCTCCGGCCGCCAGGACGCGGCCTTCTACAGCGCCCTGTGGGAAACCATCCTGCGCGGCGAGGTGTGGCGCGGCGAACTGGTGAACAAGCGCAAGGACGGCCAGCTCTACCACGAGGCGCTCACCATCACCCCGGTGCCCGACCGCAGCGGCCGGGTGGCGCATTTCGTCGCGGTCAAGGAAGACGTCACCCAGCGCAAGCTGCAGGAGCACGACCTCAAGCGCCTGGCCAGCGTCGACCCGCTCACCGGCGTGAGCAACCGCCGGGTGTTCATGGAACGCCTGGCCTTCGAGCTCGCACGGGTGCGGCGCTACGGCGAAGCGGCGGCCCTGCTGATGCTGGACCTCGACCACTTCAAGCTGGTCAACGACCGCCACGGCCACGCCGCCGGCGACGCGGTGCTGCGCAGCTTCACCGAACGCGCCGCCGCCGAGCTGCGCCAGACCGACACCCTGGGCCGCCTGGGAGGCGAGGAGTTCGCCATCCTGCTGCCGGAGACCGACGAAGCCGGCGCCTGCGAGCTCGCCGAGCGCATTCGCTTGCGTCTGGCCGGACAGCCGATCGAATACGGCGGTCAATCGATCGCCGTCACCGTGAGCACCGGCGTCGCCCTGCTGGAATCCACCGATCCGCACGCCGACGCGGTGCTGGCCCGCGCCGACGAAGCGCTCTACCGCGCCAAGCAGCGCGGCCGCAACCGCATCGAATGCGCCGACGCGCTGCGCTGAGAATGTGTGAATGAATCTACTGCGCGGGTCGATGGCGGCGTTGCGCGGTGCTCGCTCCCTCGCCTATCCATCCGATATGTCTCGGTCGCTGTGCGCCGCGCGCCTTGCCACCGACCCGCTCGCTACGATTTCTTCACACATTCAGAGCGGGCGTCAGGCCCCGCCCGCGCGAAACACCCCGGCCTCGGTCACCAGCCAGTCCATCGGCAGGTCGTGCGCCTGCGGCAGCACGCTCGCAGCCCGGCCGAGCTCGAAGCCCACGCCCACCGCCACCGTGTCCAGCGTCGCCAGCGTGCGGTCGAAGTAGCCCCCGCCGTAGCCCAGCCGGTAGCCCTGTGCATCGAAGGCATTGAGCGGCACCAGCACCAGGTCCGGATGCAGGGACTCGCCGCCCGGCGGGTGCGGAATGCCGTGGCGGTCCAGTTCCATCTGCATGCCCGGCCACCAGCGGCGGAACACCAGCGGCCGATGGCGCTCGACCACCGCCGGCAGGGCCACGCTGCGCCCCGCATCCTGCGCCAGCCAGCGCGCCACCCAGGGGCGCAGGTCGGGCTCGCCGCGCCATGGCCAGCAGAAGGCCAGCACCCGCGGCGAGAGATCGGCGCACAGCGCATCCAGATGGGTTTCGATGCCCCGCTCCAGGCGCTCGCGCTCCTCGCCCGACAGCGCCTCGCGACGCGCCACGGCGTTGCTCCGGAGCGCCTGGCGAGCCGCCGCAGCGGCATCCGGACCGGGGTTTGTAACAGCGCTGGCGGCTTGGTTCATTGTGGTAGTTTGTGCAGCAAACGGAGAGGATGGTAAGCGATGGTGAAGGGCTTGTGGGGGGTCGTTCTGGCCGGTTTGCTGTGGGCAAGCGGACAGGCGGCAGGGCAGGGCGGCGATGCACGCATCCTCGCGGCGCGCGAGGCACTGCGCACCGGCGACCGCAACACCCTGGAAAGGCTGGCCACGCAGCGCGAACCCCATGAACTCGACGCCTACGTGCACTACTGGCTGCTGTACAACAAGCTCGCCCGCCCGGAGCCGCCGCCGGCAGCTGAGCTGCAGGTCTTCCTGCAGGCGCATCCCGGCACCCTGCTGGCCGAGCGCCTGCGTGCCGACTGGCTGCGCAGACTGGCCAAGGACGGCGAATGGCGGGCCTTCCTGGACCTCTACCCGGCGCTCGAGCGCCCCGACGACGAGCTCGCCTGCCACGCCTGGTACGCCCGCCTGCTCTATGGCGACGCGCGCGTGGCGGGCGAGGTGGCCGGCCTGTGGACCGAGCGGGTCAACAATCACGCCGCCTGCCTCCCGGTGCTGCGCACCCTGGCGATCGAGCGGCGCGCCACGGTGGACGACCTGTGGTGGCGCATCCGACGCCAGCTCGAACAGCGCGACACCGCCCCCGCGCTCGCCACCCTGGAATGGCTGCCGGCGGGCGAAGCCCCCGCGGTGGCGGAGTTCTCGCGCGCGATGGGCAATCCCGGCCAGTACCTGTCCCGCCTGCAGCCCGCCACGCTCAAGCAGCGCAGCGCGCGCGAACTGGCGCTCGCCGCCATCGTCCGCCTGGCGCGCGAGAACATCGAGGCAGCCCACCTGCACCTGCTGCGCCTGCAGGACGCGCTGGGCAGCGACAAGGCCGCCCAGGCCTACGCCGCCCTGGCCCTGCGCGCCGCCTACCAGCAGCTGCCGCAGGCGGTGGCCTGGTTTGCCGCCGCCGGCGATGCGCCGCTGTCGGCCGAGCAACGGGCCTGGCGGGTGCGCAGCGCGCTGCGGGCCGGCGACTGGGGGCGGGTGCGGCAGGCCATCGAGGCGCTGCCGCCGGCCGAGCGCGACAAGGCCGACTGGACCTACTGGCTCGCCCGCGCGCACGCCGAACTGGGCAACCCGGCGGCCGCCCGCCTGCTGTACGAGCAGATCGCCGGCCAGCCGCACTTCTACGGCATGCTCGCCGGCGAGGAGATCGGCCAGGTCTTTGCCCTGCCGGCCCGGCGCGGCAGCCTCGGCGGCCCCGACCGCGCCCGCGCCGAAGCCGACCCCGGGCTGCGCCGCGCGCTCGCGCTCTACCGCCTGGACATGCGCATGGACGCCATCCGCGAGTGGAACTGGGCGCTGCGCGGGCGCGACGAAGGCTTCCTGGTGGCCGCCGCCGAGCTCGCGCTGCGCCACGACATCTACGACCGCGCGATCAACACCGCCGAACTGGCCAACATCGGCGACCACTTCGACCTGCGCTTCATCACTCCCTACCGCCAGGTCATCGAACCGCAGGTGCGCCGCCAGGGGCTGGACATGAGCTGGGTCTATGGCCTGATGCGCCAGGAGAGCCGCTTCATCGCCCCGGCACGTTCCAGCGCCGGCGCCCAGGGGCTGATGCAGGTGATGCCGGCCACCGGCAAGTGGGTGGCGGGCAAGATCGGCCTGCCCAACTACAGCCAGCGCATGCTCACCGACCCGGACACCAACGTGCTGCTCGGCACCAGCTACATGCGCATCATCCTGAACGACCTGGACAACCACCCGGTGCTGGCCTCGGCCGGCTACAACGCCGGGCCGGGTCGCGCGCGCCGCTGGCGCGACGAACGCCCGCTGGAAGGCGCGATCTACGCCGAGACCATCCCTTTCGACGAGACCCGCGACTACGTCAAGAAGGTGATGGCCAACACGGTGATCTACGCCGCCATGCTGGAAGGCCGTCCGCAGTCGCTCAAGGCGCGGCTGGGGGTGATCGCACCGCGCCCGGACGGCAGCTGAACGCTCGGCACGGGTAAGGAGATCCGCGCGGGTAGGCCGGTGGGCGCAGGCGGGGTCTCACCAGGCAGCGCTTCGGCCCGCACAGTGGATCACGCAGATCCTCAACCGGCCGCGCGCTGGTGCGTTGCCGGATGTGCCGGCCGCTCGCTTTCCGCTGCGGATGCCGGCCGCGGCACCAGCGTATCGATGCTGACTACGTTGGTGGATACGCCGGTGCCGAACACCCCCGGTACCGCCATGCGCATCGTGATGCGCGAGGCTTCCGCCCCCTCCGGATCATCGGCACGCCGCAGCGGCACGACCGCGGTGTCGAACTTCGGCACCCAGGGCAGGGCGTCGGCACGCCGCTCGCCATCGGCGGGCAGGTCTTCGATAGACGGCACGACGCGACGCATCGCCGCATCGAACGGCGCACCGACAAGCTTCAACCAGCCTTCGAACAAGACCTGGCCGGACATCGCCGCACTATCCCAGAAGGCGGCAATGTCCCGCGCGAGCTCGGTGGTCGCAGCGGACAGTTCGGTGCCGGAGCGGGCGGTCGCATCCCGCCCGCGTGAATGCCTGGTAGTCATGTGGCTCTCCATGTGCCTCGATGGGAACTCTCGCTATAGCACCGGACAGCGACCGTTCAATACCGTGATCCCGTAAACCGCCCCCGCTCCGGGGCAGGAATCCAGCCCGGAGCGAGGAGGCGCGGCCACCCGGCGCCGCTTCAGCCCGCCTTGCGCCGGTCGGCGAAGGCGATGGCCAGCGCCTGCTGGCGGCGGTCCACCAGCGGCTCGCCGTCTCCGGCGGCGCCGGCCGGGGGCGCCATGCCGGTAAGCGCGCTCATGTTGGCCCGCGCGGTGTCGATCAGCTCGAACCATGCGCGCGTTACCTGCTCGATCTGCCCGGCACCCTGCTGATCGAGCGTCGCCGCCGAGCCGCCACCCGCCCCCTGACGCCGCGACATGGCGGCGATGGCCACGTTGGAGGCCTCGCTCATCAGGCGCAACAGGCGCTCGCGCAGCGCCACATTGAGTGTGTTCATCCTCACCACCGTCTGGGCGGTGAGTTGCGGCGCGTCCTTGCCGCGCCGGTAGCCGGGCGCGGCGCTCCACTGATGGGCATCGTCGGCCAGCGCCGCACTCGCCTCCTGCCAGGCCTGCGCCGCATCGAGCTGGCGCCCCCAGGACGGTCCCCAGTCCACCGTGCAATCCACCGGCGGCGCGGACTCTCCGGCGTGCTCGTCCCGGATCGACTCGTCTGTGCTGTCGTACGTTCTCATGTCTCCTCCTCGTCATCAACCGACGCTGCGCAGGCGTGAAGGGCGCAGGCGTCCGCGCGAATCCAGCCGGAAACCGCAGGCAGCAGCCCGCCGGCCCGGCTCTTGAAGCATAGGAAATCGGCGGGCACTTGCCGCCCGGGAACGGGCCGGCACCGCATCTGCCACGACCCCGCGGATATTCGCCCGCCGGCGCGCGGTCTATGGTGTATGTGACGCGATGAGATCGAGCGCCCCCTCGAACGCACCCCGGAGTCCAGCGATGAGCCACAAGCACACCAGCCTGCTGCGCGCGATCTACCAGGATCCGATCAGCGCCAACATCCACTGGCGGGAAGTGGAGTCGCTGCTGCTTCACGTCGGTGCCACCATCGAGCCCGGCCACGGCGCACGCTTCCGCGTGCTGCTCAACGGCAAGGAAGGTGTCCTTCACCACCCCCACCACGGCAGCACCTGCAGCAAGCAGGACATCAAGCTCTTGCGCGAATACCTCGCGCGCGCCGGCGTGACGCTGTCCGCCTACCAACAGGCCGACAGCGGCTGAGCGGCGCCCCGGTAGCTCGCGCAGCCAGCTCCGCGCGCGCGAACGATCACGCCTGCAATGCATTTCGCCTTGAGTTATCGACACCGCTGACCATACTGACACGGTGGCTAACGAGCGTCTTACTGCATCGAAAAGCTCGTAACTACCGGTTTTAGGGTATGCCGACACGTTCCGAAAAAGGGGAGGAACGATGAGTGTGGCAGCGGCAGCGGCAATCCCGGAGGCAGCTCTGGACGAGGCTCGCTCGCGCGGTCGGATAGGCCTGCTCGACTACCTCGCCATCCTCGTCCAGCTCGGCCTGCTGTTCCTGCTGCTGCGCCAGTTCCAGATCGAATCCGGCGCCTTCCTGCGCCTGGCGATGCTGGCCTTCGCCGGCTTCGCGGTGCACGCCTGGCTGCCGCTGGCCTGGCGCCTGCCCTTCTTCGCCGCGCTCAGCCTGGCCGGCATCGCGCTGGTCATGGGCACGGCCAACGCCGCCTGGCTGGTGGCCATCGGCCTGCTGCTGATCGGCATCTGCCACCTGCCGGTCGCCTTCGCCTGGCGTGGCGCGCTGCTGATCGCCACCACCGCGGTGCTCGCCCTGCAGCGCGCGGGCTACCTGCCCTTCCCGTGGTCGGACGCAATCTGGCCGATCCTCGGCGCGATGTTCATGTTCCGCCTGATCATCTACTTCTACGACCTGCGCCACGACAAGACGCCCTCCACCCCGGCGCAGTCGCTGTCCTATTTCTTCATGCTGCCCAATGCCTGCTTCCCGCTGTTCCCGGTGGTCGATTACAAGACCTTCCGGCGCAACTACTTCGACGACGACGCGGCGCGCATCTACCAGACCGGCATCGACTGGATGCTGCGCGGGGTGATCCACCTGATCCTCTACCGCATCGTCTACTACTACCTGACGCTGGCCCCGCACGAAGTCGCCGGCCCGGCCGACCTGAGCCAGTACCTGGTAGCCAACTTCCTGCTCTACCTGCGCGTCTCCGGGCTCTTCCACCTGATCATCGGCATGCTGTGCCTGTTCGGCTTCCGCCTGCCGGAGACCCACAACCGCTTCCTGCTGGCGTCGAGCTTCACCGACTTCTGGCGGCGCATCAACATCTACTGGAAGGAGTTCATGCAGAAGGTGTTCTACTATCCGGCGGTGTTCCGGCTGCGCAAGCTGGGCACCGAGAAGGCGCTGGTGGTGGCCACCCTGTACGTCTTCCTGATGACCTGGTTCCTGCACGCCTACCAGTGGTTCTGGCTGCGCGGCACCACCCTGCTGGTGGCGCAGGACATCCTCTTCTGGACCATCCTCGGCCTGCTGGTGGTGGGCAACTCGCTCTACGAGATGCGCCACGGCCGCAGCCGCAGCCTGGGCAAGCCGGGCGCGCGCAGCTGGCGCGACACCGCGGTGCTGGTGGCCAAGACCTACGCCACCTTCTGGTTCATCTGCGTGCTGTGGTCGTTCTGGACCGCCGAGACGCTGTCCGGCTGGCTCGCCATGTGGAGCGCGCTGGGCGGCGAGTACAGCGCCCGCGCGCTGCTGTTCCCGGCGCTGATCCTCGTGGTAATCGCCATCGGCAGCATCCCCGGCGAGGCGCTGCGCAACCAGCGCGGCGGCACGCAGGACGCGCGCGCCTGGCAGCGAGGGCGGCTGGCCACCGCGGCCGCGCTGGTGGCGATGATCGGGGTGAGCGTCGAGGGCCTGCATTCGCAGCTCGGCCGCGACGCGGCCACCTTCGTGCATTCACTGCGCTCCGGGCAGTTGAGCCGCCTCGACACCGCCCGGCTGGAGCGCGGCTATTACGAGAGCCTGCTGTCGGTGGACCGCTTCAACTCCCAGCTCTGGGAGGTGTACATGAGCAAGCCGAAGAACTGGCTGGACATCGACAACGCCAACCTCAAGCACTTCGTCGGCGGCTTCGTGCAGACCGAACTCATCCCCTCCTTCGTGCAGAACACCCGCTTCGGCACCATCAGCATCAACCGCTTCGGCATGCGCGACCAGGATTACGCCGAGCAACCGGCGCCCGGCACCCATCGCACCGTCCTGCTCGGCGCCTCCTCGGTGATGGGCTGGGGCGTGGGCGACGGCGAGACCTTTGAGGCCCTGGTCGAGCAGCGCCTGAACCGCGAATGGCGCGACGCCGGCATCGAGCGCTTCGAAGTGCTCAACATGGGCGTGCCCGGCTACCAGCCCCCGCAGCAACTGCCGGTGATGGAGCGCGCGCTCGGCTTCGCGCCCGACGCCGTGATGTTCGTCGCCACCGGCCGCGAACTGAGCCGCTCGGTGGCCTACCTGGCCGAGGTGGTGCACAAGGGCATCGCCATTCCCTACGACGGCCTGGCGGCCATCGTCGCGCGCGCCGAGGTGTCGGCCGGCATGGACGAGACCCTGGTACGCCAGCGCCTCGCGCCCCACGGGCGCGCCGTGCTCGCCGAGGTCTACGGGCGCATCGCGCGGCAGGCCCGCGCGCAGGGCGCCGCGCCGGTGCTGGTGTTCCTGCCGCAGGCGCGCGAAGGCAGCTGGCAGGAAGAGACGCCGGAGACGCTCGCGGTGGCGCGCGAAGCCGGCTTCAGGGTGATCGACCTCTCCGACGTGTACCGCGGCCACGACATCGAGGCGGTGCGCCTCGCGCCCTGGGACGACCATCCCAACGCCTACGCCCACGGCCTGATCGCCGACCGCCTGTTCGCCGCGCTGGCCGTGGCCCGCGACGAGATCTTCCGCCCGGACCGGCCCTGAGCCGGACGGACGCCCCAACCGCACGAGGGAGGACGCAGCATGGAGACCGGTATCGACTTCGCCCGCGAAGTGAAGCAGTACATCCTCGACGAGTTCCTGCCCGGCGAGAACCCGGACGACCTCACCGACGACCTGCCGCTGATCAGCGGCGGCATCATCGACTCGATCGCCACGCTGAAGATGGTGCTGCACTTCGAGGAACGCTACGGCATCGCGCTCGAGGCCCACGAGGCGGACAAGGAGCACCTCGACACCATCCGCGACATCGCCGCGCTGCTGGCCTCCAAGGCGAGGTAGGCGGCCATGATGGAGATCACTCCCCGCCCGCTGCACCGGGCACTGGCCGAATCCGCCGCCCGCCACCCGGAGCGCCCCGCGGTGGTGGCGCCAGGCTGCGGCACGCTCGACTACCGCGAACTCGAGGCCTTGTCCGCGCGCGTGCGCGACCGCCTGGCCGCCATGGGCGTGCGCCCCGGCGACCGCGTCGGCATCCATCTGCGCAAGTCGATCGACGCGGTCGCCGCGCTGTTCGGCATCCTGCGTGCCGGTGCGGCCTACGTGCCGGTCGACCCCACCGCGCCGGCCGCGCGCAACGCCTACATCCTGCACAACTGCGCGGTGCGCTGCGCGCTGGTGGAAGCGGCGCGCGCCGACGGCCTGCGCGCCGAGTTCGACGCCCTCGGCAGCCCACCGCCGGCGCTGATCCTGGTGGACGAACCGGGCGCGGGCGAGGCGCTGGCGCGCGCGCTGGACGCGGCCGACGCCGCATCGCCCGCCGCGCCGGTGGCCGACGCCGACAGCGGCGCGGACGCGCTCGCCTACATCCTGTACACCTCGGGCTCCACCGGCAAGCCGAAGGGCGTGATGCTCTCGCATCTGAACGCGGTGAGCTTCGTCGACTGGTGCTCGGCGCTGTTCGAGCCGAGCGAAAAGGACCGCTTCTCCTCGCACGCGCCCTTCCACTTCGACCTCTCCATCCTCGACATCCACGTCGCCATCAAGCACGGCGCCGCGCTGGTGCTGATCCCCGAGGACAAGGGCAAGGACCCGCTGCACCTGGCGCAGCTGATCGAGGCCGAGCGCATCAGCGTGTGGTATTCGGCGCCCTCCATCCTCAGCCTGATGGCGCAGTTCGGCAACCTGCCCGCGCACGACTGCTCATCGCTGCGCCTGGTGCTGTTCGCCGGCGAGGTCTTCCCGGTCAAGCACCTGCGCACGCTGTGCGCCCAGCTGCCGCGCCCGCGCTACTACAACCTCTACGGCCCCACCGAGACCAATGTGTGCACCTGGTATGAGGTGATCCCGCCGGTGCCGCCCGAGCGCACCGCCCCCTATCCGATCGGCAAGGTCTGCGAGCACCTGCGCGACCGCGTCGTCGACGAGCACGACCAGCCGGTCGAGGCGGACGGCGAGGGCGAGCTGTGCATCAGCGGCCCCGGCGTGATGCAGGGCTACTGGGCGCTGCCCGAGAAGACCGCGCAGGGCTTCCTGATCGACCCCGACGGCACGCGCTGGTACCGCACCGGCGACATCGTCGTGGCCGGCGCCGACGGCCGCTACGTCTACCGCGGGCGGCGCGACCGCATGGTCAAGCGGCGTGGCTACCGCATCGAGCTGGGCGAGATCGAGTCCGGCCTGTACCGCCATCCGGCGATCGAGGAGGCCGCCGTGGTCGCCCTGCCGGACGCCGACGAGGGCGTGCGCATCACCGCCTTCCTGAGCAGCAAGAGCGGCGAGCGCCTGTCGCTGATCGCGCTGCGGCGCTTCTGCGCCGAGCAGATGCCGCTGTACATGATCCCGGACCAGTTCGCCTGGATGGACGCGCTGCCGCGCACCTCCACCGACAAGACCGACTACCAGCGGCTGAAGGAGAGCGCCTGATGGACTTCGCCTACAGCGACGAGCAGAAGGCGCTGCGCGAGAACACCATCCGCTTCGCGCGCGAGGCGCTCAACGACGAGCTGATCGAACGCGACCGCGCGCAGCGCTTCCCCCGTGAGCTGTGGCGCGAATGCGCGCGCGTCGGCATCCAGGGCCTGCCGGTGCCCGAGGAGTACGGCGGCACCGGGCTGGATGTGCTGTCCACCGCGATCGTGCTCGAAGCCCTGGGCTACGGCTGCCGCGACGGCGGGCTGGTGTTCTCGCTCTCGGCCCACCTGCTCGCCTGCGTGGTGCCGGTGTGGCGCCACGGCAGCGAGGAACAGCGCCGCCGCTACCTGCCCGCGCTGTGCGACGGCAGCCTGGTCGGCGCACACGCAATCACCGAGGCCGGCTCGGGCTCCGACACCTTTTCGATGCGCACCCGCGCGCGGCGTGACGGCGAAGGCTGGCGCCTCGACGGCAGCAAGACCTTCATCTCCAACGGCCCGGTGGCCGACCTGGCGGTGGTGTTCGCGCTCACCGACGCGGACAAGGGCTTCCACGGCGGGGTCACCGCCTTCCTGGTCGAGGCGGGCACGCCCGGTTTCTCCTGCGGGCAGAAGTTCGACAAGCTCGGCCTGCGCACCTCGCCGGTGGGCGAGCTGGTGTTCGACGACCTGTTCCTGCCCGACGCCGCGGTGCTCGGCCAGATCGGCGGCGGCTCGGCGGTGTTCGCCACCGCGATGGACTGGGAGCGCTGCCTGCTGGTGGCCGGGCACCTGGGCATCATGGAGCGCCTGCTGGAGACCTCGGTCAGCTATGCGCGCACCCGCCAGCAGTTCGGCCAGCCCATCGGCAAGTTCCAGGCCGTGGCCCACCGCATCGCCGACATGAAGGTGCAACTGGAGGCCGCCCGCCTGCTCGCCTACCGCGCCGCCTGGCGCCTGGACCACCTGCGCAACGCCTCGCTGGACGCGGCGATCGCCAAGCTCGCGGTGAGCGAATCGCTGCTCAAGGCCGCGCTCGACACCGTGCACCTGCACGGCGGCTACGGCTACATGGTCGAGTACGAGGTCGAACGCGCGCTGCGCGACGCAGTCGGCGCGACGATCTACTCCGGCACCTCGGAGATGCAGCGCAACATCATCGCGCGCTGGCTGGGACTCTGATCCCTCCGTAGGAGCGGCCTTGGCCGCGATACGGCGTCCGTTCCTGCGCAGCCCGCATCGCGGCCAAGGCCGCTCCTACCGGCGGCAGCACGGCATGCAGCGCGCGCTTTTGCGATAATCGACCGGCGTGCCCCCGTATTCCGTCGATCTTTCCGCCTCCGGTGAATCCATGACTCCCACCCGCGTCGTCCTCGTCGGCGGTACCGGCTTTGTCGGTAGCGCCATCGCCAATCGCCTGTCCGCCGCCGGCGTCGGCGTGCTCGTTCCCACCCGGCGGCGCAGCCGCGCCGCCCACCTGCTGTTACTGCCTACCGTGGAAGTGGTCGAGGCCGACGTCCATGACCCCGCCACCCTGGCCCGCCTGTTCGCCGGCGCCGATGCGGTGGTGAACCTGGTCGGCGTGCTGCATTCGCCGCCGGGCCGGCCCTGGGGGGTGGCCTTCGAGCGCGCCCATGTGGAGCTGCCCAAGCGCATCGTCGCCGCCTGCGACGCCGCCGGCGTACGCCAGCTGGTGCATGTAAGCGCGCTCGGCGCGGACGCCGACGGCCCCTCCGAATACCAGCGCTCCAAGGCCGCCGGCGAAGCCGCGGTACGCGCGGCGCGCTGCGCGTGGACTCTCCTGCGGCCTTCGGTGATCTTCGGCCACGGCGACAGCTTCCTCAACCTGTTCGCCGGCCTCGCCCGCATCTTCCCGCTGCTGCCGCTGGCCGGTGCCAATGCTCGCTTCCAGCCGGTGTGGGTGGAGGACGTCGCCGACGTGGTGTGGCGCAGCCTCACCGATCCGGCCGCCGCCGGGCAGACCTGGGAGCTGGCCGGCCCGCACGCCTACACCCTGCGCGAGCTGGTGCGCTACGTATCCACGCTGGTCGGCCATCCGCGCCCGGTGCTGGCACTGCCCGAGGCGCTGGCCATGCTGCAGGCCCGCCTGATGGAGCTGGCCCCGCAGCCACTGATGAGCCGCGACAACGTGCGCTCGATGCGGGTGGACAACGTCACCGGCGGCGCGCCGCTGCCTTTCGGCCTGGAACCCACGCCGCTGGAAGCCATCGCGCCGCTCTGGCTGGGCAAGGCCGGCACGCGCGCGCAGCTCGATCCCTTCCGCCGCAACGCCAACCGGATCGGCCGCTGATGCGCTGCTACGTGGTCGGCGGCGCGATCCGCGACGAGTTGCTGCAACTGCCGGTGAAGGACCGCGACTGGGTGGTGGTCGGCGCCACCCCGGAGGTGATGCTGGCGCACGGCTTCCGCCCGGTGGGCAAGGACTTCCCGGTATTCCTCCACCCCGAGACCCAGGAGGAGTACGCGCTGGCGCGCACCGAGCGCAAGACCGGCCACGGCTACAAGGGCTTCGCCTTCCACGCCGCACCGGACGTCACGCTGGAGGACGACCTCGCGCGCCGCGACCTCACCATCAACGCCATCGCCCGCGGCGAGGACGGCAACCTGGTCGATCCCTACGGCGGCCAGCGCGACCTCGCCGCGCGGGTGTTCCGCCACGTCAGCCCGGCCTTTGCCGAGGACCCGGTGCGCATCCTGCGCGTGGCGCGCTTCTCGGCGCGCTTCGCCGACTTCTCGCTGGCACCCGAAACCCTGGCGCTGATGCGTGCGATGGTGTCCGAGGGCGAAGTCGACCACCTGGTGGCCGAGCGCGTGTGGCAGGAACTCGCCCGCGGGCTGATGGAGCAGGCCCCCTCGCGCATGATCCGCGTGCTGCACGAGTGCGGCGCGCTGGCGCGCATCCTGCCCGAACTCGACCGCCTGTTCGGCGTGCCGCAGCCGGAGAAATACCACCCCGAAGTCGACACCGGCGAGCACGTGCTGCGGGTGATCGACCGCGCGGCGGCCACCGAACAGCCGCTGGCGGTGCGCTGGGCCTGTCTGCTGCACGACTTGGGCAAGGGCGACACCCCGGCCGACATCCTGCCCCACCATTACGGCCACGAGGCGAAGAGCGCACGGCGCGCGCGCGAGGTCTCCGAGCGCCTCAAGGCGCCCGCCGAATGCCGCGAGCTGGCCGAACTGGTCGCCCGCGAGCACGGCATCATCCCGCGTGCCGCCGAACTGCGCCCGGAGACCATGGTGAAGCTGCTCGAACGCGCCGACGCGCTGCGCCGCCCGGAGCGTTTCGAGCAGGCGCTGGCCGCCTGCACCTGCGACTACCAGGGCCGCCCCGGCTTTGAATCGCGCGACTACGCCCCCGCCGTGCGCTGGCGCGCGGCGCTGGCCGCGGTGCAGGCGGTGGACGCCGGCGCGATCGCGCGTGCCTGCGAGGATCGCAGCCAGATTCCGGTGCGCATCCATGCCGCGCGGGTCGCCGCGGTCAAGGCCCTGGCGACAAGCTAAAGCGCTCGCTTTCCGCTCACTCCACCGTGATGCTGATGCGCTTCGACATCACCGGCGGATCGTGCGGCACGTGCAGGTGGTCGCCGAGCAGCAGTTGCAGTTCGTGACGGCCGGGCGGCAGGTCGAGCTTGACCTCGGTCTGCCCGCCGCCGAAGTGGCGGTACTGCTCGGAGGACGGCACCGGCTGGTCCATTGGCGGCAGCGGCGCATCGATGATCAGGTGATGGTGGCCGGTCTTCTGCATATCCACTCCGGCCGGCGCCACCCCCATGCCACGCAGGCCGAAGCGCACGACGACGGGGTTGCGCACGGTGGCGCCGTCGGTCGGCGCGATGAAGTACAGCTCCGCCCCCTCGGGCGCCGGCGAGCGCGCCCCGGCAGCCGGTGCCAGCGCCAGCAGCAGCGCCGCGCCGCAGATGGCCAACGCGCGGTGCGGGAAAACGGATCCCTTGTTATTCATGGTGTCGTCTCCTGTCGGGTGGTCGGGAGGCGGCGCCGGCTCCGCCGGCCGGACACTCCCGCTGAAGTATAGACAGCGCGCCGGCTGCCGCCCGGGACACCGCGGTGAGCGGAATCCCGCCTTGTTTGCTGCACTGCGGTGGTGTTAAAAGTCGGACGGACTGCCATTCCGTCCGCGCCATGCCCAAGCTGCCCCCCCCGACCGCCGCGACCCGTCCCGCTCCACCGTCGCTGGCCGAACGCATCGCCCTGCTGGCGCGCCACCTGCCCGAGAGCCTGTGGCTGGTCGATGTTGCCGAGCGACGGGTGATCTACGCCAACGACGCCTACGAACAGGTGTGGAACGCCTCGCGCGAGCTGCTGTTCACCGACCGCTTCGACTGGCTCAACCACGTGCACCCTGACGACGCCGACCGGCTGCGCGCCACGGTGCGCCGCCACCCGCACGGCGGCATCGACACCCGTTTCCGCCTGGCCGGCGACGATGCGCAGCCGCACTGGCTGCACATGAAGAGCTTCGCCATCGGCGACGGACCGCGGCCGCACACTATCGGCGGCATCGCCTTCGACGTCACCGACGTGCTCGCTGCCGAGGCGCGCGCCCAGCACCTCACCCACTTCGACGCGCTGACCGGGCTGGCCAACCGCAACCGCTTCCGCGAGCAGGCCTGCGAGGCACTGCGCAGCGCCGAGCGCCACCGCCGGCGGGTGGCGGTGCTGTGCCTGGGGCTGGACAACTTCCAGTCCATCAACGAGAACCTGAGCTACAAGGTGGGCGACAGCGTGCTGGAGATCCTCGCCCACCGCCTGCGCGGCCACCTGCGCGCCGGCGACCTGGTCGGCCGGCTGGGCGGCGCACAGTTCGGCTTCGTGCTCAACGAGCAGGAGACGCCGTGGGACGTCTCGCGCGCCGCCCGCCGCCTGATCGAGCTGGCGGCGCGGCCGATGGTGGTCGACGGGCACAACGTCTTTCTCGGCGCCAGCGCCGGCATCGCCGAGTACCCCGAGGACGGCGGCGACTGGGACCAGCTGCTGTACCGCGCCGAGAGCGCGCTGCACGAGGCCAAGCAGGCCGGCGGCAACTGCTTCCGCTTCTTCGAGCCTTCGGCCAACGAGCTGGTGCGCGCGCGCCAGCAGGCCGAACTGGCGCTGCGCCGCGCGGTGCAGGAAGAACAGTTCGTGGTGCATTACCAGCCCAAGGTGAGCTGCCACACCGGTGCGGTGATCGGCGTCGAGGCGCTGGTGCGCTGGGCCCATCCGCAGCGCGGCCTGCTCGCACCCTCGGAGTTCATCGGGCTGATGGAGGAGACCGGCCTGGTGGTCGCGCTCGGCAACTGGGTGCTGCGCCACACCTGCCGGCAGGCCGCGCAGTGGCGTGCCGAAGGCCTGGAGCCGGTCACCGTGGCGGTGAACCTCTCCGCCCGCCAGCTGCATGATGGCGGCCTGGTCGAGCAGGTGCGCGACGCGCTGGCCGACAGCGGCCTGCCACCGGGCGCGCTGGAACTCGAGCTCACCGAGAGCATGCTGATGGAGGACGTCGAGGCCACCATCGACACCCTGCGCGCGATCCGCGCGCTCGGCGTGCGCCTGTCGGTGGACGACTTCGGCACCGGCTATTCCAGCCTCGCCTACCTGAAGCGCTTCCCGCTCGACGCGGTCAAGGTGGACCGCTCCTTCGTGCAGGACATCACCGCCGACCCGGACGACGTCTCCATCACCCGCGCGGTGATCACCATGGCCCACGCCCTGCGCCTCAAGGTGGTGGCCGAAGGGGTGGAGACCGAAGGCCAGCTCGCCCTGCTGGTCGCCAACCGCTGCGACGAGATCCAGGGCTACTACTTCAGCCGCCCGCTGCCCGCCGACGAGCTGGCCGCGCTGCTGCGCGCCGGCCGCACGCTGCCGCAGCACCTGCTGCATCCCGGCGACCGCGAGCGCACCGTGCTGCTGGTGGACGACGAGCCTCACATCCTCGCGGCGATGCAGCGCATCCTGCACCGCGAGGGCTACCGCATCCACAGCGCCGCCGGCGCGGCCGAGGGCCTGGAAGTGCTCGCCGCCCACCCGGTGGACGTCATCGTCACCGACCAGCGCATGCCGGGCATGAGCGGCGTGGAGTTCCTGCGCCGCGCCAAGGTGCTCCACCCCGAGACCATGCGCATCGTGCTGTCGGGCTACACCGACCTGCAGACGGTCACCGAGGCGATCAACGAGGGTGCGGTGTACAAGTTCATCACCAAGCCCTGGGAGGACGAGCAGCTGCGCGGCAGCATCGCCGAGGCCTTCCGCCAGAAGGAGCTGGCGGAGGAGAACCGCCGCCTGTCGATGAGCGTGCAGCTGGCCAACCGCGAGCTGGAGGACGCCAATGCGCAGTTGCGCCAGCTGCTCGCCGAACGCGACGAGCGCATCGTGCGCGACCAGGCCGCCCTGGGGGTGATGCGCGAGCTGCTGGAGATGCTGCCCTGGCCCCTGCTGGGGGTGGACGAGGACGGCCTGGTGGTGATGATGAACCAGCGCGCCGAAGCCCTGTTCGGCCCGCAGGGCGCCCTGCTGGGCATGCACGCGAGCCACCTGCTGCCCGGCGCCGCCCTGCCTGCGCTGATCGACGGCCGCGCGGACGAAGCCGCGCTGGAGCTGGGCGGCGTGCGCTACCGTGCCCGTGCCCAGTCGCTCGGCCTGAACTCGGCCGGACGCGGGCGGGTGCTCACCCTGCACGCCGGAGACACGGATGGGCACTAGACACCCTCCCGCGCAGCGCAAGCCATCGGCGGCACCCGGCGTGGACGACGACGACGGACTGGCGCGCGCCGAGCGCGAGCGCCTCCAGCGCCGTTTTGCGCTGGCCGGCGGCAGCGCGGCAAGCCGGCAGTTGTTCGACATGCTGCTCACCTATCGCCTGTCCCGTCTGCGCGGCGGGGAGGGCCGCAGGTGACGGCCGCGGCCCTCCCGTCCGACGCGCTCGCCCCGCTCACCCGCGAGGCGCTCGCCGCGCGCATCGACGCCCTGCCGGCGCTGCCCACCGTGGCCAGCGGCCTGTTGCGCGGGTTCGACGACCCGGATGTCGACACCGCCCAGCTCGCCCGCCAACTCGCCGCCGACCAGTCGCTGGCGGCGCGCGCGCTGCGCGTGGCCAACTCGCCCTTCTACGGCCTGCCCGGGCGGGTCGAATCCATCCGCGAAGCGATCATGGTGCTCGGCCTGCGGGCGGTGCGCTCGCTGGTGTTCTCCGCCGCGGTGGTCCGCACGCTCTCGGCGACGCAGACCGCCGCGCCCTTCGATGCCCTATCCTTCTGGCGGCACGGGGTGGCCACCGCGGTGGCGGCACGCCACCTCGCCCAGCATGCGGGATGCAGCGCCGACACCGCCTTTACCGCCGGGCTGCTGCACGACGTGGGCAAGCTGGTGCTGGCGGTCACCTGCCCGCAACACTATGCTGCCGCCCTGGCCTGGCAGCAGCAGGCGAACTGCCTCACGAACGAGGCCGAGCAGCAGGTGATGGGCCTCACCCATGCCGACGCCGGCGCGCTGCTGGCCGAACGCTGGGGCCTGCCGGCCGCCATCGGCGCGGCGGTCGCCCACCACCACCACCCTGGCGAGGCCGCGCGCCAGCCGCTCGCCGCGGTGGTCTGCGCGGCCAACGTGCTGGCCCACGGCCTCGGCCTGGCCGACGGCGGCGACGAGTCAGTGCCGCCGCTGGACGATGCGGTGTGCGCAGCGCTGAAGCTCGACTGGGCACGCCTGGGCGGCGCGCTCAGCCGCATTGAGACCGAGTTCGAGGACACCCTCAATGCGCTCATCGACTGAACCCCCGGCGGGTGCCGATGAGGCGATGCGGGCGGTGGGCCTGCCGGCCCACCCCGACGCCGAGTTGTTGCTGTCCCACCTGCAGGTCAGCGTGGCCGACGACGCGGGCCGCATCCTCTACGTCAACCGTCGCTTCTGCGAAGCCAGCGGCCATGCGCCCGAGGAGCTGGTCGGCCAGTCCTACGCCTGCATCGCCAGCGGCCGCCATTCGCCAGCCTTCTTCCGCGAACTGTGGGACACCCTGCGGGCCGGCTTCACCTGGCACGGCGAACTGTGCAACCGGCGGCGCGACGGCTCGGAGTTCTGGGTGGAACTCACCGCGGTGCCGCTGCCGGCCGCCGACGGCCTGCCGCAGCGCTTCGTCGGCATCGGCACCGACATCACCCGCGTGGTGGAGGCCGAGCAGCAGGCGCGACGCAGCGAGACACGCTTCCGCGGCCTGGCCGAGACCATCAGCGCCGCGGTGATCCTGCACCGCGGCGGGCCCTTGCTCTACACCAACCGCGCGCTCGAGCGGATCAGCGGCTACAGCCGCGACGAGTTGCTGCGCATGAGCATCTACGACCTCGCCCACCCCGCGGTGCACGACGAACTGCGCCGGCGTGCCGAGAAGCGCATCAGCGGCCAGGACGGCGAACCCGAGACCTACGAGACCCGCATCCTCACCAAGGACGGCCAGGTGCGCTGGCTGGAGATCTCCGCCGCCCACATCGACTACGAGGGCGGTGGCGCCGCGCTCGGCACCGCGATCGACGTCACCGAGCGCAAGCGCGCCGAAGCGGCGCAGCGGCACATGCAGCAGGTGCTGCGGCAGATCATCGACGGCGATCCCGTGCCCACCTTCGTGATCGACGCCAACCATGTGGTCACCCACTGGAACGCCGCCTGCGCACTGGTCACCGGCGTGGCGGCCGGCGAAGTGGTGGGCACGAAACGGGCCTGGGCGGCCTTCTACGAACGCGAGCGTCCGGTGCTCGCCGACCTGATCGTCGACGGCAGCATCGACACCCAGATCGACACCTACTACCACGGCCACAGCCACCGCCGCTCGGCGGTGATCCCCGGCGCCTTCGAGGCGGAGAGCTTCTTTCCCGAGTTCGGCGAAGGCGGCCGCTGGCTGTTCTTCACCGCCGCGCCGCTGCGCGATGCCGCCGGGCGGGTGGTCGGCGCCATCGAGACCCTGGTCGACATCACCGAGCGCAAGCAGGCCGAAGCCTCGCTGCAGCGCGCCCATGCCGAGCTGGAACACCTGGTCGAACGGCGCACCGCCCAGCTCGCGCAGGCCAACGCGGCGCTGGAAGAGGATGTGCTCAAGCGCGAGGCCTCGGAAGCCGAACTGCGCCGGCGCAACGACGAGCTGCAGCGGGTCAACCAGCGCCTGCAGCAGGCCCAGGAGCAGCTGCTGCAATCGGAGAAGATGGCCTCCATCGGCCAGCTCGCCGCAGGCGTGGCGCACGAGATCAACAACCCGATCGGCTTCGTGCAGTCCAACCTCGGCACCCTGGAGCGCTACCTGGCAGACCTCGGCAGCGTGATCGCCGCGCTGGACGCCGCGGCGGCGCAACTGCCCGCCGAGCACCCGGCCGCGCGCGCGGTGGCGCGTGCCAAGCAGGACAGCGATTTCGATTTCCTGCAGGAAGACCTGCCGCTGCTGCTGCAGCAATCGCGCGAAGGCATAGACCGGGTGCGCAAGATCGTGGCCGACCTGAAGGACTTCTCCCGCGTGGACAGCGGCCAGGACTGGCAACTGGCCGACCTGCGGCGCGGCATCGAGTCCACGCTCAACATCGTCAACAACGAGATCAAGTACCGCGCCGACGTCAGGCTGGAGATCGGCGAACTGCCGCAGCTGGAATGCCTGCCTTCGCAGCTCAACCAGGTCTTCCTCAACCTGCTGGTGAACGCCGCCCAGGCCATGCCCGACGGACGCCGCGGCACCATCACGCTGCGCGGCGGCCACGACGACGACCGACTGTGGATAGAGGTGGAGGACGACGGCAAGGGCATCGCCGCGGAACATCTGGGGCGCATCTTCGACCCCTTCTTCACCACCAAGCCGGTGGGCAAGGGGACCGGCCTGGGTCTGTCGCTGTCCTACGGCATCGTGCAGAAGCATGGCGGAAGCATCGAAGTGCGCAGTATGCCGGGGACGGGCACCTGCTTCCGTGTCATGCTTCCCCTGCGCCGCGGGGAGGCCGCCGACGCCTGAACGCGGCGACAAGCGCGCGCCGCGGGCGGCGCGCAGGGAAGGAGCTGGCAAGATGCAGATCGAACAACTGAGCTGGCGCAGCGCCGGCGGCTGGCGGACCGAGCGCGGCGCCCTGGACGGCGACGCCGACCTGGTGCTGGCATTCGGCGCCCGCGCCCTGCTCGACGCCGCGCGCCACGCCGAACTGGCCGCGCGCTATCCGCGCGCGCGGCTGCTGGGCTGCACCACCGCCGGCGAGGTGTGCGGCGACGCGGTCGAGGACGACTGCATCGTCGCCACCGCGGTGCGTTTCGCGCACAGCCGGGTGGCGCTGGCGCGGGTGGAGCTCGCCACCGCAGGCGACAGCGCGGCGGCCGGCCGGACGCTTGCCGCGCAGTTGCCGGCCGCAGGCCTGGTGCATGTGTTCGTGCTGGCCGACGGCCTGCAGACCAATGGCACCGAACTGCTAGCCGGGCTGACCGGCGCGCTGCCCGCCGGGGTGGCGGTCACCGGCGGGCTGGCCGGCGACGGCACCGCCTTCGCCGAGACCGGCGTGCTGGCCGACGCGCCACCCGCCAGCGGCGTGGTGGCGGCGCTGGGCCTGTACGGCGAACGCCTGGCGGTCGGCTACGGCTCGCTCGGCGGCTGGGACAGCTTCGGTCCCGACCGGGTGGTCACCCGCGCCGAAGGCAACGTGCTCTACGAGCTCGACGGCCAGCCGGCGCTGGACCTGTACAAGCGCTACCTGGGCGAGTTCGCCGACGGCCTGCCGGCCAGCGGCCTGCTGTTCCCGCTCGCCCTGCAGACGCCCGGCCAGGGCGGCAACGGGCTGGTGCGCACCATGCTCGCGGTGGACGAGACCCAGGGTTCGATGAGCTTCGCCGGCGGCATCCCCACCGGCGCCCATGTACGCCTGATGAAGGCCAACTTCGAGCGCCTGGTCGAGGGCGCCGAGGGCGCCGCCCGCTCCAGCCGCGAGCGTCTCGGCGAGGCCCCGGCCGAACTCGCGGTGCTGATCTCCTGCGTGGGCCGCAAGCTGGTGCTGCAGCAGCGCATCGACGAGGAGATCGAAGGCGTGCGCGACGTCCTCGGCCCGCAGCCGGTGTTCTGCGGCTTCTATTCCTACGGCGAGATCTCGCCGTTCACGCCCACCGCGCGCTGCGAACTGCACAACCAGACCATGACCATCACCACGCTCGCCGAACGCTGAGAACCCCGCATGGCACCACCAGAGCCTCCACGCGAAGACAGCCCCCGCCCGCTGCACCCCCTGCTCGCCCGCCAGCTGCGCCGCCACCTGGGCGAATCCGCGCCAGCCCCCGCCGAACCCGCGGCATGGACGCGCTTCCTGACCGCGGTGAGCGACGCCTACGAGCAGTTCGACCGCGACCGCCGGATGACCGAGCATTCGCTGGAGCTGATGTCCGAGGAGCTCAACCAGCGCAACGACGAACTGCGCCGGGAGCTGGCCGAACGCCGCGACGCCGAGGCCGCGCTGGAGCGCGAGAAGGCCGAACAGGCGGTGCTCATCGAACGCCTGGCCGACGCCCGCCAGCAGCTCTTCCATGCCGAGAAGATGGCCTCCATCGGCCAACTCGCCGCCGGCGTGGCCCACGAGATCAACAACCCGGTGGGCTACGTGCAGGCCAATCTCGGCGCCCTCGGCAACTACGTCGACGACCTGCTGCAGCTCGCCGGACTGGTCGAAGCGCTGAGCGCCGCGCTGCCCGCCGACCACCCGCAGCGCGCCCAGGCCGAGGCCGCCTGTCGCAACCTGGACCTGCCCTTCCTGCGCGAGGACATCCCCAGCCTGATGCGGGAAACCGCCGAAGGGGTCGCGCGGGTGCGCAAGATCGTGGCCGACCTGCGCGACTTCTCCCACCCGGACTCGGGCGGTTTCACCGTGGTCGACCTGCACCAGGGCCTGCGCTCCACGCTCAACATCGTGCACAACGAGCTCAAGTACAAGTGCGAGGTCTGCACCGACTTCGGCGAACTGCCGCAGATCGAGTGCAACCCCGGGCAGCTCAACCAGGTCTTCCTCAACCTGCTGGTCAACGCCGGCCATGCGATCGCCGAGCGCGGGCGCATCGAGATCCTCACCCGCAGCCACGCAGAGCGCGGCGAGGTGTCGGTGGCGATCACCGACACCGGTTGCGGCATCGCCGCCGAGCACCTGGGGCGCATCTTCGACCCCTTCTTCACCACCAAGTCGGTGGGCAAGGGCACCGGCCTGGGACTGTCACTGTCCTACGGCATCGTCCAGCGTCACAACGGACGAATCGAAGTGGACAGCGCCCCGGGGCGCGGCAGCACCTTCCGCGTGGTGCTGCCGGTGAGCCAGCCCGCGGATGCGCCGCCCGCTTGATCGGCGCACCGCTTTGGCGCACAGTCGGCCCAACGCCATGCCCACCGCACGAGCCATGCCGACCGACCTGCTGCCCCGCACCCCGCGCCTCGACGGCACCGACCCGGAAGCGAAGCGCGCCGAGATCCTGCGCTACTTCCACGCCACCTTCGACCGCTACGAGTCGCTGTTCGGCCTGCTTGCCGAAGACGAGGCCTACTATCGCAAACCGATCAGCCTGCGCCACCCGCTGATCTTCTACCTCGGCCACACCGCCACCTTCTTCACCAACAAGTTCGTGCTCGCCGGCCTGCTCGAACAGCGCATCGACCCGAAGCTGGAATCGATGTTCGCGGTCGGCGTGGACGAGATGAGCTGGGACGACCTCGACGACGCCAACTACGACTGGCCGCCGGTCGCCGCGGTGTGGGACTACCGCCGCAAGGTGCGCGCGATGGTCGAGCAGGTCATCCGCGACACCCCGCTCACGCTGCCGATCGGCTGGGACAACCCGTTCTGGGCGGTGCTGATGGGCATCGAGCACGAGCGCATCCACCTGGAGACCTCCTCGGTGCTGATGCGCCAGCACGCGCTGCATTACCTGCGCCCGCAGCCGGACTGGGAACCCTGTCGCGAGCACGGCGCAGCGCCGGAAAATACGCTGGTGGACATCCCCGCCGGCCGTGTGCGGCTGGGGCGCGCCTTCGACGACCCCTGGTACGGCTGGGACAACGAGTACGGCCACCACGAGGCCGACATCCCCGCCTTCCGCGCCGCCAAGTACCTGACCAGCAACGCCGAGTTCCTGAGCTTCGTGGACGCCGGCGGCTACGCCGACGACAGCCTGTGGGACGAGGAAGGCCTCGCCTGGCGGCGTTACGCGCGCGCCGAGCACCCGAGCTTCTGGGTGCCCGACGGCGCCGGCTGGCGCCTGCGCCTGGTGGCCGAGGAAGTGCCCATGCCCTGGGACTGGCCGGTGGACAGCAACTGCCACGAGGCGCGTGCCTTCTGCCGCTGGAAGGCGCGCGAAACGGGGCTGCCGGTGCGCCTGCCGAGCGAGGACGAATGGCACCGCCTGTTTGATCACGCGGGCCTGGCCGACGTACCGCCCGACGCCCCGGCCTCAGCCAACCTGCATCTGGACCACTGGGCCTCGTCCTGCCCGGTGACCCGCTTTGCCCACGGCGAGCTGTTCGACGTGGTGGGCAACGTCTGGCAGTGGTGCGAGACCCCCACCTACCCCTTCGACGGCTTCCGCGTGCATCCGCTGTACGACGACTTCACCACGCCTACCTTCGACAACCGCCACAACATGATCAAGGGCGGGGCGTGGATCTCCGCGGGCAACGAGGCGCGCCACGTTTCGCGCTACGCCTTCCGCCGCCACTTCTTCCAGCACGCGGGGTTCCGCTACATCGTCAGCGACGCGCCGGTGGAGCAACCCGGCTCGCTCTACGAGACCGACGCGCTGCTCTCGCAGTACGCCGAGTTCCACTACGGCGACGAGTACTTTGGCGTGCCCAACTTCCCGCAGGCCGTGGCCCGGCTGGCCATCGAGGCCTTCGAGCGCCACCACGGCGGCCAGCCTGGCCGTGCCCTCGATCTCGGCTGTGCCACCGGGCGGGCAAGTTTCGAACTGGCGCGCTTCTTTGACGCGGTCGAAGGCGTGGACTTCTCCGCACGCTTCATCAATGCCGGGGTGCAGCTCAAGGACCACGGCGTGCTGCGCTACACCCTGCCGGACGAGGGCGAGCTGGTGTTCTATCTGGAACGCCGCCTGGATGCACTGGACCTCGCCGAAGCTGCCCCCAAAGTGGCCTTCTGGCAGGGGGACGCCTGCAACCTCAAGCCGGTGTTCGCCGGCTACGACCTCATCCTCGCCGCCAACCTGATCGACCGCCTGTACGCCCCGCGCCGCTTCCTCGCCCAGGTGCATCAACGCCTCAACCCCGGCGGGCTGCTGGTGCTGGCCTCGCCCTACACCTGGCTGGAAGAGCACACCAAGCGCGAGGAGTGGGTGGGCGGGTTCAAGAAGGACGGCGAGTCCTACACCACGCTGGACGGCCTGAAGGACGCGCTGGGCGCGCACTTCGAACTGGTCGAGGGTCCGCTCGAAGTGCCTTTCGTCATCCGCGAGACGCGGCGCAAGTTCCAGCACACGCTGTCCGAGCTCACCGTGTGGCGCCGGCTGGATTGAGTTCGGAGCGGTTCTGGACACAGATCGTGCCCGGATTCGTTGAGGCTTGATGGTCGGGGGTGGCCAGAAGGGGGTGTGGGCCGCGGCTCATGCGTGCCGAAATCGCCGCGGCCCACACCCCTCCTGGCTGGAACCGCCGCCGGCCCTCTCAAGACTGACGCGTTTTTTCCGCCCGTCGTCCTGCCACCTGCGTTCCCAGCCGTGTGGTGGAGGCGGCCGGCAACGATTTCGGCACGCATGAGGCGCCGGCCGCCTCCACCACACGGCCGGCCACCACCCCACCCACCACAAAGGACCAAGCCGCCCTAGACGCCCGCCTCAACGAGCGACAGCCGGCGCGCCATCCAGTCCTTGAAACTCTCCAGCAGCGACAGCAGCGCCGGCACGAAAAACAGCACCAGCGCCGCCGAGAAGCCGAGCCCGAAGGCGATCGAGGCGGCCATCGGGATCAGGAACTGGGCCTGCAGCGAGGTTTCGAACAGCAGCGGGGTGAGGCCGCCGATGGTGGTCAGCGAGGTCAGCAGCACCGCGCGCAGACGCCCGCAGGCCGCGCCGACCAGGGCCTCATCGAACTCCATGCCCTTGCGGTGCAGCTCCTGGAACAGGCTGACCAGGATGATGGAGTTGTTCACCACGATGCCGGCCAGGCCGAAGAGGCCGAACATCGACAGGATGGTGAGGTTGAGCCCCATCACCCAATGGCCGAAGATCGCCCCGGCGAGACCCAGCGGAATCGCCGACATCACCACCAGCGGCCAGCTCCAGGACGAGAAGGACCACACCAGCACCAGGTAGATCAGCGCCAGGCCGAGCGCCAGACCGGTGCCCATGTCGGCCATGGTCTCGCGCTGGTCGGCCGCGCGCCCCTCGAAGCTGAAATCCACGCCATGGGCGGCGGCCAGCTGCGGCAGCGCGTTGCGCGCGAGTTCGCTGCGGATCGCCTCTGCGTCGTAGCGCGCGGCGTCGATCTCGCCGCTCACTTCCACCGCCAGCCTGCCGTCGGCGTGGCGCAGGGCCTCGAAGCCGCGCCGCGCCTCCCAGCTCGCCACCGTGGCGAGCGGAACGAAGCGCCCGTCGGGCGCGCGGATGACGATGCGCTCGAAGACGTCCAGCCGGCTGCGCTCGCCGCGCGGCAGCAGCACGCGCACTTCCAGTTCGTCGCGCCCGACCTGCACCAGCTGGGCGAGGTGGCCGTCGAAGGCGGCGCGCAGCTGCCGGCCCAGGCTCTCGGTGGTCAGGCCCAGGGCCTCGCCGGCCGGGGTCAGGCGGTAGATCAGCTGCTCACGGCCGAAGGGCATGTCGTCCTCTGTGTCGGTCACCCCGGGGATGCCGCGCAGGGTTTCGGCGAGCGACAGCGCCGCGGCCTTGAGCGCTTCGGCGTCGTCGCCGGTCAGACGCACGGTGAGGTCGCGCCCCGGCGGGCCGGACTGGCGCGCGGTAAGGGTGAGCTGCTCCAGTCCGGTGGTCGGCGCGAGCTTGGCGCGCCAGGTTTCGATGAAGCTGGCGTTGCGCACCTCGCGCTCGTCCGGCGGCTGCAGCTCGACCATGATCGAGGCCAGCTGGTCGCCGGTGGCGCCGCTGCCGGCAGCGCCCAGCGTGCCGCCGAGACGGGCCACCGCGGTCTGCACCAGGCCGCCACCCAGTTCGCGGTCGGCCTCGAACATCGCGCGCTCCAGTTCGCGCAGGTAGGCCTCGGTGTGCTCGCGCGGCGTGCCGGCCACGAAGGTGGCGTTGGCGTAGAGCATCTGCGCTTCCGGCGTGGGGAAGAAGTTGAAGCCGATGCGCCCGCCGGCCAGCAGCCCCACCGCAAGGATCATCAGCCCGAGGCTGATCGCCACGGTGGCGCCGCGCCAGGCCAGCGCGAGGGTCACCAGCGGACGGAAACGCTGCTCGCGGAAGCGCTCGAAGCCATCGTCGAGCCGGCGGCGCAGCGGCGAGACGCGGCGGGCGGCCTCACCGGCGAGCGCGCCGCGCAGGTGGGCGGGAAGGATCAGGAAGCTCTCCAGCAGCGAGGCGGTGACCACCATGATCATCACGAAGGGGATGTCGCCGAGGATGTTGCCGATCACCCCGCCGACCAGCATCAGCGGCAGGAAGGCGGCGACGGTGGTGAGCGAGGCGGCGATCACCGGCCCCAGCATGCGCCGTGCGCCGCCCAGCGCGGCGTGCTCGGGCTCCTCACCCATGCGCCGGTGGGTGTCGGCGTCCTCGCTGACCACGATGGCGTCGTCCACGATGATGCCCAGCGCCATGATCAGCGCGAACAGGCTCATCATGTTCACCGTGCCGCCGAACACCAGCATCAGCCCCAGGGTGGCGAGGAAGGCGGTGGGGATGCCGACCATCACCCACAGCGCGACGCGCGCCGGCAGGAACAGGTAGAGCACCGCCACCACCAGCAGCAGGCCGGACAGGCCGTTGTTCACCAGCAGGCCGATGCGGTCGCTGATCAGCTCCCACTGGGCGTCGAACACTTCCAGGCGCACCGAGGGCGGCAGGGTCGGGCGGGTGCGCGCCAGCCAGTCCTCCAGTACCTGTGCGGCGCGCAGCGAATGGCCGGATTCGGCGCGCTGCAGGGTCATCTCCACCACCGCGTCGCCACCCTCGGACAGCTCCAGGCTGCCCGGGCGCGGCTCGCGGGTGATGTGGGCGATCTCGCCCAGGCGCAGCAGGCCGTCGGTGTCGCTGACCAGCGGCAGGCTGGCGAAAGCTTCGGCGCTGCGACGCTGCTCCAGGCCGCGGATCTCGCGCGCGCCGTCGGCCTCGCCAGCCACCCCGGCGGGCACGTCACGCGCCAGCTGGGCGACCCGCTCGCCGACGTCTACCAGCGACAGGCCGAGTGTTTCCAGCGCCGCCGAGGGAATCTCGATGGCGATGCGCTCTTCGGGCAGGCCGGTGAGCGTCACCCGGTCGATGCCGGCGGAGAGCAGTTCGCGCTCGAACTGGCGCACCCAGGGGCGCAGTTCCTCCACGCTGTGCCCGCGCACCAGCAGGCGGGCAATCGGCTCGTAGCGCGCCACCCGGCTGACCTGCGGGGTCTCGGCGTCGCGCGGCAGGTTGCGGAACTCGTCCACGCGCTGGCGCACCTGGTCGAGCGCCAGCAGCGGGTCGGTGCCTTCCTCCAGTTCCAGGGTGATGCTGGACACCCCCTGCGCGGAGGTGGAGCTCATCTTCTTCAGCCCGTCGACGTTCTTCAGGCGTTCTTCCAGCGGCGCGGTGATGCCGGTTTCCACGTCCTCGGAGGCCGCGCCGCTCCACACCACGCGCACGCTGATCACGTCCAGTTCGAAGGGCGGGAAGAACTGCACGTTCATGCGGGTGACGCCGATCACCCCGAGCACGAAGGCCAGCAGCATCAGCACATTGGCCGCCACCCGGTGGCGGACCAGCATGGGCAGCAGGCCGTGCTTCATTGCGCGGCCGCCTGTGCAGCCCGTGCGGCGGTACCGCCGTCCACCACCTCGACCGCCAGGCCGTCCAGTGCATTGGGCAGGTGGGTGGTCATCACCGGCGCCTCAGGCACAAGGCCTTCGGCGCGTACCAGCAGGCGAACCTGGCCGCCGTCGCGGCGCTCGCCCAGGCGGCTCACCCGCACGCCGGCCAGGCGCCCGTCGCGCACCTGGTAGATGCGCTCGCCGCCATGCAGCGCGGAGAACGGCAGGCTGTACACGCCCTGCAGGGCGGGACGCTCGAGCACCGCATTGACGAAGGCGCCGACCGGCACCGCGACCGACTCGTCCAGGCGCAGCAGCACATCCACGCCGCGCGCGTCGGCTTCGCCGGCGATGCGTTCCAGGCGGGCGTTCAGACGGCTGGCGCCGAACTCGGCGGTCGCGCCGAGCGCCTCACCGGCGGCGAGCGCACTGCGCAACTCTTCTGCATAGATCGCCGGCACGCGGGCGCGCAGGAACAGGGTGTCGGACGAGTAGAGCGTGAGCAGCGCCTGCCCGGCCTGCAGCTGGTCGCCGGCCGCCACCTGCACGGTGCCGATGCGCGCGTCGAAGGCGGCGCGGATCTCGCCGCGCGACGCATCGCGCTCGACCTCGGCAAGCTTTGCCTGCAGCTGCGCAAGGCGGGCGGGATGCTCGCGGATCGACTGCTCGCGCTGGGTCAGCGACAGGCGTACGCGGGCCAGCTCCTCGCGCGCCTGGTCGAAGGCGCTCTCGGCGCTGAATCCCTTGTTCTTGAGGCGCTCGAAACGCGCCACCTTGGCCTCGGCCAGCGCCAGCAGCGCACGCTCCTGCTCGATGGCCTGCAGGTCGGCACGCTGGCGGATCTGCTCGCGCTCGATGTCGGCACGCGCCTGCGCCACCCGCGGCTGCAGGTCGCGCGGGTCCAGCCGCGCCAGCACGGTGCCGGCCGCGACCCGCTCGCCGTCGCGCACCCGCACTTCCAGCACCCGCGCGGACACCGGTGCCGCGGCACGCACCTGGTCGGGCGCCTCGACCCGGCCATAGAGAGTCAGCGTGGGGCGCGCGGACACCGGCTGCAGGTGTTCGGCGGCGACCCGCCAGATGCGCTCGCGCGCTTCGACCGGCGGCGGCGCGGGGCGAGTGGCCTTGAGTACCAGAAAGCCCGCGATCGCGAGCACGACTATCCCCACTGCAGCCAGACGCCGACGCATGTTGTTCCCGATTCCAGTCAATGTAGAAGACGCGCAGCGTCTCTCGAATCTCCCCTCTCCCGCCCGCGGGAGAGGGGCGGGGGTGAGGGGGCGCGGTCATGACGGCTTCCATTATCCCGGTCGAAAGCCGGCATGAGCGCTGCCGGACCGGCGCGCGTGCGCCGAAAGTCCATTAGTTTATGCTTATTTTCACTCCGCCGCCCGCGCGCCGCCGAGATCGAGCCAGCTCCGGCCCTCGCCGACCACCTTGTAGAGTCGCCACGGCCCGCCCGCCAGCGCACCGCACAGTCCGTAGCGGAAGGGCAGCTCGGTGCGTCCCGGCATCTCGAAACGCAGGTCGCGGAAGGCTGCGCACCGCATGCCGGCCGGGTCGGCCGCATCCACGCGATCGAGCACCGGAAACAGCGCGAACCAGCGGTAGAAGGCGAAATCCTCCGCTTCCCAGACGCTGCGCGCAAGCGCTTCGGCCTCGCCATTGCCGAACCGGGCGCGGCGCTCCCACACCGCCTGCGCCACCGGCTGGTAGGGCGCGGAGTAACGGCGGATGAAATTGTCGTCCGGGCCGGCCAGCATGGGCTCGCTGCGCCGGGTATTGAGATGGGCCAGGTGATAGTCGCGCCCGTCGAAGACCACCACCGTCCAGTTGAACGGCGAGGCCGGCCGCGGTGCCGCGTCCAGCGTGACGATGGGAATGCCCTGTGCCGCGGCGTAGGCGCGCCCGGCCTCCAGCGCCTCGCCACGCCCCATCCAGCCCACGCCCACCCAGCCGGCCACGGCGACCAGCGCCAGGGCGGCCGGCACGCGGCTGCGCCGCCAGATGGCGCTGGCCAGCAGGCCGCCGAGCAGGATGCCGGAGAACACCAGGTCGATGATGAAGGTGGTGCCCAGCCCGAAGCGCCGGTCGGAGAAGGGCGCCAGCATCATGGTGCCGAACTGGGTGATGAAGTCGCCGGCGATGTGGATCAGCAGTGCGCCCAGCGCCACCGGGTAGAAGGCGCGCCACGGCCGCGCGTCCCCGCCCCCCAGCCGGCTGATGCGTGACATCAGCCCGGCGAGCAGCAGCGCCCACAGCGGCGCGAGCAGCACGGAGTGGGTCACGCCGCGGTGGCCGCGCAGGTAGGCGATCTCGGAGACGTAGCCGAGGACGAAGTCGATGTCGGGAAAGGCCGCGGCAGCGGCCCCCGCGGCCACCGCCTGAGCGGCGCGCAGCTGCAGCGTGCCGGTGCGTCCCGGGCGCGCGAGCACGCGCCCGAGCACCGCACCGGAGAGGGCATGGGTCAGGGTATCCACGGGGCGTTGGAGGCGGGCAAGGGCCTATGGTTCCGCCGCCACCCGCCGGGCGCTCACTGCCAGCCGCCGCCGAGCACCTTGTACACCGTCACCCGGTTGGCCGCTTCCGCCAGGCGGGTGGCGATCAGCTCCTGCTCGGCGGCGTAGAGGGTGCGCTGGGCGTCGAGCAGCACCAGGAAGCTGTCCACCCCGGCCTGGTAACGCGCCCCCGACAGGCGGTGGCTTTCCCGGGCGGCGGCGAGCAGCATCTGCCGGGCGTCGAGCTCCTCGCCCAGGGTGCCGCGTTCGGCGAGCGCATCGGCCACCTCGCGGAAGGCGCCCTGGATGGCACGTTCGTACTCGGCCACGGCGATGTCGCGGCGCACCTCGGCCACATCCAGGCTGGCGGCCAGCCGTCCGGCCTCGAAGATCGGCAGGGTGAGCTGGGGCATGAAGCTCCAGGCACGCGAGCCGCTGTCGAACAGGCCGCCGAGTTCCGCGCTGGCGGTGCCGGCACTGGCGGTCAGCGTGATGCGCGGGAAGAAGGCCGCACGCGCCGCACCGATGTTGGCGTTGGCCGCGCGCAGACGATGCTCGGCGGCGAGGATGTCGGGACGGCTGGCCAGCGCCTCGGCAGGCACGCCGGCCGGCAGCTCGGCCACACGGGTCACGGTGATGTCGAACTTCGCCGGCAGGAGTTCGCTCGACAGGCTGTTGCCCGCGAGCAGCGCCAGCGCGTTCGACGCGCGTGCGGCACTGGCCGAAAAGGCCGCCACATCGGCGCGCGCGCGTTCCATCTCGCCCTGCGTCTGGCGCAGGTCGAGCGCGGACACCGCACCGGCCTCGAAGCTCGCCTGGGTCAGCTCGAAGGCCTTGCGGCGGGTCTCCAGCGTGCCGCGCGCGAGTTCCAGGCGCTCGCGGTCGGCCGCCAGCTGCAGCCAGGCGGTGGCGGTTTCCGCCACCAGGGCGATACGCGCGCTGCGGTGGGCCTCCTCGCTGGCGAGGTATTGCTCCAGCGCGGCGTCGCGCAGACTGCGCACCCGGCCGAAGAAGTCGAGCTCCCAGCTGGCGATACCGGCGGACACCCCGTACTGGCGGCTGACCATCGACTGGCCGCTGCTGTTGAGATCGCCCGGGACGCGCTGGGCGTTCTGGCTGGCGGTCACGCCCAGCGAGGGAAACTGGTCGGCGCGCTGGATGCGGTACTGGGCGCGTGCCTGCTCGATGTTGAGCGCGGCCACGCGCAGGTCGCGGTTGTGTTCGAGCGCCAGCTCGATCACGCGGCGCAGGCGCTCGTCGGCAAAGTACTCGCGCCAGGCGATGTCGGCCGCGGCGCGTTCACCCGCGGCGGCGCCGTCCCAGGCGGCGGGCACCGGAGCAGCGGGGCGCTGGTAGTCGGGCGCCAGCGTGGTGCAGGCGCTCGCGCCCAGGGTGGCGAGCGCGAGGGCGAGAATGCGGAGCCGGTTCATCAACGGGCCTCCCCGGGTTGCGCGGCCGGCGCGGGCTCGGCCGGCTTGTCCTTGAAGATCCGCTTGATCACCACGTAGAACAGCGGCACGAAGAAGATGCCCAGCACGGTCGCCGAGATGGTGCCGCCGAGCACGCCGGTGCCGATGGCGTTCTGGCTGCCGGCGCCGGCGCCGGTGGCGATGGCCAGCGGCAGCACGCCGAAGCCGAAGGCGAGCGAGGTCATCAGGATGGGACGCAGGCGCATGCGCACCGCCTCCAGGGTAGCGGCGACCAGTTCCTTGCCTTCTTCCATCTGCGCCTTGGCGAACTCGACGATCAGGATGGCGTTCTTGGACGACAGGCCGATGGTGGCCAGCAGGCCGACCTGGAAGTAGATGTCGTTGGACAGCCCGCGGCCGGTGGCGGCGAGCAGCGCGCCGAGCACGCCGAGCGGCACCACCAGCATCACCGCGAAGGGCACCGACCAGCTCTCGTAGAGCGCCGCCAGGCAGAGGAAGACCACCAGCAGCGACAAGGCGTAGAGCGCCGGCGCCTGCGAACCGCTGCGGCGTTCCTCGTAGGAGGTGCCCGACCATTCGTAGCCGATGCCCGGCGGCAGCTTGGCGATGATCTCCTCCGCCGCGGCCATGGCCTCGCCCGAGGACAGGCCGGGTGCGGCCTGGCCGAGTATCTCCATCGACGGCTGGCCGTTGAAGCGCTCCAGGCGCGGCGAACCGAAGGTCCAGTGCGCGGTGGCGAAGGCCGAGAAGGGCACCATGTCGCCAGCCTGGTTGCGCACGTACCACTTGCCGAGGTCTTCGGGGGTCATGCGCGCCGGCGCGTCGGCCTGCAGGTAGACCTTCTTGATCCGCCCGCGGTCGAGGAAGTCGTTGATGTAGCTGCCACCCCAGGCGGTGGACAGGGTCTCGTTGATGTCCGCCACGCTCACCCCCAGCGCGCCGGCCTTGGCATGGTCGATGTCGAGCGCGAGCTCGGCCATGTCCTCCTGGCCGTTGGGGCGCACGCCGACCAGGCGCTTGTCCTGCGCGGCCATGCCGAGGAACTGGTTGCGCGCGGCGAGCAGGGCATCGTGGCCGAGGCCCGAGCGGTCCTGCAGCTGCAGGGTGAAGCCGCCCGAAGTGCCGAGCTCCAGCACCGCCGGCGGGACGAAGGCGAACACCATGGCCTCGCGGATCTGCGAGAAGGCGCCCATCGCCCGCCCGGCTATGGACTTCACGTCCATGCCCGGTGCCTGGCGCTCGTCCCACGGCTTCAGGTTGACGAAGCCGATACCCATGTTCTGGCCGCTGCCGCCGAAGGAGAAGCCGGCCACGGTGAACAGCGCGCGCACGGTGTCCTTCTCGTTCTCGAGGAAGTGCTTCTCGACCTTCTTCAGCACTTCCAGGGTGCGCTCCTGGGTGGCGCCCGCGGGCAGCATGACCTGGTTGAACATCACCCCCTGGTCCTCTTCCGGCAGGAAGGAGGTGGGCATGCGCACGAACAGCACGCCGAGCACCACGACGATGGCCAGGTAGATCGCCATGAAGCGCACGCTGCGCCGGAGCATGCCGCCCACGGTGCGCTCGTAGCGCTGGGTGCCGTTGTGGAACTTGAGGTTGAACCAGTGGAAGAAGCGCCCGAACGGACTCCCTTCCCCGTGCTCATGCCCCTTGGCCACCGGCTTCAGCATGGTGGCGCACAGCGCCGGGGTGAACACGATGGCCACCAGCACCGAGAGCGCCATCGCCGAGACGATGGTGATCGAGAACTGGCGGTAGATCACCCCGGTTGAACCCCCGAAGAAGGCCATCGGCACGAACACCGCGGAGAGCACCAGGCCGATGCCGACCAGCGCGCCGGTGATCTGCCCCATCGAACGCTTGGTCGCCTCCTTGGGCGGCAGGCCTTCCTCGCTCATCACCCGCTCGACGTTCTCCACCACGACGATGGCGTCGTCCACCAGCAGGCCGATCGCCAGCACCATGCCGAACATGGTCAGCGTGTTGATCGAGAAGCCGAAGGCCGCCATCACCCCGAAGGTGCCGAGCAGCACCACCGGCACCGCGATGGTGGGGATCAGCGTGGCGCGCAGGTTCTGCAGGAAGAGATACATCACCAGGAAGACCAGCACCACGGCTTCGATCAGGGTCTTGACCACCTCCTGGATGGAGATGCGCACGAAGGGGGTGGTGTCGTAGGGCACCACGTACTTCACCCCGGCGGGGAAGTAGCGCTGCATCTCGTCCAGCCGCGCGCGCACCGCGGTGGCGGTGTCCAGCGCGTTGGCCCCAGCCGCCAGGCGGATGCCCACACCGGCCGCCGGCTGGCCGTTGAAGCGCGCCACGGTGCCGTAGTTTTCCGCGCCGATCTCCACGCGGGCGACGTCACGCAGGCGTACCTCGCCACCACCGGCGCTCGCGCGCAGCAGGATGTCCTCGAACTGTTCGACGGTCTGCAGCCGGCTCTGCGCGGTGATCGAGGCGGTGAAGCCCTGCCCCGGCACCGCCGGGGTGCCGCCCAGCTGGCCGGCCGAGACCTGGGTGTTCTGCGCCTGCAGGGCGGCGCGCACGTCACCCGGGGTGAGGCGGTAGTTGTTCAGCTTGGCCGGGTCCAGCCAGATCCGCATCGCGTACTGCGAGCCGAACACGGTGACCTCGCCGACGCCGTCCACCCGCGAGAGCGGGTCCTGCACCGAGGAGACGAGGAAGTCCGACAGGTCGGTGCCCGTCTGGCGACCGTCCTCGGAGACGAAGCCGATCACCATCAGGAAGTTGCGCGCCGACTTGGCCACGCTCACCCCCTGCTGCTGCACCGCCTGCGGCAGCAGCGGCAGCGCGGTCTGCATCTTGTTCTGCACCTGCACCTGGGCGATGTCGGGGTCGGTGTCGGCGCTGAAGGTCAGGGTGATGGTCGTACGGCCGAAGGAATCCGAGGTGCTGTTCATGTACAGCAGACCGTCCAGGCCGGTCATCTTCTGCTCGATGATCTGGGTCACCGAGTCCTCCACCGCCTTGGCGGAGGCGCCCGGGTAGCTGGCGTTGATGGCGATCGCCGGCGGGGCGATGGACGGGTACTGCGACACCGGCAGGCTGAGGATGGACAGCGCGCCGGCGAGCATGATGACGATGGCGATGACCCACGCGAAGATGGGCCGGTCGATGAAGAAGCGGGCCATGGCTCAGCTCCTCAGTTGGCCGCAGCAGGCGCGGGCGCACCGGCGACCTGCACCTGCGCGCCGGGGCGCACGCGCTGCAGGCCTTCGACGATGACCCGCTCGCCGGGGGCCAGCCCCTCGCTAACAACCCACTTGTCGCCCAACGAGCGCTCGGCCTTGACCACCCGCGCCTCGACCTTGTTCTCGCCATCGACCACCATCACCGTGGCGTTGCCGCGCGGGTCGCGCGACACCGCGGCATGCGGCACCAGCACCACGTCGCTGCTCACCCCCTGTTCGAGCCGTGCGCGCACGTACATGCCAGGCAGCAACACGCCGTCCGGGTTGGGGAACACCGCGCGCAGCGTCACACTGCCGGTGGCCGGGTCCACCGAAACCTCCGAGAAGGCCAGCTTGCCGGCCGCAGCGTACTCGCTGCCGTCTTCCAGCAGCAGACGCACCGGCACGCTGTCGGCCGTCTTGCGTTGCACCCGCCCGGCTTCCAGGTCGCGGCGCAGCTTGAGCAGTTCGGCGCTGGACTGCGTGAGGTCAACGTAGATCGGGTCGAGCTGCTGGATGGTCACCAGCGCCCGCTCCTGGTTGGCGGTCACCAGGGCGCCCGGCGTGACCTCGGAACGCCCGGCGCGGCCGGGGATCGGCGCGCTCACCCGGGTGAAGGCGAGATCCACCTTGGCCTTCGCCAGTGCGGCGCGGGCGCTGGCGACTTCGGCCTCGGCCAGTTTGAAGGCGGCCTGCGCCTCGTCGTTGGCCTGCTTGCTGACCGCCTCGATCTGCACCAGGCCGGCAAAGCGCTCGGCCTTCAGCCGCGCAGCGAAGAGGTTGGCCTCGGCGCGCGCCAGTCCGGCCTCGGCGCTGTCGTAGGCGGCCTGGTAGGTGGCCGGGTCGATCTGGTAGAGCAGTTCGCCCGCCTTCACTTCGCTGCCTTCGCGGAAGGGGCGCTGCTTGACGATGCCGGTGACCTGCGGGCGCACTTCGGCGATCAGGTAGGGCGCGGTGCGCCCCGGCAGCTCCAGCACCAGCGGCACCGGTTCCGACTGCACTTCGAACACCGCCACCTGCGGCGCGGGCGGCGCGCCGGCCGCACCCTGCTGGGTCTGGCCCTTGCCGCAAGCGGTCAGCATCACGGCACTCAAGGCCACGGCCAGCACGACCGGCGTTGGGCGAAGATGGATCTGCATCGGGGAACCTCTCATCGTTCGGGGCGGGCGGTACCGGTTGTGTCAGCGATGCCCGTTGGGATTGTTCTGATAGAACGTTCGTTCTAGATTGAGCGCTCATTCTATGTTAGCCTCGGATCTGTCGCAAGCACGCCGAACCCCTACGTCGAACGTCAGACCCGGAGGATTTCCATGACCGCAGCCCCCAACGCCACCGGCGAATCACCGCGCAGCGAAGCACGCCGTGCGCAGATTCTCGCCGCCGCGCGGGACTGCTTCCGCCGCAACGGCTTCCATGGCGCCAGCATCGCGCAGATCTGCCGCGAGGCCGGCATGAGCGCCGGGCACATCTACCACTACTTCGAGAACAAGGAAGCGATCATCGCCGCCATCGTCGAGCAGGACCTCGACCGCCTGCTGACGATGACCGCCGAGCTGCGCGCCGCGCCCGACATCCTGTCGGCCATCGCGGCCTGTACTGCGGACGGCGTACGCGACAACCTCGAAGCCGAGGAAGCCGCGCTCAAGGTGGAGATCGTCGCCGAGGCGGCGCGCAACCCCCGCGTGGCGGAGATCGTCCGCGCAGCCGACCTCCGCTGCCGCGCCAGCGTGATCGAGACCCTGCGCGAGCACCGCCGCATCCTCGGCCTGGACGAGGACGAAACCTGGCTGGACGCGATGGCAGAGCTGTTCGCCACCATGTATGACGGCTTGCTGATTCGCGCCGTGCGCAACCCCGACATAGATAAGGACAAACTCATATCCTTGTTTCGTAACGTCATATTGGGGGTCATCACCTCCCCCAAGGCCGCTTCCGGAAGCTATTGACCCGCCCCCTGCGCCGTGCGAGGCTGCGGTTCCAACAAGAACCAAGAACGCTCAGGGGCTCAATTGAATCGCCGTCGCACAGGCCATGGCCAGGCCCGCATCGCGCTGCTGACGCTCGGCACGCTTGCCGCGTCCGCACAGGCCGAAACACCGCTGGAAGGCGATCTGTTCTTCAGCGACCTCCCCATCGTCGCCTCGGTCAGCCGTCTGCCGCAGCGGCAGGCCGACGCGCCGAGCTCGGTGACCGTGATCGACCGCGCCACCATCCGCGCCTCCGGCGCACGTGCGCTGAGCGACCTGTTCCGGCTGGTGCCGGGCTTTCAGACCTTTGCCGCAAGCGACACGGCCGCGCGCGTGAACTATCACGGCATCACCGACGACAACGACTATTCGCCGCGGGTGCAGGTGCTGGTCGACGGGCGGTCCCTGCATTCGCCACTTTTCCGGGGCGGCATGAACTGGGCCCTGGTACCGGTGGCGCTCGAGGACATCGAGCGCATCGAAGTGGTGCGCGGCTCGAACACCACGTCCTACGGCACCAACGCCTTCCTGGGCGTCATCAACATCATCACCGTGGATCCTGCACTGGTACGCGGCGTCTCGGTTTCGGCCAACAATGGCAGCCAGGGCGTGCGGGACTACACCCTGCGTACCGGGGGCCCGCTGGGCGAACTGGGCAATTTCCGCTTGACCTATCAGAGAGTCGGTGACGACGGGCTCGATCCGCACACCGACGTGATCACCGAAGCGATTCCCGATTGGCAAAGCGGCAGCCGGACCGATCTGCTGGATCTGAAGGCGCATCTTCAACTCGGCGTCGAGGATGCGCTGGAGCTCAACTTCGGACACATAAGGGGCCAGATGGTGAACGGCCGCCTCGACACCGAGAAGATTGCGGGGATCGAGGTGGTGAAGCCGGGAGTCTCGAAGCCTTCGGACCCCATCCGCGATTTCGATCAATCGTCGACATGGCTGCAGATGCGCTGGTTGCGGACCTTCTCGGACACCGCCGACTTTTCGCTGCGCTACACATACAGCGAGGACAGGGCGAGCGACGAGTACATTCATCCCGACCGGGAGCCGGCCTACCAGAAGGTCAACGAGGTCGGGGACCGAGGCACCCGCCACGAGGTCGAAGCAATTCACACCTTCCTGCCACTGGCGGATACCCGTCTGGTCTGGGGAGGCAGTTGGCGACATGACACACTCCGCTCGGACACCGTCCTGCGTGGAATGGGCGAGGTCAGCCGCGACGTGGGTCGCGTCTTCGCCAACGTGGAATGGAAGCCCTACGAGTGGTTCACCGGTAATGCGGGCATTTCCTACGAAGACGATTCGCTGGCGGGCAGCCATGTCGCTCCCCGCGGCAGCCTGAGCTTTCACCTGACGCCGGAGAATACGGTCCGCATCGGCTATGCGCGAGCCTGGCGCACGGCGGGCACGCTCGACTACCGCGCCAATCAGTTCTACGTGCGGAGCAATGGCAGCGCCAGGTCGGACTGGCAAGGCAATCCCGACCTGCCTGCGGAGCGCCTGGACAGCTGGGAGCTTGCCTATCTGGGGGACTGGCGCGACTGGCGCATGAGCCTGGACGTACGCCATTTCCGCGAGAAACTCAGCGACCGCCTGATGCACAAGATCCGCACCGGCGAGATCCCTGCCGGACTGTCTGCCTCCCCCTATACGGTGCAGGACGTCCAGGACATCCGCATCAGCGGCTATGAGTACCAGCTCAAGTGGCAGCCGTTCGAAGGCACCCGCCTGGCCTTCGCCCAGGCCGACATTCGCATCGAGAGCGAAAACACCGCCAACGGCGCTCGCCTCGCCGCCAACGAGGACAGCAACTACAACGGCGCCTTCGAGAGATACGTTGCGCTCGCAGAAGAATCCGCACCGCGCCGCTCGAGCTCCTTGCTGCTGATGCAGGAACTGCCGTATGGCATCGACCTGTCAGTGGCCCGCTACTGGGTGCGCGAAATGAAATGGACGCGCAATACCGAGGTAGGCAAATACAACCGCACCGATCTGCGTATCGCCCACCCGTTCAAGCTCGGTCCGCAGCGCGGCGAACTGGCCTACACGGTGCAGTCCCTCGATGGCGCGCACCATGAACAGCGCCTGCAGCGCCGGGTCGACCGCCGCCACTGGGTCTCCCTGCGTCTCGATTTCTGACCGCCCGTCGCATCGTCCGCCGTGCAGGAGGTCATGACGGCTCGCGTGTTGCGCTTGCCGGCTGCATCCGGCGCGAATACGCTGCCGGGACATGTCATCAACATCCACCGGAAGCTGCCATGCCCGAGCGCTTGACCGGCTGCAACACATGCTCCGCGGACTTCGCCGGATAATCACCCTCCTTGCGGCTTGCGCCCTCGTGCCGCAGGCGGCTGCGCACGAGGTCGCGCTGGTACTGTCGCAGAAGGGCGGCGCCTATGAGCGGTTTGCCGATGCCCTGCGGGCGGCCACCGCCGGTGGCGGCCACCAGATCGTGGACGGCGGAAACATGGAGGACGGCGTGGATGCCGCGGTGCTCGAACGTGCCGAGTTGATCATCGCCGCCGGCGGGCCGGCGGCCGACGCGATGGCGGCCCGCGCCGGCCGGCCGACCCTCGGCGTGCTGATCGGCCGCCAGCAGTTCGAGGCACTGCGTCGCGCAAACCCGGGCGCGCCGTTCTCCGCGATCGTGCTCGACCAGCCGGTCGAACGTCACGTCGCCCTGATCCGTGCGGTCCTGCCGGAGGCACGCCGCGTCGGCGCAGTGTTCGGCCCGGACAGCGCGGCGCTCCAGCCCGGGTTCGCCAAGACGCTGGAGGCGGCGGGCCTCAAGCTCGGTGCCCGGCAGATCTCCGCGCCGGCGGAGCTGCTGCCGGCACTCGAACGCACGCTCGAGTCGAACGACGCCCTGCTCGCCCTGCCCGACCCGCTGGTGTCCAGCCCCTCGGCCGCGCGCTCCCTGCTGCTGACCAGCTATCGCTATCGCCGGCCGGTATTCGCCTATTCCCAAGCCTATGTGGATGCCGGCGCGCTCGCGGCGGTATTCAGTTCCACTGGCGACGTCGCCCGCGACCTGGGCGAGTGGCTGAACGGCACGCACGGCACCGCCTGGCAGCTGCCGGCACCGCGCTCGCCGCGCCGCTTCAGCATCGCCATCAACCGCCAGGTGGCCCGCGCGCTCAACCTGGACATCGCGGACGAGGCCACGCTGCTCGAGCAGCTGCGCCGGGGAGAAGGCCAATGAAAATGCTGCGCCGCCTCTCACTGCGACAGCGCCTGCTGCTGGTGGTGCTGCTCCCCGCCGCCTTGCTGGCCAGCGCCATCGCCGGCCTGTTCGTGGTGCGCGGCACCCAGGCCGCCGACGACGCTATGCGCGACCGCGGCCTGGCCATCGTCAGCTTCCTTGCCCCGGCGGCCGAATACGGCGTGATCTCCGGCAACCACGGCACGCTGATGAGCCTGATCCAGGCGGTGCTGGAACAGCGCGACGTGGCCGCGGTGGCCATCTACGACAGCGCCGGCGAACTGATGGCGGTGAGCGGGCGCCCGCGGCTGGCGGTAACCGGACGCATCCTCGCCACCCGCCGCGCCGAAGTGCTCGACCACCGCGACCAGCGCCTGACCCTGGCCGCGCCGGTGATGGCCACTCCGCTGGCGGTGGACGACCTCGCTGCAAGCTATGTGAGCAGCGCGGCGCGACTTGCGCCGGTGGAAACCGGCTGGGTCTATGTCGAGCTCGACACCCGCGAGCTGGACACCGCCAAGCGCGCCATCCTGTTCACCACGCTGGCGCTGACCATCGGCGGCCTGGCCCTCACCGCGGTGCTGGCGACCCGTCTGGCGCGGGCGGTGACCGATCCGGTGGTGCGCCTGGCCGACGCGGTGAGCGGCATGGCCGACGGCCAGCTCGACATCTCGGTGCCCGACGATGCGGCGATAGGCGAACTGCGCGCCCTGCAGCGCGGCTTCAACACCATGGCGCGCTCGATCGCCACCGCCCACCAGACGCTGCAGGCCAGGGTGGATGAGGCCACCGCCCAGCTCGCCCACCAGGCCCTGCACGACCCGCTCACCGGCCTGCCCAACCGGCGCGCCTTCGAACAGGCGCTCGACGAGGCGGTGGCGGCCTCCCGCCGCGCCGGCGACCAGGGCGCGCTGTGCTTCATCGACCTCGACCGCTTCAAGATCGTCAACGACACCTGCGGCCATGCAGCGGGCGACGAGTTGCTGCGCCGCATCGCCAAGCTGCTGCGCCAGCGCGTCAGGGCGGACGACCTGATCTGCCGGGTGGGCGGCGACGAGTTCGCGCTCATCCTGCGCGGCTGCTCGGCGGAAGAGGCCCTGCGCATCGCCGAAGGCCTGCGCGAGACCGTGGCGGCGTACCGCTTCAACTGGGACGGACGGCGCTTCTCGGTGGGCGCCAGCGTCGGCCTGGTGCGCATCGACGGCGGGCTGGACAGCGCCTCCGACGTGCTGGTGGCCGCCGACCTCGCCTGCTACGCGGCCAAGAAGGGCGGGCGCAACCGGGTCATCGAACACGAGCACGCCATGGCGCCGAAGCGCCGGCAGAGCGACCGCAACGTCCTCAGCGACGGCCCCGAGGGCATCCCCTTCGCCCAGCTCGAGTTGTACGGCCAGCGCATCGTCGGCATCGGCAGGCAGGACTGCCCGCCCTGGCACGAGGTGCTCCTGCGCATCAGGGACGGCGGCGACACGCCGATGGCGCCCGGCGACCTGTTGTCGCGCCTGGGGGCGGGCAGCTCCGGCCTGCTCCTCGACCAATGGGTGGCCGAGCGCGCCTGCGTGCACCTCGGCAGCCAACAGACCGTGGCCGGCGAGCCCCTGTCCCGCCTGGGCCTTAACGTCACCCAGGCCTCGCTGACCCACGCGCACCAGTATCTCGACACGCTGGTCGGCCAGTTGCACCGCCACGCGGTGGAAGCGCAACGCCTGGTGCTGGAGATACCGGCGGCGCTGGCCGGCCAGTGCCCGGAGGAAACCGCCAGGTTCGCCACCCTGGTCCGCGAGGCAGGCTGCGCGCTGGCCCTCGAGCGGCTGGACGGCAACGCCAGCTCACTGCTTGCCGAGCTGCGCCCGGACTACGTCAAGATCAGCCTCAAGACCCTGGCCGATGCCTACGGGCTGGAAGCCGGCTGCAACCTGGCGCAGGCGCTGTGCGGCATGGCCGCCGCCCTGTCGATCCGCACGATCGCCTCCGAGGTGGAAGACGAGCTGTTCCGCGAGGCCCTGCCCGATTATGGCTTCGACTACGCGCAGGGCCTGGTCATCGGCGCACCCGCGGCGCTCTCGCGCTGAGTGGCGGACAGGTGCGCTCAGACGCGCCAGAAGGGCTTGTCCGCCTCGCGCAGCGCCTGCTCACGGCTGAGCCCCACGTCGCGCAACAAGCGCTCGTCCAGTTCCAGCAGTTCCCGCCGCCCGCGCCGCCGCAGCAGCAAAGCGGACAGCACCTCGCGCAGACGGCGCAGCAGCTCGATCACCAGCATCATGTCCTCCTCGTCGCACACCATTGAAACGACGGATTCAGGATATGGTCGGCAATCGCTTGGGTACAGACCCAAAGAACGATGAATGTACTGGGTACATTCAGCTTACGAAGCGCACTGTATTGCCCCGTGCCGGACCCTGCTGTACCCCTTCGGCGGCCAGCCGCTCCGCGCGCGGCGAAACCCTGACACAGTGCTCGGAAGGCCGCAGACCGATTCGGTATGATGACGGCCGAGCCGGACACGAAGAATCCGGTCGGCCAGATTGCAGCGCCGCGGCGCGGAACATGGTTCCGCCCGGCCACGGAGACCGACGCATGCCTGTCACACCCTTCCCTCATCCCGCCCCCGCGCGCTGACCCGGACCGGCCATGTCGCTCGCCCGTCCCGTCACCACCCTGCGGCGGACCATCCTGGTCCGCATGCTGCTGCTGGTCGGCGGCAGCGCGCTGGTGATCACCGCCGGCTTCCTTGTCCTGTGGATGATGCCCACGCTCGACCGCATGGCCGAAGCCGAGTTCGACCGCGTGGCCGAGCGCGTCCAGGGCCGGCTCGACCACACCTTCAAGCCGGTCGAGCAACTGCTGGAGACCGGCGCCGGGTGGATCGCCGCCGACCCGCCGCACATAGACCGTCCCGAGTCCTTCAACCAGCGTTTCACAGCCCTGCTGACCGCGTCCCCCACCATCACTTCGGTGGTCGCCGGCACCACGGACGGCCGTGGCTGGCTGCTGCTCGAGCAAGGCGACGGCCGGCTGCTCAACCGCTTCACAGACCTCGCCCGCTGGGGCGACCGCCACCGTTTCGTCGAGCGTGGCGCGGACGGCTCGCAGACCGACTACTGGGAAACGCGAAACTACGATCCCCGCCGCCGCCCGTGGTTTACCGGCGCCATGACCGCCGCCGAGGGCGGGCAGGTGCACTGGACCCAGCCCTACACCTTCCTGTCTACCGTCGATCCGGGCGTCACCGCCTCGCGGCGCATCCAGCTGCCCGACGGCAGCAGCTTCGTGCTTGGCTACGACGTGATGCTGCGCGACCTGTCCTCGGCCACGCTGGACGAACAGGTCGGCAGTCGCGGCTTCGCGCTCATCCTCACCGAGGACGAGCGCGTCCTCGGCCTGCCTGCGATGCCGGCAGGCATCAGCACCGACGACTGGTTCGGCAGCCTGCTGCTGCCGGTCAGCGCACTGGGCATCGCACCGATCAACGACGCCCTGGCGGTATGGCGCCAGGCCGGACGACAGACGGTGCCGGTGCGGCGGGTGTCGTCGTCCGGCGAGGACTGGCTGCTCTCCCAGCGCCCCTACCCGCTGGGCGACCACCGCCTGTGGGTGCTCACCCTGGCGCCGGCCGACGACTTCGCCCCGCCCTGGATACTGATCGGCACCGGCCTGGCCGGCGCCCTGGCGCTGCTGATGCTCGCCGCCGGCCTCATCGCCCACGGCCAGGCCCGCCGCATCGCGCAGCCGCTGGAGACCCTGGCCGCCGCCAGCCAGCGCATCGGCGCGCTCGACTTCAGCGCTCCGCCACCGGTCAGCAGCCGCATCGGCGAGATTGCCCAGCTCGCCGGCGCGCAGGAGACGATGCGGCAGATGCTGCAGCGCAGCCAGCAATCGCTGCGCGACCAGGCCGCCCGCCTGCTCGGCCAGGTGCAGGAACTGCGCGAAGCGGAAGAGCGCATCAATGCACTGGCCTTCTACGACCCGCTCACCGGCCTGCCCAACCGCCGCCTGCTCGGCGACCGCCTCAGGCGCGCCCTGTCGGCCTGCCGGCGCCACCGCCAGCGCGGCGCCCTGCTGTTTCTCGACCTGGACAACTTCAAGACGCTCAACGACACCCTGGGCCACGAACTGGGCGACGCCCTGCTCAAGGAGGTGGCCAGCCGCCTGCTGGGCTGCGTGCGCGACACCGACACCGTGGCGCGCCTGGGCGGCGACGAATTCGTCGTGGTGCTGGAGGAGCTCGACGGCCACATTCCGGTCGCCAGTGAGGAAACGCAGGCGGTCGCCGGCAAGATCCTCGCCGCGCTCGGGCGGCCCTACCGCCTTGGCGGACAGACCCACGCCAGTTCCGCGAGCATCGGCGCCACGCTGTTCGACGGCAGCGGCGACGAGGGCGACGAGCTGTTCAAGCAGGCCGACCTGGCCATGTACCAGGCCAAGGCGGAAGGACGCAACCGCCTGTGCTTCTACGGCCAGGCCATGCGTGACCGGCTGACCGCGCGCACCCAGCTGGAGAACGAGCTGCGCGAGGCCATCGAAGCCCGCCAGTTCATCCTGCACTACCAGCCGCAGGTGGATGCGGCCGGCCGGCTGATCGGCGCCGAGGCCCTGCTGCGCTGGCTGCACCCGCGCCGCGGGGTGGTGCCGCCCGGCGAGGTCATCCCGATCGCGGAGGAAACCGGCCTGATCCTGCCGATCGGCCACCAGGTCATCGAACTGGCCTGCGCTCAGCTCGCGCAATGGGCCGGCATGGCCGACCGCGCCGGCCTGACCCTGTCGATCAACGTCAGCGCCCGGCAGTTCCGCCATGCCGGCTTCGTCGACGACGTGCGCACCGCGCTGCGCGACACCGGCGCCAACCCGGCGCGGCTGCGCATCGAACTCACCGAAAGCATGCTGCTCGAGGACATCGACGAGGTCATCGAGCGCATGACCGAACTGCGCAGCCTGGGCGTGAGCTTCTCGCTCGACGACTTCGGCACCGGCTACTCCTCGCTCGCCTATCTCAAGCGCCTGCCGCTGGCCGAACTGAAGATCGACCACTCCTTCGTGCGCGACGTGCTGGTGGACGCCAACGACGCCGCCATCGCCCGCACCATCATCGCGCTGGCGCACACCATGGGCCTGGAGGTGATCGCCGAAGGCGTGGAGACCGAAGCCCAGCGCGCCCTGCTCGCCGAGGGCGGCTGCGACGCCTACCAGGGCTACCTGTTCGGCCGCCCCGCTCCGGCCGACGAGTTGCCGCGCACCGCGCGCGCGCCGGCGCCTTCGCTCGGGCCGCACTGACGCCCGCGCAACGCAAGCGCCGGGGCGGTGTCCAACCGGCACGACCCACTCGCGGAGGCCGCGGACATGTCCCCCTCAAGCTTCATCGTCGCTCACGCGGCGAACGCGGACTGGCAGGCGGCGCTGGACGACTGCGTCGCCCAGCTCGCGCCGCAGCTCGCGGCTCGGCAGGAAGGCGGGCACACGGTGGAATACACCCTCGGCTGGTGCTACCTCACCGACCACCTGGCCGCCGACGCGGAGAACATCGTGCATGGCCTGAACCGCCGCCTGCCCGGCATGACCTGGGTGGGCACGGTGGGCCTGGGCGTGGCCGCCAACGGCCGCGAGCATTTCGACGAACCGGCGCTGGCGCTGATGATCGCCCCGCTGCCGGCGCACGCCTTCCGCCTGTTCTCCGGACGCCAGCCCCTGCACCCCGGCACCGGCGGCTTCCAGCCCTACACCGCCCTGGTGCACGCCGACGGCAGCACCCCGGACCTGCAGGAGCTGCTGCAGGAACTGGCCGAACGCACCGCCACCGGCTACCTGTTCGGCGGCCTGTCCGCGGCGCGCAACCGCAACCTGCAGATCGCCGGCGAGGTGTTCGACGGCGGCCTCTCCGGGGTGGCCTTCGACGCCGGCGTAGGCGTGCTCTCGCGGGTCACCCAGGGCTGCCAGCCGGTCGGGCCGCTGCGCACCATCACCCACGCCCAGGAGAACTACGTGATCGCGCTCGACGGCCAGCCCGCGCTGTCCTGCGCGCTCGACGACCTGGGCCTGGCCGGCGACCTGCCGCTGGACATCACCGCGCAGGCGCTGGCCGGGACGCTGGTCGGCCTGTGCGCCGACGAGGAGGATCTGGCGCTGGCCCCAGGCCTGTTCGGCCCGGACACCCGGGTACGCCACATCATCGGCCTCGACCCGCAGCAGCAGGTGCTGGCGGTGGCCGACGAGGTCGCCCCCGGCATGCAGTTGGCCTTCTGCCGGCGCGACCCCGGCGCGGCGCTGGCCGACCTGGTACGCATCGCCAGCGAGATCCGCGCCGAACTGGCGAGCACCGGCCGGCAGGCCGCCGGCGCCCTGTACGTGAGCTGCACCGGGCGCGGCGGCGCGCATTTCGGCGCTCCGCACGCCGAAGCGCGCGCACTGCGCGAGGCGTTCGGCGAGGACCTGCCGCTGGTCGGCTTCTACGCCGCCGGCGAGATCGCCCGCGACCGGCTGTACGGCTACACCGGGGTACTGACGGTGTTTGCCACCACGGCCTAAAGCGCCCCCGTAGGAGCGGCCTTGGCCGCGATGCGGCGCGTGGCAAGAACGCTGTTGCGATCGCGGCCAAGGCCGCTCCTACATCGGCACCGTCATGCGACGTCCGCGGTCCGGCATCCGCCGCCATCGACGGCGGCGATCAGCCCTTGGGCACGCGCCCCATCAGGTAGAACTGCTCGTTGGGCGGCGTGCCGGTGAGGTGCACCAGGCGGTTGCTCATGCTGAAGAAGGCGGTGATCGCGCCGATGTCCCAGATCGCCTCGTCGTCGAAGCCGTGCTCGCGCAGGGCTGCGAAGTCGGCCTCCTCGATCTCGCCGCCGCGGGTGGACAGCTTGATGGCGAAGTCCAGCATCGCGCGCTGGCGCGGGGTGATCTCGGCCTTGCGGTAGTTGGTGGCGAGCTGGTCGGCCACCCGCGGGTTCTTGGCGCGGATGCGCAGCACCGCACCGTGGGCGATCACGCAGTACAGGCACTGCCCGGCGCCCGAGGTGGCCACCACGATCATCTCGCGCTCGGCCTTGGTGAGGCCGACATCCTTCTCCATCAGCGCGTCGTGATAGTCGAAGAAGGCGCGGAACTCGGCCGGGCGGTGCGCGAGCATCAGGAATACGTTGGGAATGAAGCCGGCCTTTTCCTGAACGCCGAGGATGCGGTTGCGCAGGTCTTCGGGCAGGGCGTTGAGGTCGGGCACCGCGAAGCGGCTGATCTTGTCGGTCATGCTGGTCTCCTTGAAACGGTTGTCGTCGTATTGCGTGTCGAATATCTGCCTGCGGCTCAGCGGTTCACATCCACCACCACGCGGCCGCGCACCTGGCCGGCCATCAGGCGGCCGGCGGTGTCGATCACCTCGCTCAGGCCGATCTCGCTGGTGATCAGCTCAAGCTTGGCCACATCCAGGTCGCGCCCCAGGCGCTGCCAGGCCTCCAGGCGCTCGGCGCGCGGCGCCATCACGCTGTCGATGCCGGCCAGCGTCACACCGCGCAGGATGAAGGGCGCCACCGTGGAGGGGAAATCCATGCCCTGCGCCAGCCCGCAGGCAGTGACGGTGCCGCGGTAGCGGGTGCTGGCGCACACGTTGGCGAGCGTGTGGCTGCCCACGGTGTCCACCGCACCGGCCCAGCGCTCGCGCGCCAGCGGCTTGCCCGGGGCGTTGAGGGTGGCGCGGTCGATGATCTCCGCGGCGCCCAGGGTCTTGAGGAAGTCGGCCTCGTCCGGCCGGCCGGTGGAGGCCACCACGGTGTAGCCCAGCTTGGCCAGCACGGCCACCGCCACGCTACCCACCCCGCCGTTGGCGCCGGTCACCAGAATCTCGCCCTGGTCCGGGGTCACGCCGTGGCGTTCGAGCGCCATCACGCACAGCATCGCGGTATAGCCCGCGGTGCCTATGGCCATCGCCTGGCGGGCGGTGAATGCGGACGGCAGCGGTACCAGCCAGTCGCCCTTGAGGCGGGCGCGCTGGGCGAGGCCGCCCCAATGACCTTCGCCCACGCCCCAGCCGTTGAGCACCACCGCATCGCCCACGGCGACGTCCGGGTGGCTGCTGGCTTCCACCGTGCCGGCCAGGTCGATGCCGGGCACCATCGGGAACTTGCGCACCACCGGGCCCTTGCCGGTGATCGCCAGGCCGTCCTTGTAGTTCAGCGTCGAGTAGGCCACACGCACGGTGACGTCGCCTTCCGGCAGCGCGTCGTCGGCCAGCTCGGTGAGTTGTGCGCGGTAACCGGCGTCGTCCTTCTCAATCAGGATTGCCTTGAACATGTCCATCTCCTCCATGTGGTTCTAGACCGGTCGTCTAGAAATACTCGTAAAAAGAATCAGCGCGGCAGGCCGGCGAGGAAGCCGGCGGCGAACTGCCGCAGTGGCGCCTCGCTGCGCGCGAGCTTGGCGCGCAAGACCGCACCCTCCCAGCCAATCCAGAAGAAGGCCGCGAGGGCCTCGCAGTCCGCATGCGGCGCGATCTCTCCCGCCTTGCGGGCCTCATGCAGACAGGCGGCCAGGCGCGCCTGCCAGTCCTCGAAAACCTCCTCCAGGCGGGCCCTGTAGGCCTCGGGCAGCACCGCCATCTCCTGGCCGAGGTTGCCGATCAGGCAGCCGCGGCGGAATTCGTAGCGCGCCATGCCGCCGCAGGCGTCGTCCACGAAGGCTTGCACGCGCGCCAGCGGCGGGCGCGAGGCATCGAAAAAGCAGCGGTTGAGCTTGCGCGCGAAGTAGGCGGCGTACTGGTCGATGACCGCGCGGCCGAAGGCTTCCTTGTTGTCGAAGTAGTGATAGAAGGAGCCCTTGGGCACGCCCACGCGGCGCAGCACCTCGTCGATGCCGGTGGCGGCGAAGCCCTTCTCGGTGAGCACCTCGGTGCCGCAGCGCACCAGCGCCTCGCGGGTATCGAGGCGGTCGTCGATGCGTTTCGGGGGGCGGCCGGGACGGCGGCGCAGGGCGGGGGGCGCTTCCATGGGCTGAATATTAGACCGCTCGTCTAGAAAAATGCAAGACCGTCGCCCGCCGTTCGCCCAAGGCTCCCCGAACAGATTGCCCGACGCGAGGCGCTTGCCGTATATTGCGCACTGCATCGATCAGGAGCCCCGTCGCGCATCCGCGCTCCGGGGTGAAACGGGAAGTCCGGTGACGCCGGCGCACAACGCGCCCGCCATTCCGGCGCAGCCCCCGCTGCTGTAAGCCTGACGGAGCCGCCACACACGCCACTGGGCCCTCGCGCCCGGGAAGGCGGCGGCCTCCGGACGACGGCGAGCCAGAAGACCGACCCGATCGACGACAAGGTAGGTGCCCCGGGGTGTGGGCGATTCACCGACTGGTCCGTGGGCGCCTCAGCCCGAGCATTCGCCAGCCGCAGTGCAGGGCAGCCGTCCGTAACGGTCCTGCCCGACGTGTTTCGTCCTTCCCCGCCCGGCACCTTCGACATGAACACTCGGAGCGCCGACCATGGACGAGGACAAGAAGCACAGCCACAACGAGCGCATGCAGCGCAAAAAGGACGTCGTCGACGCCGCCATCGCACGCGCCCAGGAAGAACGCGGCATCGTCATCCTGATCACCGGCAACGGCAAGGGCAAGACCACCTCGGCCTTCGGCACCCTGTACCGCGCACTCGGCCACGGCCAGCGCACCGGCGTGGTGCAGTTCATCAAGGGCACCCAGGCCACCGGCGAGGTCACCTTCCTGCAGCAGAGCCCGGCCGGCGCCGGCGTGCAATACCACGCCATGGCCACCGGCTTCACCTGGAACACCCAGAACTGGGACGCCGACAAGCGCGCTGCCGACGAGGCATGGGCGCAGGCCGCGCGCATGCTGCGCGACCCGGCGGTGAACCTGGTGCTGCTCGACGAGCTCACCTACATGCTGAAGTACAACTACCTCGACACCGCCGAGGTGCTGGCTGCGATCGCGAACCGCCCGCCGATGCAGACCGTGATCGTCACTGGCCGCGCCGCCAAGCCCGAGCTGGTCGAGCTGGCCGACACGGTAAGCGAGATCGCCGACCGCAAACACGCCTTCAAGGCCGGCGTGAAGGCCCAGGCCGGCATCGACTTCTGATGCGCCACCGGCTCGCCGCCCTGCTGCTGGCTGCCGCGCCGCTCGCTGCGGCGGCAGCCGGCCCGCTGCCGCGGGTGATGTCCACCAATCTGTGCGCCGACGTGCTGCTGCTCTCGCTCGCCGACCCGGCGCAGATCGTCTCGGTGTCCCTGAAAAGCCAGGACCCGGCGCGCTCCTCGCTCGCCGCGCGCGCCGCGCACTTCGCCGCCAACAGCGGCAGCGCCGAGGAAGTGATCGCCGCACGGCCCGACGTGGTGCTCGCCTCGCGACGCTGGCAGGCACGCCACCAGCAGGCGCTGTTCGCCCGCCACGGCATTGCGATCGTCACCGTGCCCTTCCCCAACGACTGGGACGGCATCTTCGCCAGCACGCGCAAGGTGGGCGAGGCCATCGGCCGCGGCGCCGCCGCCGAGGCCCTGGTCGGCGAGGTGCAGGCACGGCTGGCCGCCCTGCGGGGCGACGCTACACGCCCGAGCGCGCTCTACCTGCGCCCCAATGGCGGCACCGCCGGCGCCGGCACCCATGTGGACGCGGTGCTGCAGGCCGCCGGCCTCGCCAACCACGCCGCCGCGAACGGGCGCCAGGGCTGGGGCCGCGCCGCGCTGGAAGAGGTGGTCGCCAACCCGCCCGAACTTCTGGTCACCAGCCAGATGGTGCACGACGGCGCCTACGCGCGCGCCGGCTTGAGCCGCCATCCGCAGATGCGGGAGGTGGCCGCCACCCGCCCGACGCTGGCGCTCACCCACAACGACTGGGGCTGCAGCAACTGGCAGCTGGTCGAGGCCGCCGAAGAGCTCGCCGCCGGCCTGCGCCGCGTAACCTCCAAGGAGGCGCACCGATGAGCGCTGCGCCGGGCCGCCCCAAGCAGCGCTCGCTCCCGCCTGGCGGGACGGCGCGCAGCGCCAAGGGTGCCCAATGAGCAGCGCCCGCTTGAACGGCGCCCTGCTCGCCGCGCTGGCGCTGCTCGCGCTGGCCTCGCTCGCCATCGGCCCGGTGCCGCTCGGCCTCGCCGACATCGCCGGCGCCCTGCTGCCGGGCGGCGACACGGTCGCCGACGAACTGCTGCAGCGCCGTCACACCATCGTCGCCGAGATCCGCCTGCCGCGCGTGCTGCTCGCCATCCTGGTCGGCGCCTCGCTGGGCATGGCCGGCGCCGCGCTGCAGGGCCTGCTGCGCAATCCGCTCGCCGAGCCCGGCCTGCTGGGAGTGAGCGCCAGCGCCAGCCTGGGCGCGGTGCTGTGCCTGTACTTCGGCTTCGCCGCGATCAACATCTGGCTGCTGCCGGCCGCGGCGATGGGCTGCGCCGCGCTCGCCACCGCGGTGCTCTACCTGGTCGCGCGCCGCGGCGCGGGCAACCTCACGCTGATCCTCGCCGGGGTCGCGCTGTCCTCGCTCGCCGCCGCGCTCACTTCGCTGGCGATCAACCTCGCCCCCAACCCCACCGACGTGCAGGACATCGTGCTGTGGCTGCTCGGCTCGCTGGCCGACCGCAGCTTCGACGAAATCCGCCTGGCACTGCCCTTCGTGCTCACCGGCCTCGCCCTGCTGCTGTCCTGCGCGCGCTCGCTCGACGCCCTGACGCTGGGCGAGGACGAGGCCGCCAGCCTGGGCGTGAGCCTCGCCCGCCTGCGCGCGCGGGTGGTGCTCGGCACCGCCCTGTGCGTGGGCGCCAGCGTCGCCGTGACCGGGGCGATCGGCTTCGTCGGCCTGGTGGTGCCGCACATGCTGCGCCGCGCGGTGGGCTACCACCCAGCGCGCCTGCTGGTCGCCAGCGCGCTGGGCGGCGCGCTGCTGCTGCTCGCCGCCGACGTGGTGCTGCGCCTGGTGAGCGGCGGCTTCGAGTTGATGCTGGGCGTGGTCACGGCGCTGATCGGCGCGCCTTTCTTTCTCGCGCTGGTGCTGCGCGAGCGCATCGGAGCGCAGCCGTGACCCTGCTCGAAGCCGACGCCATCACCCTGCGCCGCGGCGCCGCGACCCTGGTAGACGGGGTCTCGCTCGCCATCGCGCGCGGCGAGCTGTTCGGCCTGATCGGCCCCAATGGCGCGGGCAAGAGCAGCCTGTTGCGCGCCCTCGCCCAGCTCGTCCCGCACGAGGGCGAGGCGCGTCTTGCCGGCACCGCGCTCGCCCGCCTGTCGCCCCAGGCGCGCGCCACCCGGCTCGCCTACCTGGCCCAGGGCGACCAGGCCGCGTGGCCGCTCACGGTGCGCGACTTCGTCGCGCTGGGCCGCCTGCCCCACGGCCGCAATGACGCTGCCGGCCGCGCGGCGGTGGACGCGGCGCTGGCCCACATGCATCTCGACGCCCTGGCCGAGCGCCGCCTCGACCGCCTCTCCGGCGGCGAGCGCGCCCTCGCCCGCCTGGCCCGCGCGCTGGCGGTGGAAGCGCCGCTGCTGCTCGCCGACGAGCCGGTCGCCGCGCTCGACCCCTACCACCAGCTCAGCGTCATGGAGCTGCTGCGCCGCCAGTGCGCGCTCGGCCGCAGCATCGTCGTGGTGCTGCACGACCTCACCCTCGCCAGCCGCTTCTGCGACCGCGTGCTGCTGATGCACGCCGGCCGCGCGGTGGCCTGCGGCGAACCGCGCCGGGTGCTCACCCCGGCCAACCTGCAGCGCGTCTACCAGGTGCAGGCCATGCACGGCGAGCACGAGGCGCAGGCCTACGTCCTGCCCTGGCGCTGCCGCCCCGAGCCCGACCCCGCGCTGCAAGCGGAGGCGGCCCGATGAGCGCCACGCTGATCGTGTGCGCCACCTGCGGCTACGACGCCGCCGCGCCCGACGGCGAGCGCCCGGGCGAGCGCTTCGCGCGCCAGCTCGAAGCCCGCCTCGCCGCGCGCCCCGCGCCCGCGCTGCGGCTCGAACGCACCGCCTGCCTGATGGCCTGCAAGCGCCACTGCACCGTCGCCCTGCGTGCGCCCGGCAAGTACGCCTACGTGTTGGGCGACTTCGCCCCGGACGCGGCCGCGGCCGACGCGCTGCTCGACTACGCCGCCGGCTACCAGGCCGCCGAGCGCGGCGTGGTGCCTTTCAAACAATGGCCCGAGGGCGTCAAGGGCCACTTCGTCGCCCGCGTGCCGCCGCCGGGCGACGACCTGTAACCGAACCGGAGAACCCCATGTCCACCCGAGCCAAGATCCCCGCCACCATCGTCACCGGCTTCCTCGGCAGCGGCAAGACCACGCTGCTGCGCCACATCCTCGCCAATGCCGGCGGGCGGCGCATCGCGGTGATCGTCAACGAGTTCGGCGAACTCGGTATCGACGGCGAGATCCTGCGCGGCTGCGGCATCGGCTGCGAAGAGGACGGCCGGGAACAGGCCGGCGAGCTCTACGAGCTGGCCAACGGCTGCCTGTGCTGCACGGTGCAGGAGGAGTTCTACCCGGTGATGCGCGAGCTGATCGCGCGCCGCGACGACATCGACCACATCCTCATCGAGACCTCCGGTCTGGCGCTGCCCAAGCCGCTGGTGCAGGCCTTCAACTGGCCGGAGATCAAGAACGCGTGCACCGTGGATGCGGTGATCACCGTGGTGGACGTGCCCGCCGCCGCGGCCGGCCAGTTCGCCGCCAACCCGCTGGCGGTCGACGCCCAGCGCCGCGCCGACCCCAACCTGGACCACGAGTCGCCGCTGCACGAGCTGTTCGAGGACCAGCTCTCCGCCGCCGACCTGGTGATCCTGTCCAAGACCGACCTCGCCGACGACGCGGCGCGCGCCGCGGTCGAAGCGCTGGTGCGCGAGGAGCTGCCGCCCGAGGTCAAGCTGGTGGCGAGCGAGCAGGGCCGTGTCGACCTCGATCTCATCCTCGGCCTGGAAGCCGCCGCCGAGGACAACATCCACCTGCGCGCCAGCCACCACGACCACGAAGAAGGCGAGGACCACGACCACGATCACGACGCGTTCCAGTCGATCTCGGTCGAGCTGCCGGTGGTCGATCGCGAGCGCCTGCTCGCCATCCTCCACGAGCTGGTGCAGGCCCACACCCTGTACCGCATCAAGGGCTTCGTCGCCCTCGCCGACAAGCCGATGCGCCTGGTGGTGCATGGCGTCGGCCGCCGCTTCGATAGCTACTTCGACCGCCGCTGGCGTGCCGACGAGGCGCGCCGCACCCACTTGGTGCTGATCGGCCAGGACCTGGACGCCGCCGCGCTCGCCAGCGCGCTGCAGGGCGCGGCGCTGGCCGAGGCCGCCTGATGCACCTGCTCGCCGCCCAGCCGGGGGGCTTCGTCGAGGACGATTCGGTGGTCACGCGCATCGCGCAGGACCCGGCCGAGATCGTCGTGCTCAGCGCCGCCGACACCACGCTGGCGCTGCTCGCCGCGGCCTGCCCGGGCGACGGCTTCCCCGCGGTGCGCCTCGCGAACCTGCTGCACCTGCGCCAGCCGGCCTCGGTGGACCTCTACCTGGACGAGGTGCTGCAGCACGCCCGCGTGATCGTCATCGATCACCTGGGCGGCGAGAGCTACTGGCCCTACGGCACCGAGCGGGTCGGCGAGCTCGCCCGCGCGCGCGGCATCGCGCTGGCGATGTTCTCCGGCGACACCAGCGAGGATCTCAACCTGCTGATGAAGGGCACGGTGGAGATGGACGACGCGCGCACGCTGTGGCGGTATCTCCGCGAAGGCGGCCCGGCCAACGCGCGCAACTTCTACCGCTTCCTCGGCGCGCGCTACTTCGGCCGCGGCGAGGCGCCCGAACCGCCGCGCGCGCTGCCCAACGTCGCGGTCTTCCACCCGCGCCACGACCTGGGCAGCGTCGCTGCATGGCAGGACGACTGGACGCCCGGCGCGCCCTGCGTGCTGGTGCTGTTCTACCGCGCCCACCTGCAGGCCGGCAACACCGCCGCCTTCGCCCACCTGTGCGCGGCGCTCGCCGCGCGCGGCCTGAACCCGCTGCCGATCGCGCTCACTTCGCTGAAGGACGCGCTGTGCATCGACACCCTGCGCAGGCTCGCCGCCGAGCACGACGCCGCGCTGATCCTCAACACCACCGCCTTCGCGCGCTCGGCGCTCGACGAGCCGGGCGACCACGCGCTGGCGGGCGACCTGCCGGTGCTGCAGCTCATCCTCTCCGGCGGCAACGAGGCGGTCTGGCGGGCCGACGCCCACGGCCTCGCGCCGCGCGACATCGCCATGCACATCGCGCTGCCCGAGGTGGATGGGCGTATCGTCACCCGCGCAGTGAGCTTCAAGGGCCTGGAGCGCCGCTGCGAGCGCACCCAGAGCGACGTGGTGCAATACCGCGCCGAACCCGGGCGCATGGCCTTCGTCGCCGAGCTCGCGCAGCGCTGGTGCCGCCTGCGCACGCGGCCCAACGCGGACAAGCGCCTCGCGCTGGTGCTGGCCAACTACCCGACCCGCGAAGGCCGGCTGGGCAACGGCGTGGGCCTCGACACCCCGGCCTCGGTGATCAACATCCTGCGCCGGCTGGCCGACGAGGGCTACGCGGTGGACGCCATCCCGGCTGACGGCGACGCGCTGATGGCGAAGCTCAAGGAAGGCGTCACCAACGACCCCGAGCACTGGGCGGTGCGCCCGGCGCGCCAGAGCCTGGCGCTGGCCGACTACCTCGCCTTCTTTTCCACCCTGCCGGCCGCCAACCGCGCCGCCATCGTCGAGCGCTGGGGCCCGCCCGAGGCCGACCCGATGCTGCGCGCCGGGCGCTTCATGCTCGCCGGCCTGCGCTGCGGCCGGGTCTTCGTCGGCATCCAGCCGGCGCGCGGCTACCAGCTCGACCCCTCGGCGAGCTACCACGACCCCGACCTGGTGCCGCCCCACCATTACCTCGCCTTCTACTGCTGGCTGCGCGAGGCCTGGCGCGCGGACGCCATCGTGCATGTCGGCAAGCACGGCAACCTGGAATGGCTGCCGGGCAAGAGCGTGGCGCTCTCCGAACAATGCTGGCCGGATCTGGTCTTCGGCCCCATGCCGCATCTCTATCCCTTCATCGTCAATGACCCCGGCGAAGGCACCCAGGCCAAGCGCCGCGCCCAGGCGGTGATCATCGACCACCTGATGCCGCCGCTGACCCGCGCCGAGAGCTATGGCCCCACCCGCGATCTGGAACGCCAGGTGGACGAGTACTACGAGGCGCTGATGCTCGACCCGCGCCGCGCCGCCGAGCTGCGTCGCCAGATCCTCGCCCACATCGTGCGCCACGACCTGCACCGCGACCTGGGCCTCGAAGCGCCGCGCAACGCCGAGGAAGAGCAGCAACTGCTCAACCGCACCGACACCTACCTGTGCGAACTGAAGGAAGCGCAGATCCGCGACGGCCTGCACGTGTTCGGCGCCTCGCCCGCCGGGCGCCTGCGCCGCGACACCCTGCTCGCGCTCGCCCGCCACCCGGCGGGCGACGGCCGCGACGCGCGCCAGGGCCTGACCCGCGCGCTGGCCGCCGACCTCGCGCTGGGCGAGGGCTTCGATCCGCTCGATGCCGACTGGGGCGCGCCCTGGGGCGGCCCGTGCCCGGCGGTACTCGCCGTGCGCGACGCCGGCCCCTGGCGCACCACCGGCGACACCCGCGAGCGCCTCGAACTGCTCGCCCTCGACGTGCTGAAGCGCGGCCTGCCCGCCACGCCGGAGACCGACTGGCCGCACACCCGCCCAGTGCTGGCCCGCATCGAAACGGAACTCGCCCCGCGCCTGGACGCCTGCGGCGGCGAGGAACTCCACCAGCTCGTGCGCGGGCTGGCCGGCCGCTTCGTGCCCGCCGGCCCCAGCGGCGCGCCCACCCGCGGCCGCCCCGACGTGCTGCCCACCGGGCGCAACTTCTACTCCATCGACACCCGCGCGGTGCCCACCCAGACCAGCTGGACCCTGGGCCTGCGCTCGGCCGAACGCCTGGTCGAGCGCTACCTGCAGGAGCACGGCGACTACCCGCGCGCCATCGGCCTGTCGGTGTGGGGCACGGCGACCATGCGCACTGGCGGCGACGACATCGCCCAGGCCTTCGCGCTGATCGGCGTGCGCCCCAAGTGGGCCGACGGCAGCCAGCGGGTGAGCGACTTCGAGATCCTGCCGATGTCGCTCTTCGACCGCCCGCGCATCGACGTCACCTTGCGCGTGTCGGGCTTCTTCCGCGACGCCTTCGCCAACGTCATCCGCCTGTTCGACGCAGCGGTGCAGGCGGTGGCCGCGCTCGACGAACCCGAGGAGGTGAACCCGATCCGCGCGCGCATCGAGCGCGAGGCCGCCGCACTCGCCGCCGACGGGCTGGACGCCGCCAGCGCGCGCCGCCAGGCCGGCCACCGGGTGTTCGGCGCCAAGCCCGGGGCCTACGGCGCCGGCCTGCAGGGCCTGATCGACGGGCGCAACTGGGACGACGACGCCGACCTCGCGCGCGCCTACCTCGAGTGGGGCGGCCACGCCTACGGCCAGGACGACTACGGCAGCGCGGCGCGCGACACCTTCGCGCGGCGGCTGGCCGGCATCGAGCTGGTCATGCACAACCAGGACAACCGCGAGCACGACCTGCTCGATTCCGACGACTACTACCAGTTCCACGGCGGCATGAGCGCCGCGGTGCGCCACCTTGGCGGAGCGCAGCCGGCGCTCTACTTCGGCGACCACAGCAACCCCGGCGCGCCGGTGGTCCGCACGCTGGAAGAAGAGATCAGCCGCGTGGTGCGCAGCCGCATCACCAACCCCAAGTGGATAGACGGGGTGAAGCGCCACGGCTACAAGGGCGCCTTCGAGATCGCCGCCACGGTGGACTACCTCTTCGCCTACGACGCCACCGCGCGCGTGGTGCGCGACGACCAGTACGCCCGCGTCACCGACGCCTACCTGGAAGACCCGCACACCCGCGACTTCCTCGCCCGCCACAACCCCGACGCCCTGGGCGAGATCTGCGAGCGCCTGCTCGAAGCCATGGACCGCGGCCTGTGGGCCGCACCCGGCGACTACCGCGAACGCGTCGAGCAGCACCTGCACGCCGCCGAACAGCACCTGGAAGAACGATGAGCCTCGACACCCCCTTCCCCTTCACCGCCCTGCACGGCCAGCCGCTGCTGCAAACCGCATTGCTGCTGGCCACCGTCGATCCGCTGATCGGCGGCGTGCTGGTCGAAGGCCCGCGCGGCACGGCCAAGTCCACCGCCGCGCGCGCGCTCGCCGCGCTGCTGCCGGGCGGGCGTTTCGTGAACCTGCCGCTCTCCGCCAGTGAAGAGCAGCTGGTCGGCTCCCTGGACCTCGAAGCCGCGCTGCAGGGCGGCCAGGTGCGCTTCCGCCCCGGCATGCTCGCGCGCGCCCACGAAGGCGTGCTCTACGTGGACGAGGTGAACCTGCTCGCCGACGGCCTGGTGGACCTGCTGCTCGACGTGTGCGCCAGCGGCGTGAACCGCATCGAGCGCGACGGCATCAGCCATGCCCACGCCGCGCGCATCACCCTGGTCGGCACCATGAACCCGGAGGAAGGCGAGCTGCGCCCGCAGCTGCTCGACCGCTTCGGCCTGTTCGTGCGCCTGGGCGACACCCTCGCGCCCGCCGAGCGCCAGGCCATCGTGCGCGCGCGCCTGGCCTTCGACGCCGACCCGGCCACTTTCGCCGCACGCCACGCCCCCGCCCAGCAGGCACTCGCCGCACGCATCGCCGCCGCACGCGCGGCGCTTCCCGCGATCGCCTTCGGCGACGCCGACCACGAACGGGTCGCCGCGCTGTGCCATGCCGCCGCGGTCGAAGGCGTGCGCGCCGATCTGGTCATGCTGCGCGCCGCCCGCGCCCACGCCGCGTTGGACGGCCGCGGCACCATCACCGCAGCCGACATCGACGCGGTCGCCGAGCTGGTGCTCGCCCACCGCCGCAAGGCCGACGACAGCGCTGACGAACCGGCCGACGCCCCGCACCCGCAAGGCGGCCAGTCGCAGCAGCCCGACAACCCGCCGCCTGCCGCGGACAGCGCCGACGACTGGGGCGCGCTGCCGCCGCAGGCGGTGCCGATCCGCGCAGTGAAGAACGTGAGGCCGCTCTCCGCAAAAAAGCCCTGACGCGTCCGTCGGCGCCCGGCCCGGGCGCTGGCGGACGCGGCGGAAACCCCGCGCGCCGCGGGCGCAAGGCACGCCGGCCGGGGACGCGCATCGACTGGGCGCGCACGCTCGCCGCCAAGGGCCCGGCCGCGCTCGCACGCAGCCACCTGCGCCACCGCCCGCCGCCGGCCGGCGCCGCCACGCTGCACTGCCTGCTGCTCGACTGCTCGGCCTCGATGCTGCGCGGCCGGCGCCTCGCGCTCGCCAAGGGCCTGCTGCTGGCGTGGACCGCAGCGCTCTACCACCGCCGCGAGGCGCTCGCGGTGATCGGCTTTGCCGGCGGCGCCGCGCGCGTGCTGCAGCCGCCGAGGAAGGCGGTGGCCTTCAACGAGCGCTGGATCGCCGCCATCGCCGGTGGCGGCGGCACCCCGGCAGCCGCCGCGGTGGCGCTCGCCGACCGCCTGCTCGCGCAACGCCGGCGCCGCGCCCCGGACGAGCGCGTCGCGCTGTGGCTGCTGTCGGACGCACGCTTCGCCACCCTGCCGCCGCCCCCGCGGCACGCCGACCAGTGCACCGTGATCGATTTCGACGAGGGCCCGCGCGCCCTCGGCCGCGCGCAGCGTCTGGCGCGCGAATGGAATGCGGACTGCGTGTCCGCCTGTAGCCTGGCCGCCTCGTGCGGCCCGTGATTCACCCGTTTCCTAGCGCAACAACCGAAAACAAGGAGAACGCAACATGCATATCGAACCCGGAATCGTGGAAGGTTCCAAGATCCTGCTCAGCTACGGCACCGCCGCCGCCGCGCTGGGCTACACCGCCAAGCTCGCCGCCGACACCCTCCGCCGCGACGGCGCCGCCTCGCTCGCGCTGCGCTCGCTGATCGCCAGCGTGCTGGTGTTCTGCTTCTTCGAAGTGCTGCCGCACCACCCGGTGGGCGTCTCCGAGGTGCACCTGATCCTCGGCTCCACCCTCCTGCTGCTGTTCGGCGCCGCGCCGGCGGCGATCAGCCTGGCCGCCGGCCTGCTCGCCCAGGGCGTGCTGTTCGCCCAGTTCGACCTGCCGCAGTACGGCATCAACCTCACCACCCTGCTGGTGCCGCTGTTCGCCACCGCCGCGCTGGCCCGCCGCATCATCCCGGCCAAAACCGCGTATGTGGACATCGGCTACGGCCAGGCGCTCAAGCTCTCCGTCGCCTACCAGGGCGGCATCGTCGCCTGGGTGGCCTTCTGGGCCTTCTATGGCCAGGGTTTCGGCGCTGACAACCTGCAGAGCGTCGCCAGCTTCGGCGCCGCTTACATGAGCGTGGTGCTGCTCGAACCGCTGGTCGACCTCGCCGTGCTCGCCGCCGCCAAGGCCATGCACCAGATGAAGGGCAGCCTCGCGCTGGAAAAGCGTCTATACGAAGGCGCATCCGCCTGACGCTCTCCCGCACGAAGCAAGAACGGGCACCCGCGGGTGCCCGTTCTTTTTTGCCCGCGACCGGGCGGCTCACGAACGGCGCGCTAGCTCTTCAACCGGTACCCGGTCTTGAAGATCCACGCCACGATGGCCATCGACACCACGAGGAACAGCAGGGTCATGGCCAGGCTCACCCCGACGCCGACGTCGGCGACGCCGTAGAAGCTCCAGCGGAAACCGCTCACCAGGTACACCACCGGGTTGAACAGGCTCACCGTCTGCCAGAACGGCGGCAGCATGTCGATGGAATAGAAGCTGCCACCGAGGAAGGTCAGTGGCGTAATGATCAGCAAGGGCACGAGTTGGAGCTTCTCGAAGCTGTCTGCCCAGATGCCGATGATGAAACCGATCAGGCTGAACGTGACCGCCGTCAGCAGCAGAAACAGGATCATCCAGAACGGATGGGCGATGGTGAACGGCACGAAGAAAGCGGCGGTGGCGAGGATGATCACCCCGACGATCACCGACTTGGTGGCCGCCGCGCCCACGTAGCTCAGCACCGCCTCGAAGTAGGACACCGGCGCCGACAGCAGCTCGTAGATGGTGCCGGAGAAGCGCGGGAAGTAGATGCCGAAGGAGGCGTTGGACACGCTCTGGGTGAGCAGCGAGAGCATGATCAGCCCCGGCACCAGGAAGGCGCCGTAGCTCACTTCGCCGATCTGCGGGATGCGCGAGCCGATGGCGGCGCCGAAGACCACGAAGTAGAGCGAGGTGGAGATGACCGGCGAGATGATGCTCTGCAGCAGGGTGCGCCGGGTGCGGGCCATCTCGAAGCGGTAGATGGCGCGGATCGCGTGCCAGTTCATCGGCTGTCCTCGACCAGGCTGACGAAGATGTCCTCCAGCGAACTCTGGCTGGTCTGGAGGTCCTTGAAGGCGATGCCGGCGGCGGCCAGATCCTCCAGCAGCTTGAGGATGCTGGCACGGTCGCCGCAGGCGTCGTCGTAGGTGTACACCAGTTGGCTGCCGCGGTCGGCCAGTTCCAGGCCATAGCCGGCCAGCGGCGGCGGCAGTTCGGCGAGCGGCGCGTCCAGGTGCAGGGTGAGCTGCTTCTTGCCCAGCTTGCGCATCAGCTCGACCTTGTCCTCCACCAGCACGATCTCGCCGCGGTTGATCACGCCGATGCGGTCGGCCATCTCCTCGGCCTCCTCGATGTAGTGCGTGGTCAGGATGACGGTGACCCCGCTCGCGCGCAGGCGGCGCACCAGCGCCCACATGTCGCGGCGCAGTTCCACGTCCACCCCGGCGGTAGGCTCGTCCAGGAAGAGCACCTGCGGCTCGTGGGAGAGCGCCTTGGCGATCAGCAGGCGGCGCTTCATGCCGCCGGACAGGGTGATGATGCGGTTGTTGCGCTTCTCCCAGAGGGACAGGTCGCGCAACACCTTCTCGATATGCGCCGGGTTCGGCGCCTTGCCGAACAGGCCGCGACTGAAGCTCACCGTGCCCCACACCGACTCGAAGGCGTCGGTGGTCAGTTCCTGCGGCACCAGGCCGATCATCGCTCGCGCGGCGCGGTAGTCGGCAACGATGTCGTGCCCGCCCACCAGCACGCGCCCGGCGCTCGGCCTGACCAGCCCGCAGACGGTGCCGATGAGCGTGGTCTTGCCCGCACCGTTGGGGCCGAGCAGGGCGAAGATCTCGCCCTGGCGGATGTCGAGGTCGATGTTCTTGAGCGCCTGGAAGCCGCCGGCGTAGGTCTTGCTCAGACCGGAGATGGAGATGATCGGCTGCATGGCGGGGACAATAGCAGAGACGCGGCGCTCTGCAATAATGCCGTGGCCGCGCCAGCCGGCGTGGCGACCCACGACCCTAACGGAGAACAAGATGATCGGCTACGTCACCCTCGGCACCAATGACCTGCCCCGCGCCACCGCCTTCTACGACGCCCTGCTCGGCGAACTCGGTGCCCGGCGCGCGCTGGACCTCGGCCGCCTGATCGGCTGGGCGGTGAAGCCGGGCCAGCCCATGCTGGCGGTGTGCACGCCCTTCGACGGCCAGCCGGCCAGCGTGGGCAACGGCAGCATGGTGGCGCTGCTGGCGGACAGCCCGGAGCAGGTGGACGCGCTCTACCGCAAGGCGCTCGAACTGGGCGGCAGCGACGCCGGCGAACCCGGCTTCCGCACCGACAACTACTACGGCTGCTACTTCCGCGACCTGGACGGCAACAAGCTGAACTTCTTCTGCATCAAACGCGGCTGACGCACCCGGCCGCACGCGCCGCCAGGGCAGCGATGGCCGGCCGGTCGATCCGGTAAAATGGCGGGTTTCCGCCTTTCCCCGCAGGAATCCAGCATGCTGAACAAGCTCCCGTCCTTCCCCGGCATCGCCGGCCCGGTGGTCGTCATCGTCATGGACGGCTACGGCATCCCCAAGACCGAGGTCGGCAGCGCCATCGCCGCCGCGCGCAAGCCCACCCTGGACGCACTGTTCGCCAAGTACGCGCACATCAGCCTGCGCGCGCACGGCACCGCGGTGGGCATGCCCTCGGACGACGACATGGGCAACTCGGAAGTCGGCCACAACGCCATCGGCGCCGGCCAGGTCTATGCGCAGGGCGCCGCGCTGGTAGCCGGGGCGATTGCCTCCGGCGCCATCTGGCAGGGCCAAGCCTGGCAGCAGATCGTCGCCGGCGCCAAGGCGGGCGCGAACGGCAAATCGGGCGTGCTGCACTTCATCGGCCTGTTCTCCGACGGCAATGTGCACAGCCACATCGACCACCTCAAGGCCCTGGTGCTGCGCGCGCGCGACGAAGGCCTGCGCGCGGTGCGCATCCACGCCCTGCTCGACGGCCGCGACGTGCCCGAAACCAGCGCACTGGACTACCTGGAACCCTTCGAAGCCTTCCTCGGCGACCTGGCGGCCGCCGGCTTCGACGCGCAGATCGCCTCCGGCGGCGGCCGCCAGGTCATCACCATGGACCGCTACGACGCCAACTGGAAGATGGTCGAGCAGGGCTGGCACACCCACGTACTGGGCCGCGGCGAACAGTTCGCCAGCGCGTCCGAGGCGGTGCGCGCGCTGCGCCAGCGCCTGCCCGGCACCATCGACCAGGACCTGCCGCCCTTCGTCATCGCCCGCGACGGCGCCCCGGTGGGCACCATCGAGGACGGCGACGCGGTGGTGTTCTACAACTTCCGCGGCGACCGCGCGATCGAGATCACCCGCGCCTTCGAGGAAGGCGCCGAGTTCGACAAGTTCGACCGTGTGCGCACGCCCGCAGTGACCTACGCCGGCATGCTGCAGTACGACGGCGACCTCAAGCTGCCCAAGCGCTTCCTGGTCGACCCGCCGGCCATCCGCGACACCATGAGCGAATGGTTCTCCAAGAGCGGCGTCGCCCAGTTCGCCTGCTCGGAGACGCAGAAGTTCGGCCACGTCACCTATTTCTGGAACGGCAACCGCTCCAGCAAGTTCGCCGGCGAGACCTGGCAGGAAGTGCCCAGCGACGTCGTGCCTTTCGAACAGCGCCCGTGGATGAAGGCCGCCGAGATCACCGACGCGATGATCGCGGCGATCCAGAGCGGCCAGTACAAGGTGCTGCGCTGCAACTACGCCAACGGCGACATGGTCGGCCACTCCGGCCACTTCCGCGCCGCCACCATGGCCATCGAGGCGGTCGACCTCGCGCTCTCCCGCCTGCTGCCCGCAATCGACGCGGCCGGCGGCGTGGCGCTGATCACCGCCGACCACGGCAACGCCGACGAGATGTTCGAGCTCGACAAGAAGACCAAGCAGCCGGCGCTCAACCCCGACGGCTCCTACAAGGCCAAGACCGCACACACGCTCAACCCGGTGCCGCTGGTGCTCTACGACAATGTCAGCGGCGGCAAGCTGGGGCTGAAGGCGCTGGAAGGCGCCGGCCTGTCGAACATCGCCGCCACCGTGGCCAACCTGATCGGCTTTGAAAAGCACGAAGCCTGGGACGAAAGCCTGCTCTCAACTTCGCAGGCCGATTGACGTTGATACCATCTCGCGAGCACGGCGGCATGCGCCGCCGGCTTGCGTTTACACATCAAAAAATACCTATAAGGAAGAGACATGCGCATCTGGGGCGGACGCAAGGATGAGACGGACGCGGAAATCGGCCGATTGAAGGCAGCGCTCGACGAGCGAACACAGCAACTGGCCGAGGCCGAGCGGCGATTTGCCGACGCCGAGCAGCGTGCCCTGGCATGCGAGAACAGGGCCAGGTTCCTGAACGACGTCGTTGCCAATCTGTCTTCCTTCGCCCAGTCCCTCAAGGTGACTCAGTCATCGCTGGCGGCACTGGCGAACACCATGCGGGACGAGAAGGACCGCGCGCTTGAGGCCCAGAGCCTGTCGCTGGACAGCGGCAACTCGATCGACCGCATCGCGGCAAACCTGTCGGAACTGGCGGTCGCCTCCAACGATGCCGCGGGCCGGGTCGGCCAACTGGACGAGCGCGCCCAGCAGGTCGGCGGAATCCTCCAGCTGATCAAGGAAATCGCCGACCAGACGAACCTGCTGGCGCTCAATGCGGCCATCGAGGCCGCAAGGGCCGGCGAGGCCGGCAGAGGCTTTGCCGTGGTCGCGGACGAGGTACGCAAACTGGCGGAACGAACCGCCAGCGCCACCTCGGAGATCGCCACCATGGTTCAGCAGATTCGCACCGACACCGCCCGCAGCCGCGACCAGATGGTCGTGCTCGCCGAGCAGGCCGGCGCATTCAGCCAGGACGGCCAGGCCGCATCGGAGACCATGCGCCAGCTCCTGGGCATGTCCGGCCACATGGAAAAATCGGTGGCCGCCTCCGCCTTGCGCGGGTTCTGCGAACTGTCGAAGATGGATCACCTGCTGTACAAGTTCCGTGTCTATCAGGTGATCTTCGGACTCTCCGACGAAGACCCCAGCGAATTCGCGGACCATCGCAACTGCCGGCTGGGCAAGTGGTATTACGAGGGCGAAGGAAAGGCCTGCTTCTCCGCGCTGCCCGGCTACAGGGAGATCGAACCTCCCCATGTGAAGGTTCACGAATCCGCGCTGAGGGTATTGCAGGCCTATCGCAACGGCGACGAGAGCAGCGTCGTGAAGGCCATCTCCGACATGGAGCACGCGTCACTGGCCGTCATGGACGGTCTGGAGTGCATGGCGCAAAGCGGTCAGGCCGATGCGAGCCTGCTGTGCTCGCATGCGCATTGAGGGCGGCGTCGGACGCACGAGCTCGATGAGAAGGCCGGGGAGGGCGTAGCGGCCTTGCCGCGCAGCGGCGCGGTTCGCTGAAGGATTCAGGGCGAACGGTGGGACGTAGCCGGTAACCGGCTCAGCTTCGCCCGCGCAGCGGATCGAGCAAGCCGCTCAGGTTGTTGTGGTCGAGCTCGTGCATCAGCGCCAGCAGCTGGCCCAGCTGCCCGGGCGGAAATCCGTTGCGCGCAAACCAGGCGAGGTAAGATCCGGGCAGATCCGCGATCACCCGGCCCTTGTACTTGCCGAAGGGCATCTCGCGGGTCAGCAGCAGTTCCAGGTGTTCGGGATTCATCCCTTATCGATCCCCCATGACGGGCACCCCCGCGCCCCGATGCAACAAAGGTGAAGCACTTGAGCCTTCCCCACTCCGCTGGCCTCCACTTCGACACCCCGCCCATCGAACTGGAAACCGGCCCCGATCCGCGCTTCAGCGTGATCTGGATGCACGGCCTGGGCGCGGATGGCGGCGATTTCGAACCGATTGTCGCCGAACTGGCGCTGCCCGACACCCCGGCGCTGCGCTTCATCTTCCCGCACGCACCGTACCGCGCGGTGACCTGCAACGGCGGCTACGTCATGCGCGCCTGGTACGACATCATCTCGCTCGCCCCCGACAGCCGGCAGATCGACGAGGCCGGGCTGCTCGAATCGCGCGCGCTGATCCGCCAGCTGATCGAGCAAGAAACCGCGCGCGGCGTGCCCAGCGAACGCATCATCCTGGCCGGATTCTCGCAAGGCGGCGCGGTGGCCTACGTCACCGGGCTCACCCACCCGGCCCCGCTGGCCGGCATCATCGCCCTGTCGACCTACATCCCCAGCCCGCGGCTGCTGATCGAGGGTTTCGAGGCGGCACGCCGCCACATCCCGGTCTTCGCCGCCCACGGCAGCGACGACGACGTCGTGTCGCCAACCCTCGGGCTGCAGGCGGTCGAACTGCTCAGACAGCTGGGCATGGCGCCGGAGTGGCGAAGCTATGAGCTGCCGCATTCGGTAAGCCTCGAGGAAATCGCCGATATCGGCGCCTGGCTGCGGCGTGTGTGCGGCATGGGCGGCACAGGGCGCTGAACGGCCCGGCTGCAAATGAAAATGGGCCAGGCCCGTAAGGACCTGACCCATTGATGCATCTGGCGCGCCCGAGACGATTCGAACGTCCGACCCCTGCCTTCGGAGGGCAGTACTCTATCCAGCTGAGCTACGGGCGCGTGAAGGCCGGGAGTGCGTCCCAGCAAGGCGCGCAAGCATATACCGGAACTTGGGCGAAGTCCATGATGCGGCGCCACAAGCCGCAACGGGGCCGCTATAATTCGCGCTTTGCTCCCGCCAGTCAAAGGACCAAGCATGTCGGAACATCGCGCTATTCGTGCCGCCAAGCGGCCTCTCAGCATCGCACTGCCTGTCGTTGCCGTGGTCGCAGCCTCGCTGCTGGCTGGCTGTGGCAAGCAGTCTTCGGTCGACCCGGAAGTTACCGCGTCGGCCATTGCCCCGGTCGCCAGGATCGAGCTGAAGGTGGAGAAGGTTGCCCCGGGCTCGCGTACCGGCGAGCAGATCTACAACAGCGTGTGCACCAGCTGCCACGCCGCCGGTGCGCTGGGCGCGCCGAAGACCGGCGAGGCCGGCGAGTGGGCCGGTCGCCTGGGCAAGGGCCTGCAAGCCCTGGCCGCTTCGGTGACCAACGGCCTGGGCAACATGCCGCCCAAGGGCGGCGCGGCCGACCTGACCGATACCGAAATCGTGCGCGCCACCGCCTACCTGGCCAACACCGCGGGCGCGAGCTTCACCGAACCGCCGGTGGAATAAGCCGCGGCGCGGTTCGCACGGTTTGAGAAGGGCAGCCCGTGGGCTGCCTTTTTTCGTTCTGGTCACGGAGACTCCGGTAGGAGCGGCCTTGGCCGCGATTGCGGCGTCCGTTCTCTCGAGCGCTGCATCGCGGCCAAGGCCGCTCCTACAGGCGGGCTGCGCCCTTACCCGCGCCGTTCGAGCATGGCGAGCAGCGCGGCGGCGCGGTTCTTGCCCTCTTCCTTGGGCAGCGGGTCGTTGCTGCGCCGGTTGCTCATTTTCACGTCGCCGCCCATCTCGGCGATGAAGCGGCTGATCTCGCAGGGGCGGAATTCCTTGCCCGCCTTGCGCCGCTCACACCAGCTGATGGTGAGCGTGCGCTGGGCGCGGGTGATGCCGACGTACATCAGCCGGCGCTCCTCCTCCACCTTATCCTCGTCGATGCTCGCCTGGTGCGGCAGCAGGCCTTCCTCCACGCCGACCAGGAAGACGTGGGGGAATTCCAGGCCCTTGGAGGCGTGCAGGGTGGCGAGCTGGACGCCGTCGAAGTCCGGGTCGTCCTTGTCGAGCATGGAGATCAGCGCGATGGTCTGGGCGAGCTCGATGAGGTTCTTGCCGTCCTCGTCGCCCTTGCGGGTGAGCCAGCCGACGAAGTCGCGCACGTTGCTCCACTTGCTCTCGGCCTCGCGGCTGTCGAGGTGCTCGAACAGCCAGGCTTCGTAGCGGGTGGCGGCGAGCAGGTCTTCAAGCAGGCGGCCGGCCGGCTCGCGCGGCACGCGGTACTTGAGATTGTTGATGAAGGTGGCGAAGGCCTGCACCGCCTCGAGCTGGCGGCCGGCGAGGTGTTCGGCCAGGCCCTCCTCGAACACCGCGGCGAACAGGCTCACATGGCGCTCGCCGGCGTAGCGCCCGAGCGCTTCCAGCGTAGCCGGGCCGATGCCGCGGCGCGGGGTGGTGATCGCGCGGATGAAGGCGAGATCGTCGTCCTCGTTCTGCAGCAGGCGCAGGTAGGAGATCAGGTCGCGGATCTCGGCCTTGTCGAAGAAGCTCTGCCCGCCCGACATGACGTAGGGGATGCCGGCGTTGCGCAGCGCCTGCTCGACGATGCGCGCCTGGTGGTTGCCGCGGTAGAGGATGGCGTAGTCCTTGTAGAGCGTGCGCGCGGCGAACCTGTGGGCGTTGATCTTCATCGCCACCCATTCGGCCTCGGCGTCGGCATCACGGCAGCAATGCACGGCGATCTGCTCGCCGTCGCCGTGCTCGGACCACAGGCGCTTCTCGAACAGCTTCTCGTTGTTGGCGATCAGCGTGTTGGCCGCTTCCAGGATGCGACGCGAGGAGCGGTAGTTCTGCTCCAGCTTGATCACCCGCAGCTTGGGGTAGTCCTGCTGCAGCAGCTTGAGGTTTTCCACGTCGGCGCCCCGCCAGGCGTAGATGGCCTGGTCGTCGTCGCCCACCGCGGTGAATTGCCCGCGCTCGCCGGACAGCAGGCGCAGCAGGCGGTACTGCGCGCGGTTGGTGTCCTGGTACTCGTCGATCAGCAGGTAGCGCAGGCGGTGCTGCCAGCGCTCGCGCACTTCCTCGTTGTTCTCGAAGAGCTGCACCGGCAGGCTGATCAGGTCGTCGAAATCCACCGCCTGGTAGGCGCGCAGGGTGCGCTCGTACTGGACATAGGCCGCGGCCGCGGCGGCGGCGAGCTCGTTGTCGGCGAGCTGGGCGGCCTCGGCCGGGGTGATCATGGCGTTCTTCCACGAGGAGATCTGCCACTGCATCTGCTTGGCGATGCCCTTGTCGGCATCCTTGGCGGCGTCGGCAACGATCTGCACCGTGTCGGCGGCATCGAGGATGGAAAACTGCGGCTTGAGCCCGCAGTGCACCGCCTCCTGGCGGATGATGCGCACGCCCAGGGCGTGGAAGGTGCACACCGTGAGCCCCCGCGGCGCCCGCCCGCCCATCAGGTGGGCGACGCGCTCCTGCATCTCCTTGGCGGCCTTGTTGGTGAAGGTGATCGCGGCGATGTTCACCGGGCTGAGGCCGCACTCGTCGATCAGGTAGGCGATCTTGTGGGTAATCACCCGCGTCTTGCCGCTGCCCGCGCCGGCGAGCACCAGCGAGGGGCCGTCCAGGTAACGGATGGCCTCGCGCTGCGGGGCGTTGAGCAGGGCGGACACCGGCCTTACTTGATGGCGCCGAAGATGCGCTTGGCCCAGCTGCCGGCCGCGCCCACCGGGTTGGCGCGGATGGCGCGCTCTTCCTCGGCGATCATCAGGTAGAGGCCGTCGAGCGCCTTGCGGGTGACGTAGCTTTCGATCTGCGCGTCCTCGCTCTTCAGCAGGCCGACGCCGGCGGCCTGGCCGGCCAGCGCGTTGTACTGGCCGGCGAGCGCCAGGCGGTCGGTGTTCTGCTTGACCACCGGCAGGAAGAGTTCGGTGAGCCGCCCTTCGGTGTTGCGGCGGAAGTACTGGGTCACCGAATCGTCGCCGCCGGTGAGGATCTTTTTGGCGTCTTCCACGGTCATCTGCTTGACCGCGTTGGCCAGCAGGCTGCGCGCCTCGGGCACCGCGGCTTCGGCGGCACGGTTCATCGCGGTGACCAGGCGGTCGAGCTCGGCGCCCTGGCCGGTCAGGCGGAGGATGGGTTCGGCCTTCTGCAGCACCTCGGGCAGCGGAATCTTCACCTTGGGATTGCCGAGAAAGCCGTCCTGCTTGCCGAGCAGGTCCACCGCACGCGCCGCGCCCTGGCCGAGCGCCTCGCGCAAGCCGGTGGCGGTATCGCGGTCGCTGAAGCGGGCCAGCGCGGACAGGTCGGCCGCCCACAGCGGCGCGCAGATGACAAGCAGGGCGAAAGCCCGGAGAATCGAAGCCATGACGCACCCCCTCTCTCGGTAATAGGCACATGAAGGTCAAGATTATCGCCGCGATCGCGGTCCTCGTTCTCGCCATCGCCGGCTTTTTCGTGTTCACCCAGAAGCCGTCGGCGCCGGACGTGGCCTTCACCACCTTGCAGGGCGAGAGCTTTCGCACCGCCGACCTGCGCGGCCAGGTGGTGCTGGTGAATTTCTGGGCCACCACCTGCACCACCTGCATCAAGGAGATGCCCGCGCTGGTGCAGACCCACGAGAAGTTCGCCGCCCGTGGCTACCGCACCATCGCGGTGGCCATGGACTACGATCCGCCGGCGCAGGTGAAGGCCTACGTGGAACGCAGCGGGCTGCCCTTCACCGTGGCGCTCGATACCCGCGGCGAGGTGGCGCGGGCCTTCGAGGGTGTGCGCCTGACCCCCACCACCTACCTGATCGACAAGCGTGGGCAGATCGTGCAGAAGTACCTGGGCGAGCCCGACTTCGACAAACTGCATGCATTGCTCGAGCGCCTGCTGAACGAAGCCGTTTAGCGCGGTGCCGGGCCGGGAGCCGGACATG